>NZ_LBCB01000012.1:0-26639 GCF_000980515.1 Akkermansia sp. UNK.MGS-1 | reverse complement strand
CAATCATGGAAATTGCCGAGAGGCACCGCCTGTATGTGATTGAAGACGCCGCCCAGGGCGTCGGTTCCTGCTACAGAGGGCGTCGGCTCGGCTCTATCGGCCATTTGGGCTGTTACAGTTTCCACGAGACCAAGAATGTCATTTCCGGAGAGGGAGGAGCCCTGCTGGTGAATGACCCCTCCCTGATGGAACGCGCGGAGATTATCCGGGAAAAAGGGACCAACCGTGCCAGGTTTTTCCGCGGGCAGGTGGATAAATACACCTGGGTGGACGTAGGTTCCTCCTATCTGCCCGGAGAGATGACCGCCGCTTATTTGTATGCCCAGCTGGAACACGGGCAGGAAATCAACGGGGAAAGGTTGAAGTGGTGGAATATGTACCACCGCGCTCTGGCTCCATTGGAAGAACAGGGGGTGCTGCGGCGTCCGTGCGTTCCGGAGCATTGCACGCATAACGCCCACATGTATTACGTGCTGCTCCGTTCCATGGAGGAGCGCACGCGCTTGATCAACAAGCTGGCGGAGCACGGGATTAAAGCGGTGTTCCACTACATTCCCCTCCATTCCTCCCCTGCCGGGATGAGATTCGGGCGTTCTGCCGGGGCCATGCCTCATACGGACCGTACCAGCGATACGTTGCTGAGGCTTCCTTTGTATTACGATTTGGGGGAAGAAGGCTGCCGGGAGGTGTTGCGGGCCGGCTTCGGGCTGGAGGGAGTTGAATCATGATGAAAATTTGCCTGGTTAACGTGTCTGATGTGGATGAGGCCATGCGCAGCCGCCTGCGCGTGTGGCGCAATTCCGAAAAGGTCAGCCCGTTTTTTTTGTTGGACCAGGTAACTGAGGAGCAGCACCGGGCGTGGCTGGAAAGGAACGTCCGCGGGGAGGATGCCCGCGCCTGCGTGATTTATGCGGACCAGGTTCCGCTGGGTCTGGTTTACCTGCCCTGGTTTGACCGGAATACGCGTTGCGGAGAGATAGGCATTTATCTTTACGACAGGGCATTCAGGGAACTGCGCCCGGCTTCCGCCGCATATGCCGGGATGATGGAGCTGGCCTCAGGGGAGCTGGGCCTGGAACGGCTATATGCCCGGATTCTGGAGGACAATGCGGCTTCCGTGCGTTTTCATGAGCGCATGGGTTTTGTCCGTGTTCCGGAAAAGGACGAGGTGTGCGTGAAAAGCGGGGAAAGGAAACGCGTTCTCATGTATGCAAAAGCGTTATGACTGATCCACAGGTTCAATTGTCCATTGTGGCTACCGTGTATTGTACGGGCGGTTATCTGGCGGAGTTCTGTTCCCGCAGTTTCGCCGCCGCGCTTGAGGCGGGTTATGACCCCTCCCGCACGGAGGTGGTGCTGGTGAATGACGGCTGCCCAAGGGACGGTCTGGAACAGGCGTTGAAGGAACGGGAAAAGGACGGCCGGGTGCGCGTGGTGGATTTATCCCGCAACTTCGGTCATCATCTGGCCATGTACGTGGCCTGCGAAGAAGCCCGGGGAGAGCGCGTATTCTTGATTGACAGTGATTTGGAGGAATCTCCCGAGTGGCTGGTTAATTTTTCCCGTGAGATGGATTCTACCGGGGCGGATGTGGTGTACGGGGTGCAGGAGAAGAGGAAGGGCGGCTTGTTTGAAGCCGTTTCCGGAGAATTGTTCTACACATTGTTTAATTTGCTTTCCGACCAGCAGATTACCAGGAATATGGTTACGGCGCGGCTGATGAGCGCGCGTTTCCTGCGGGAGATGCTGAAATTCCAGGACCGGGAGCCTTTTTTCTTTGGGCTGTGCGTTTCCGCCGGTTTCCGGCAGGTGCCGTGCAGGGTGAAGAAAGCATCCTCTTCTCCAACTACCTACACTTTCCGCAAAAAAATGGCGCTGGCGGTGAATTCCGTGGTTTCCTACAGCGCCAGGCCGTTGGTGTATATTTCCTACTTTGGCCTGGCGGTCACCCTGGTAGCCATGCTGTATGTCGCCTGGGTGGTTGTGCGCCAGCTCCTGTATAATGTAGCCCCTCCCGGCTGGGCCTCTTCCGTGGCCTCCATCTGGCTGGTCGGAGGCTTGATTCTGATGAGCCTGGGCGTTATCGGCATTTACATTTCCAAGATTTACAAGGAAACCAAGCATAGGCCCGCCGTGGTGGTGGCGCGCCGGTATGAGTGAATTGTTCCCGGCTCTTTATTTCTTTCATGATCAACTACCTGATTCTGCACCTGCTGTTTATCGTTTACGCGCTGAATACCGTGCTGGGGCGCATGGCTGCCCCCTACGGCTGGACGGACTGGCGCCGGTTCGCCCTGCTGGCCGGCGTGCTGTTCCTGTTGGGAATTTATGCGGCGGGATGGCAGGTCATGCTGAAAAAATTCAATCTGGGTGTGGCTTATGCCAACCGTGCCGCCGTTGTCATCTGGGGTATCCTGCTGGCATGGCTTTGCCTGGGGGAGGCTCTTTCCTGGACGCTGGCGGCGGGAGCGGCTCTGGTCATCGGGGGGATTATTTTGGTTTCCACGGAGGAGGCGCATGAGTGAAGAATTTTATATTGGGCTGAACCTGTTTTCCGTTTTTCTGGCCTCCTGCACACAGGTGGTTTTGAAAAAGTCTGCCATGAATGACCGGCTGACCGGCCTTGCCTATTTCGTGAATCCGGCCACGATGGCGGCATATTCCGTTTTTTTGGGCTGCTGCCTGCTGACGTTTTACTGCCTGTCCCACCTGCCGATGATTACGGTGAACATGCTGGAATGCTCCGCATATGTGTATATCCTTTTGTTTGACCGGATTTTTTTTGGAAAACCGATCACCATGCGCAAAGTGGGCGGCAACGCGATGATTATCGCGGGCATTATCGTCTGCCTGAACCGTTAAGGAAGAGTTTGCAGCCTTTTAGCCCCTCCGGTTTGTTCATCCGGATCGGCTCTTGACTTTCATTTTCCCCGTTCCTAGTATGCGTCCCCGGACAGGGAAAACAGTCTGGAACGTCAGGGAATTTGCTTATGTTGAAACAGATTTGGAGATGGGTATCGCTTTTTCCTCTGCTCCATCCCGTATGGTTCAACCTGTTGCTTCTGGTTCTGGCCTGGAGCCTTGTGGGCGTGGCTTACCAGTCCAATGACGATCTGGTGATTGCGTCCGTGCTTGACGGATGGGGGGATCCCTCTTATGCGGACGCCCATGTCATTTTCGTCAATCCCCTGTTGACCGGTCTTCTGTTGAAAGTTGCGCCTGTCCTTGGCGGGGTGTCCGTTTGGCCTGTGTTTCTGGCGCTTGCCACGTTGTCCAGCGGAGCGGCCATTTTCACGATGCTGACGGCGCATGCCCGCAAGGCGCGCAGATATGATTTCAATACGCTGGTCCTGCTGCTGGTGTGGCTTCTGATCATGCCGGGCTTTTACGCCGCTCTGCAATTCAGCCATGCCGCCTTTCTGACAGGATTTACAGGTGTGCTGGCGTGTTTGAAGTACGGCTCTTCCTGGAGGGGGTGGTGCGCGGGAGTATTCCTGTGCGTGCTGGGCAGCATGGTCCGGCTGGATGCCGCCCTAGTGTGCGACGCTTTCTGGGGGGCCATCCTGTTGGCAGGCAGCCTGGAAGGGTTCAGGCCGTCCAGGGAAAAGCTGTTTGCCCTCAGTCGTCTCTGGCTGGCTCTGGCCTGTGTGCTCATTGCGTCCTTCAGCCTGAATGAATATAATAAATACGCCCACCGGAATGTGCTGGAGGGATGTGACGTGGCGGCATGGAACCAGGCCCGCGCCCTTCTCTCGGACACGTGTCCCATCAGGCAGGAGAGCGCCTACCAGTGTGAAAAGTACGGCGTGTTCGCCAACGATATCAGGATGGTCCGGATGTTTACCAATTGCGATATGGATGTATTCAACACGGATTATCTGGAAAGGCTTCTGTTGGCGCGGGACGGAGGTGAATTCTGGCCCAGGGCGTGGGCCCGTGGAGAGAAAGCCTTGCATCTGTTTTCATGGGATTCCGTTATGGATCTTCTCCCTTGCTGGATTTTGTTCGGTCTGGCATGCCGCGTTTCTTTCCGGCGCGGGGATTCTCCGGCCCTGGTGTACTGCGTAGGCTCCCTGCTGGTGCTGATTCTGCTGTATATGTCCAGCATAGACCGCCTGTATTTCCGCGTAGTTTATCCAACGTTCCTGATTGCAGGGCTGTGTCTGCTGTGGTCGGATAAATATCGTCCCATCCGCATCAACTGGACGGGGAAGGGAGCTCTTGCGGGCGGCGTGCCCATGTTTTGCGCGTTCTCCGTTTCTTTGTCCCAGGCGTGCGCCGCCGTGTGGGAGGCTAATCTGGAGTCTTTTTCCCCGGATGCCGGGCGCCTGTTATGCGAGCGGGTGGACCGGGAGCCCGATTCCCTGTTTTGCGTCCAGATGTCCGGCGGCACTATTGACGATCTGGCCCCGGGGCAGTCTGTTTTCCGCAAGGCCTGGAGCTGTTCCCGGAAGAACGTTGTCACGCTGGGCGGCTGGAATTTTCCGTTGAAACCCGTACAGCGGAAACTGAAGGAGATGGGGTGGGCGGGGCAGTCCTCCCTGAACCTGTGCAGGGATAATGTGTACATTGTCTGTCTCACGCCGCAAGGGGACGTTTCCGATATGGACAGCAAGTTCATGGGGATGCTCAGCCGCCATATCTGGGAGCAGCACGGCGTTCGCACAGCCTGGCATCTGGATGAGAATATCCAGGGTGTGCGCGTTTACCGCCTGCGCAAGACATGGTTCCAGCCCGGCAGGAAGGAAGCTGCCTCCGTCAAGGAAGTGTGACTCTCCGCAATGTAACATCCCCCGATGCGCGTTACGCAACGGGGGATGAAAGGAGGGAGGTTGGGGCTTGGCGACGATTGTTAAAAGCGCGGGCCGCCCGGCATGCGTCTGTTCATGCGCTCTTCGCGGAGTTTCGCCTGTTCCGCCGGGGTAAGAAGCAGAAATTCCAGGTCGCGGATGGCGCGCTGTTTTTCAGAAGGTTCCTTGATGCCGGAAATCAGGCTTTTCATTTTTTCAAGGGCCGCTACCTGGTCACCGAGTTCAAAGCAGGCTTTTTCCCGATCCCACTGCCTTTTGGTCAGGAAAGTGGCTTTTTCCGCTTCCGCCGTTTTCTTATCGCTGGCGGAGTTGTTTTGAAGCAGAGTCGCTTCCAGGGCGATGCGTTTGTTCCAGAGCTTCCGGAAATTTTCCACATCTTTTTTCTCCTTGTAGGGAACCAGCAGCACGCGGTCAAAGATGGTATTGAGGTCCATCAGGTTGTCCGGCAGGGTTTCCGAACGGTAGTCCCCAATGTTCAGGTAGGTGCGGATGACTTCGCTGGCTCCGCTTACCATGGGAAGCTGTTCGCCTACGTCCTTGGCGTTGGCGGCCACTTCATCCAGCATGGAGAGAACGCTGGAGGAAACGTTGAGTTCACGCTCGTTTTTTTCCGCATCCGCTTTTCTCAGGCAAAGCAGCATCCATTTGCACTGGATTTGAAGGGCCTTTTTAAAACCGGGGGCCACGTTGTTTCCCGTGTTCTGCTTGCGCCAGTTGGAGAAGGCGGTGCTGGGGCTGTCAGGTTTGCTGCTGTTGCCTCCCTTCCCTCCGGAACCCGGCATGCGCATCATCCGGAAGCCTCCCCCGCCTCCCCGGTTCAGCATGCGGGACATCATGCTGGTGGGGTTCAGAAACCGGTCCTTCATGGCGTCCACGTAAAGTTTCATGGCGGCGTTTTCCGTGCTGGTGGCTGCGGTAAGGGCGGCCACGGCCTTCTGGATGCGGGAAGAGCTGGTGTTCAGGTAGCCGGCTTTGACTTCCTTCAGCCATTCGGAAGCTTCCTTTCTTGCGGAATCGGTAAGCATTTCCTGAGCCTGGCAGAAGCCGGATCCCAGGAGGAGAAGCACCAGCGCGGAAAGCGCCGGACGTTTGCGGAGCGGGGTGAGGCGTATCATGGCGGTATTAGATTGCAAGGTATCCTTACAAACCCCTGTCCCGAAGAAAAGTTGCATCTTTTCTTCAAAAAAGAACGGTTCGTCTTGTTGTGCCGGATGAACGTTTATCCCAGCACTTTGCGGATGCAGGAAGCGCAGATGGATACGGCTTCCTCCATTTCCTCCGGAGAAATGACGAGGGGGGGATTGAAATACAGGACGTCGCCCAGGGGGCGAAGCAGAAGTCCCTGTTTAAGGGCTTCCCTGTAAATCCGGTACCCCAGCCTCTGCTCGGACGGAAAGCTTTTTTTGGTTTCCCTGTTCTCCACCAGTTCAATGGCGTTCACCAGGCCCAGGCTGCGTATTTCCCCCACGTGGGGATGATCCCCCAGGGCCTCCACGATCATCTGGCGGAAAAGAGGGGCCTTTTCCTGCGCCCGGGGAATAATGTGTTCCTCGTCCAGGACCTTCAGCACGGCGAGAGCTGCGGAGCACCCCAGCGGATTGCCGGAATAGGTATGGCTGTGCATGAATGCTTTTCCTTCCCTGTAGTCCGCATAAAAGGCATCGTAAATTTTCTGCGTGGTGATGGTGATGGACATGGGCATATAGCCGCCCGTGAGCCCTTTGGAGACGCACATGATGTCCGGGGAAACGCCGGCCTGGTCGCAGGCGAACATGCTCCCCGTGCGGCCAAAACCGGTGGCGATTTCATCCGCAATGAGGTGCACGTTGTAGGCGTCGCACAGGGAACGCAGTTTCGCCAGATAAGCGGGAGGATACATCCGCATGCCTGCGGAGCCCTGGAGCAGGGGTTCCACCAGCAGGGCGGCGCATTCGTCCCCATGGCGCGCAAAGGCCTCCTGTGCCGCGTCAATGCATTCCGCCTGGCAGCAGCCGCGTTTGTTCCCCTTGGGGCAGCGGTAGCAATCCGGAGCGGGAATGCGCACGATGTCCAGCAGAAGAGGTTTGTAGAGTTCCGAATAAAGGTCCAGGCCTCCTGCGGAGAGGGCTCCCAGGGTTTCTCCGTGGTAGGCGTCGCTCAGGGACATGAAACGTACTTTCTGACGGTTTCCGGTCTGGTAGTGGTATTGGAAACTCATTTTCATGGCGGATTCGATGGATGCCGAACCGTTATCCGAGAAATTGAATTTGCAGAGCCCCCGCGGAATTTTCTTCATCAGTTCTTCACACAGAGTGATAGCCGGCCTGTGTGAGAAGTTGGCGAAGATGACATGCTCCAGGGAATCAAGCTGTTCCTTGATGGCACGGTTGATTTTGGGGTGGGAATGGCCCAGCAGGTTGCACCACCAGGAGCTGACCACATCCAGATAGCGTTTCCCGTCCACATCATACAGGTTGACGCCTTTTCCGTGGTCGACCACGATAGGAGGCAGCGTTTCGTAATCCTTCATCTGGGAACAGGGATGCCAGATGTATTCCAGATCTTTTTTTGACCAGTCGGAGTGATTCATGGCAAAGGGCGCGAAAATGGGACGGACCTTATTTCATGCGGACTTCATATCCCAGTTCCGCCAGCATGGCCAGGTCTTCCCGGATGGTGACGCCGGCGGTGGTAAGCATATCTCCGGAGATGGCGGCATTCGCTCCGGACATGAAGATTTTCCTGCCGTGGTCCTTCATGGTATTCCTGCCGGCGGCGATGCGGACGAAGCCGTCCGGCATGATGAACCGCACCAGGGCCACGATGCGCAGCTGTTCTTCCTCTCCCAGGGGGGTCATGTCCGCGTACGGCGTTCCGGGGATGGGGGTCAGAAAGTTGACGGGCATGGATTTGATGCCCAGCGCCGCGATGTCCATGTACATGTCTATCCGGTCTTCCATAGTCTCTCCAAGCCCCATAATGCCGCCGCTGCAAACTTCCAGCCCGGCTTCCAGAGCCCATTTGATGGTTTGCAGTTTGTCGTCGTACGTATGGGTGGTGCAGACATTAGGGAAATTGCGGCGGGAAGTTTCCAGATTATTGTGGTAGCGTGAAACGCCTGCGGCTTTCAATTGCTCGCAGTGTTTCTTGGAAATAAGGCCGTGGGAGGCGCAGAGGGAGATGCCGCAATGTTCGGCGATGTGCCGGTAACTGGCGCAGAGCCGGTCCACGTCTTCATCCGTCAGCCTCTTGCCGGAGGTGACGATGGAGTAGCGCAGAATGCCACGTGCGTCATTGTACCTGGCCCCCGCCAGGAGGGCTTCATCACTTAAAAGGGGATATTCCTCCACTGCCGTGGAGTAATGGGCGGACTGGGCGCAGTATTTGCAGTTTTCCGAACATTTGCCGCTGCGGCCGTTGATGATGGTGCAGAGGTCGAAGACATTCCCGCAAAAATGTTCCCGGATGGCGTTGGCCGCCTGGCACAATTCTTCCAGCGGTTCCCGGCTGAGGGCTATCAATTCTTCTCTGGAGCAGGAACCGCCTCCGAGCACCCTGGAAAGGAGGGATGATGTCAAACTCATGCGTGAAAGACTAACCCCGGCTCCGTTCACGTCAAGGTCAGAATGGCGAAGGAGGCGGATCGTGGAACCTTCTTTCCCGTTCTCTTATTCGGCTACCTGTTCCGGGGCCTTGTAACGCAGGGCCTGGAAGCCGGGCGCGGGTTGATATTCCCTGTCCAGAATGGCGATGGCTCTGTTGATAAGGTCACGGTTTTCTGCGGCGATATTATTTTTCTCTGCGGGGTCTTTCACGATATCGTACACTTCCCAGTTGTCCGGTTTTTTACCGGGAAACAGGTTGCGGCGGATGACTTTCTTAGAGTCGAAACGCACGGCTACCTGGCCGCCGTAGCCTCCCCCTGCCCAGACCAGGGGCTTCCTGTCATGCAGAGCGGATTTTTTGCCCAGAAGGACAGGGGAGAGGTCCGTTCCCAGCGGAGAACCTGCATCCGCTCCTGTCAGAGCGCACAGTGTAGGCATCACGTCCGCATGGAAGGCCGGCTGGGTGATGGTTTTTCCCGGGGCTATTTTCCCAGGCCAGCGGATAATGCCGGGGACACGTATACCGCCTTCATAAAGCTGCCCTTTCAAACCTTTGAGATCGGCTACGGAGTTGAAGAACCGGTGGTCTACCCCCCCTGCATCATGCGTGGTGCCGTTGTCGCTGGTAAAAATGACGATGGTATTTTTGTCCAGGCCACAGGCTTTCAGCGTGTCCAGCAGGCGTCCTACGTTGTGGTCCATCTGGGAAATCATGCCTGCATAGGCGGCCCGGGGGCGGGGATGGGGCAGATAGCCCCGGTTGCCGCGGTAGGGGGATTTATCCCATTCGCGGGGATAGCGGTCAATCCATTCCTGAAGAGGCTGCATGGCCACATGGGGTTCCAGCGGGGCGTAATACAGGAAAAACGGTTGTTTGCCATGGGCCTTTTCCTTCACAAATTCCAGCATTTTATCCGCAATAAGATCGGAACTGTGTTGTTCCGCGCGGTAGGTGTCCGCCAGAACTTCCCCTTTGGGCTGGGAACCGTGTCCGATAGTGGCGGCTGTCAGAGAAGTGTTGAGAACTTCCTTCTTTCCGTCATTCCAGAGGTATGGAGGATAGTAGGTGTGGCAGGCTTTCTGGTCCGTGTAGCCATAGAACCTGTCCACGCCGTGTTTGTCCGGCGCTCCGGTGGAACCGAAATCCCCAATACCCCATTTACCGAACACCGCTGTGGCGTAACCGGCTTTTTTCATGGCTTCCGGTAGAGTGTAGGTTTCCGTTCTGATGGGCCAGTCTCCTTTGAGGTCGCGCCAGTTTTCGCCCGCGTCCACGCGTTTCAAATCCTGTACGTCGCAGTTGCCCGTATGCTTGCCCGTCATCAGCACATTGCGGGAAGGGGAACAAACCGGAGCTCCGGAATAGAAATAAACCCATCGCTGTCCTTCGGAGGCCAGCTTGTCAATGTTCGGGGTTTTAATTTTTTTCTGACCGTAGCAGCCTACTTCCGCCCAGCCAAGGTCATCCGCATTGATGAGAACTACATTGGGCCGTGCCGCTTCCGCCACGGACAGCATCAGCAGGGAAAAGGCGGTAGAGAGAGTGATGTTGTAAAATGTGACCATACGGTAATAATAACGGAGAAACACTCTTCCTTGTTTCAAAAAATAGTTTCGTTTTCCTTACCGGATGCCGGATGAGATGCTCACAGGGTGAGCCTTTCGGTTTCCTTTTGTTTCGGACTACTTATTTATCCGAGCCATTCCTGTTTGTCCGGTTCCTTTTTATTTATATTTTTATATGGGATGATGAATCATAAATATTTGTGGTAGCAATTTGCTTGTCGGACAGGTCATAAACCGGCTGCAAGGCTATTTCATATCATTCCGGCCAGATTTTTTGATGCTTTTCTTAAGATGCTTAACTGGGAATTCAGGATGAAAATAATTCTGGGTGAAGCATTTTTCAATGAAATAGTGCTTTCTTGAGAAGGTGGGCGGATTTACAATCCGTTACGGACAGTAAAAGAAAAAACTCTTGTTCTCAGGGAAAGTGCCGCTCTTTATACGGTTATTGAAACGTGACTCCGCTTCAACATGCAACGAACTCTATAAAAGAGGGTTTGCCAAAATTCTACTTCAGGCCCGGATATCGTAGCAATTTCCCGTATTCCCGTCACCAGGGTGGGCCCAGGCAAATTTCTGTGCTACGTAAGAGGCCCTGATACGTAAAGAAACGATGTTGCAAGTTCTTTTCTCTTAGAGTTACAGCTTGACTCCGGATTGTAAATCCGCTAGAAAAAGGCGTTCCGATTCATTGGTTTAATTTCAGAGTTGAAGGAGAACGATGGATGCCGGGTTTAACAATTCTGTGGAGAAATTCATTCGTTAATTTGCAGGAATTTTCTTGGGGATGCATGAGGAGCCAATGTCAGATTTTTATTATAAATGAATTGTAAAAAAAATAGAAAAATTCCCTTGTGGTGGGGGATAATAATTTGGGCAGTACTTGTACTGCTTTTTTTTGCTCCTGCTGTGTTTGGAGGAAAGGTTTTAGCCCCGGTGGATTGTGTGGAATGCCTGTTCAAACCATTCGCAACTCAGCCAATGGAGGAAGTCCATAACCAATATAACGTAGATGGGGCTTCTCAATATTTACCTTATAGCTGGGCGATGCAGCAGTCCTGGCAAAGTGATGGGTATATGGGATGGAACCCTTATACTCACAATGGGACTTCACTGCCGGAAAATACCATGTTAAGCCCGGGGGATTGGCATCATTGGTTATTTGGTTTTCTTCCTTTCTGGACGGCATGGGATGCGGGAATCTTGCTGCAGTTTTTTATCGCAGGGCTGGGGATGATCATTCTACTGAAATCCAGGGGAATTCCCATTCCGTACGTATTGCTTGGAGCTGTGAGTTTCAGTTTTTATTCCCAGTTTATTATGTGGATATATGACCGGTGGCTTGGTGGAATAATCTGGGCGCCGTTGATTGTCTGGTCCCTGTTGGAAGGGAGAAGGAAAAACAAATGGGTGCATCTTCCCTCTATTCTCTTTATTGCTCTTGGATTCAGAGGAGGCCATTTGCAAGCGTGTCTCTTTGTTTTTCTTCTGGTGCTGTGCGTGTTTCTTGCGGATTGGTGGAAACGGGCAGACCGCTGGTCCTGGAAAGTTTTTCTGAAATCATCATCTTTTTATTTGATCTCCGGATTTTTGGCGGCGTTGCTTTCCTTGGATGTTTTTGTGGACACCCTGCCGCGCATGGAAGGCTGTAAAAGCTTGCCGTTTGTCTGGGGGCTGGAAAATATTCCTTTTCTGGCCACATCTGTGATGCCGACGCTCTTCGGCATTCCTCAGACAATCAGTATTTCCAAAGTGATTGGCGCTGATTTATTCGATATCAAATTTGGTGGAGGAGTTGTTTTTGTGCTGGCTGTTCTGGCATTGTTTAACCGCCGGGCACCGTTGACCGCCAAGTTTTGTTTTCTTGTCAGTTTAATTGTTTCATGCACACCTCTTTCCACTTTCCTCTATTCACGCTCCACGGTTGTGATGGCTTTTGGAATGAGCTGGCTTGCCGGATGGCAGTTATTTGACCTTAGGCGGCATCCGGTTCTTCCTATCTGGCGCAGACTTGCATGGTGGGGAATTGGAATTTTGTGTATATGGCTTGCCGTATCGGTGGCAGTTCAGTGTTTCCATGAACCATTGCTGTTAAAATTGCATAGCTTTATTGACGGAAACATAACGACTTCTCAGCAAAAATACCGTCATTCCTGGTATTTGCTCAGAAGCGAGCGTCTCCTGGACCAGCTGATGATTTGGGATTGGCGCAATGCCTTATTGATTTTACTGGTCAGCGTAGGGGGTTGGGCCTGTTCCCGCCTGAATATATCCAGCCGTTATCCGAAGTGGTGGGCAGGACTTGTGGTATTATGTACCTTTGGGGAACAAATAGTGTTTTCTTCTTCATGGATTGCCTATTCCGACAAACCGGAAAGCGGCTGTCTTTATAGAGAACCGGAGTGGATGCCCGAGTTCCGCGGTCATGTGGGGGATGGAGCCGTTGTCATCGTCAATCCCCATAATGACTTGGATTTTCTATGTACCAATCATTTATCCACATATGGAATAAGACTGGCTTCAGGCTATGAAACGGTACAGCCCAAATATTTGAGACCTTTGTCGGATGGACATTATCATCCGGAAGATTATGCCATGGCCGGAATTTCCCATTTGCTGTGCGATTCCAGAGCCGGAAAACCAGACTTTGACGGGTGGATTCTGGTTCAGGAAACGGAAGATTTCTTCTTGCTGGAAAATCCCTTGTACCGTGGACGCTATTTCGTCCGAACCCAGGGGGAAGAGAGTCATTTTTCTCCTGTTGTCCCGGATTGGAGAACGAATAATAAGATTCATGTCACCGTGCCGCCAGGAACAAAGGAATTGTCTGTTCTTGAGAGCTATTCCAGGGGATGGAGCGCCCGCACCGGGAAGGGGGAAGAGCTTCCTTTATCCGGCACTGAGCGCTATTCTATTCTTGTTTCCGTTCCGGATTCGGAACAGCAGACGGAAATCCTCCTTCAGTACCATACGCCTTACCGTGAATGGTATTACAGCATGATGGGGGGAACGGCCCTGTTTCTGCTTGTGACGGCTCTCTTGCAGAGGCGCGTTAATATCAGGACGGAAAAGGAGGGATAGGGAACCGTCTCTCCGTCTTTTTGGGTTTCATGAAATAGCGGTCAGGGCAGGATGAGGCTTTCTACCGCGGCACGTATGGGTTCATCGCCGAATTGGTCCAAAGCATGTTTCAGGAAGCCCTGGGCAATCATGCTGCGCGCCGTTTGTTCCGGAATTCCCCGTGAAAGCAGGTAGAAGATTTCTTCCGGAGAAATGGAGGAAGTGGCGGAACCGTGCGAACACTGCACTCTGTCCGCCAGGATTTCCAGGCCGGGAATGGAGTTGGCTTCCGCTCTGGGGCTGAGAATGAGATTGCGGTTGCTTTGATAGGCGCTGGTGTCATGCGCGCCTTCCGCCACCAGGATCATGCCGCTGAAAATGCTGCTGGCTTCGTCGTCAAGTACGTTGGCGTAAAGCAGGTTGCTGGAGGCTCCGCGGTAAAGGTGCTTCTGGTAGGTTCTCTGGTCCAGCTCCTTGTTTTCCTTCAGATGGTTGGCGGAAAGCAGGCGGACTCCTGCGCCGTCTCCGTTCAGGATGCAGACCGTTTCCTGCCTGGCCCATGCTGCGCCGGGATGGCTGACGAGATGTTCCATTTCCGCGGAATCATCCGCCATCATATGGGAAAGCTCCACGGCACGGGAACGGCTGTTAAGTTCCTGAACCAGTGCGTATTTGACAGATGACGCGGAGGAAAGATGGTACTGCTGGAGCGCTCCGCAGAATTGGCGGCCATGGTCTGCGCTAATGTGGCGTTCCAGAATGCGCAGGCGGCTTCCGGTTTCCGCAATGAGCAGCGTGGAGGGAAAAACGGCCACGTTATCTCCGGAGATGAAGTGGAGTATTTCCAGAGGGAGGGAGATTTCCCTGTCCGCCATAATAACCAGCCCGTTGTGCTGGAAGGCCGTAGCCAATGCCGACAGTTTTTCGGAACCGAGCGTTTCCGTCTCTGTTTCCAGGTATTTCCGGGCGGTGTCCGGGCATTGCAGCACAAAGTCTTCCATATCCATTACGGAAAGCCCTTCCGGCAGTTCTTCCGGGATGGAAACGGGGAGCCCGTTGGCGTAAACAATGCGGAGGGCCTCCGGCATGGAGGCTCGTTCCCTGATGATGGGAGCCAAGGTTTCCGGAGCTGCAGGAGGAGCCGCTTCAACATGTTCCAGGGATTCGTTGCCGGGGGCTCCGAAACGCCAGGATTCCATATGGCGGGAAGGTTCCGGAAGCTGTTCCGCCTGCTCCAGGGCATGGCGCCGCCGGGCTTCAAACCATGCGGGAAGAAAGCCTGCGGGGAATTGTTCTTCGTTAAGCAAATGGTTCATTGTTTCCCTCCTTATCCGATGCTGTCTTCCATTTCCAGATCAATGAGCCTGCGCAGCTCCACAGAGTATTCCATGGGGAATTCCTGAACGAGGTCGTTAATGAATCCATTGACGGCCAGGGACATCGCCGCAGCTTTCGGAATGCCCCGCTGCTGCATGTAAAAAAGCATTTCTTCAGAGACCTGGGAGACGGATGCCTCATGCTGCACCGTGCCTCCATCCCCTTTTACCGTGATGGCGGGGTAGGTGTCCGTACGGCTGTTGGCCGCCAGAAGAAGGGCGT
Source organism: Akkermansia sp. UNK.MGS-1 (assembly GCF_000980515.1). NCBI lineage: Bacteria > Pseudomonadati > Verrucomicrobiota > Verrucomicrobiia > Verrucomicrobiales > Akkermansiaceae > Akkermansia > Akkermansia sp. UNK.MGS-1. Next base: position 12,019 of record NZ_LBCB01000012.1, on the reverse strand, counting down.
CGCATTCCGTGTTGTTTTTGCAACCCTTGAGTCCTTTGCCCATGATTACCTGGCCCCGGTAGCTGGCGCGCCCTTCGCCGATGCTGATGGATTTGGAAACGATGTTGGACGTAGTATCGTCCGCCGCATGGATCATTTTGGCTCCCGTATCCTGGTGCTGGCCCGTGTTTGCCAGGGCAATGGAGATGACTTCCCCGCGCGCGCGCCTGCCTTTGAGCACCACAGCCGGGTATTTCATGGTGAGGCCGGAGCCAATGTTGCAGTCTATCCAGCGGATTTCCGCATCTTCCATGGCAAGGCCGCGCTTGGTGACCATGTTGAAGACATTAGAGGACCAGTTTTGCACGGTGACGTACTGAATTTTCGCTCCCTTGAGCGCGACCAGCTCCACAACGGCGGAGTGGAGGGTGGAAGTTTCAAACTGGGGCGCCGTGCATCCTTCCATGTACATGAGTTCCGCGCCTTCGTCCGCAATGATGAGAGTTCGTTCGAACTGCCCGAAATTTTCCGAGTTGATGCGGAAGTACGCCTGAAGAGGATGTTTGAGTTTAACCCCTTTGGGCACGTAAATAAAGGAACCTCCGGAAAATACCGCGCTGTTCAGGGCGGAGAATTTGTTGTCTCCCGTGGGAATGACTTTTCCAAACCAGGGACGAAAGACGTCTTCATGGTGTTTCAGGCCTTCCGTGGAGTTGACGAAGATGACGCCCTGGCTGCGGAGTTCCTCCTTCATGTTGGAGTAGGCGGATTCGGAGTCGTACTGGGCTTCCACGCCCGCCAGAAACTGGCGTTCCTGTTCCGGGACGCCCAGGCGTTCGAAGGTGCGCTTGACGTCCTCCGGCACGTCGTCCCAGCTTCGTTTGGGCCGTTCTCCGTCGGAGAGGTAGTAGCGGATTTGGGAGAAATCTATTTTTTTAATATCCGGAGAAGCCCAGTGGGTGGGCATGGGCTTGCTTTCAAAAACGGCAAGCGCGTTTTTGCGGAACTGGCGCACCCATTCCGGGTCGTCCTTGACGTCGCAGATGTAGTCAATGGTGGCCTCCGTCAGGCCGTATCCGGCATCAAATTTATGGCGTTCCGGGAAGGAGAAGTTCCCCTTGCTCCGGTCGAAGTCAAACAGGTTCTGTGTGTTCCCGTTCTCTGGCATGTCAGGTGTATCGCTCATGATTGATGGCCGGATGGCGGCATTACGCCTTTTCCGCTGTTTCCGCTTCTTTCAGGAACTCGTATCCCCTGCTTTCCAGTTCGTCCACCAGTTCTCCGCCTCCGGTCCGGACGATCCGCCCGTCAGCCAGCACGTGGACCACATCCGGCCTGATGTAGTCCAGCAGGCGTTTGTAGTGGGTGATAACCAGGAAGCTGCGGAAAGGGGAACGCATGGAGTTGACTCCTTCCGAGACAATGCGGAGGGCATCTATGTCCAGGCCGGAATCCGTTTCGTCCAGAATGGCATAGAGGGGATCCAAGAGAAGCATTTGCAGCACTTCATTGCGCTTTTTCTCTCCCCCGGAGAAACCTTCGTTAACGGCGCGTGACGTGAATTTGCGGGCCATGCCGAGCTGGTCCATTTTTGCATAGAGCGTTTTGTAGAAGGTGACCGCATCCAGTTCCTCCCCATGGGGCATGCGGGCCTGCATGGCCGCACGAAGGAAGTTGGCGTTGGAAACGCCGGGAACTTCCATGGGGTACTGGAATGCCAGGAAGAGTCCCGCCCTGCTGCGTTCGTCAATGCTCATGTCCAGCAGGTTCTGTCCGTCCAGCCAGGCTTCCCCCTCCGTTACCTCATAGTCCGGATGTCCGCAAAGAACTTTGGATAAAGTGCTTTTCCCGGACCCGTTGGGCCCCATGATCGCATGTACCTCTCCCTTGGGAATTTCCAGATTGATGCCTTTAAGTATTTCCGTGCCTTGCACGTTGGCGTGCAAATTTTTAATGACCAGACTCATGATGATGAAAGAGAGTTAGCCCTGCGGCGTGGTGATGGAACCCCTCAGGGTGATTTGGGCTTCTTCCACGCACACGTCGTCGGGCAGGTTGATGAATTCCTTCAGGTCCACGCCTTCCTTGATGGTGATGTCGTAAATGCGTCCGGTCCGGGTGTCCTGGAAGTGACCGTGCTCAACGAGATTGGGACAGAAGCGGGAAGAGCTGCGTTCAAAGTTGACCTGATTGACCAGGCCGTGGTTCACCAGCGCCTCCAGGCAGTTATAAACGGTGGCCAGGGAGATGCTGGGGAGTTTTTTGCGTACCCGCTGGTAAACTTCATTGGCAGTTGGATGATCCCTTTGTTCCAGAAGAACCTGATAGACTTCCTGCCTTTGCTTGGTAAGTCTCAACCCGGAAATGACCGGCAGGGTAGAGGCGGTGCGGACGGCCTGCTTGGAATCTGTTTTGGGATTCATATCTTATTTTTCATGCTCTGCGTGGATAGTGGGGGAGGGGCAATTGTTTTGCAAGAACAATTCCTGTTATTTATTGGGGCGCGGAGAAGGACAGAAAAAGGGGCGGTCATCCCTGTGGATGGCCGCCCCTGCAGGGAGATAGAGTAATCCGTATTTTAGTTGGCGGCTTCAGATCCTTCCGGAGCCACATTGACGCGGCGGCCTTCGCGGTCAAAGAACACGCGGCCGTCCACCAGGGAGAAGATGGTGTAGTCACGGCCCATGCCTACGCCCTTGCCGGGGTGCCATTTGGTGCCGCGCTGGCGGATGATGATGTTGCCCGCGATCACTTCCTGTCCGCCGAATTTTTTAACGCCGAGGCGCTTGCTGCGGGAGTCGCGACCGTTCTTGACAGAACCTTGACCTTTCTTGTGAGCCATAAGATAATAAAAATTAAGGGTTGAAATTAGGCGTTGATAGCGGTGATTTCCAGCTTCGTCATGGCGCGGCGGGAACCTTTTTTCTTGTGGAAGCCCTTGCGGCGCTTAAATTTGAAAGCGATGATCTTTTTGCCGCGGAACTGGCTGACCACCTTGGCGGAGACCGTAGCTCCTTCCACCATGGGGGTGCCGACGGTCACTTTTCCGTCATTTTCCACCATAAGCACCTGATCGAAGCTTGCTTCGGCCCCCTCTTCGAGGGTATTGATGCATTCAACGTCGATCACGTCGCCCGTCTGGACGCGGTACTGCTTGCCACCTGTTTTGAAAATTGCGTATGCCATTGCTATCACTGTTAAGGTTCGCCCGCAGATGCGGGAGCCGCAATAAACCATATGACTTTCTTTTAGACAAGCAAAATTTCATGGAAAAATGAGCGAATGGCATAAAATTTTTAGAAACGGCCCCGTTTTGACTCATTCCCCGGAGGAAATGAGGGAGCTGGGGAGGCAAATAGGTAAAATTTTAATGCCCGGCGAAATTTTGGGCGTGGTGGGTGAGCTGGGGGCCGGAAAGACGCACCTGACCCAGGGCATTATGGAGGGGCTGGGGAGTTCCGAGGCGGCTGCCAGCCCGACATTTTCCCTGGTGCATGAGCATGCTGACGGACGTCTGCCGGCGTGCCATTTTGATTTTTACCGCCTGAAGGATGAGTCCGAGCTGACCGGCATAGGGTGGGAAGAGTATCTGGACGGAGAGACTGTGCTCATTGTCGAATGGGCCAACCTGTTTCCGGAAGCGCTGCCGGAAGAAACCTCATGGCTGCTGCTGGAACATGAAGGAAGCTGCCTGCGCCGCGTGTCTCTGGCTCCTGCGGAATAAAACGGAGATCAGTACCCGATGCTTTGAGAAAACGCTTTATCAAAGCCGGGGCTGAGCCAGATGGTATTATGCATGGCTCCGGGGAATTCCTGGTAACTGACCGGTACGGAGAAACAGTCCCGGAGCCGTTTGGCGTGGTGCGGAGGAATGACTTCATCCGCTCCCGCAGCCAGGATGCTGACAGGGCAGGCGACTTTGGGCGCGGCCAGGTCTGACCGGAAGTGGTCCGGAAGGAGAAGCTTGACGGGCAGGTATGGGAAGAGACCGCGGGCAGTTTCCAGAAGGCTGTCAAAAGGGACCAGCAGCACCAGTTTTTTCACGTGTCTGACGGAGGCTATCTGGGTAGCGACTCCGGAACCGAGGCTTTGCCCGACCAGGATGACGTCGTCCGGCGTTCTTCCGGTTTCCTTCAGCACGGAGTCAAGAATAGCCAGGGAGTCTCCCATGATATCCTGTTCCGTGGGGGTGCCGGTGCTGAGCCCGTACCCGCGGTAATTGACCAGGAGCTTGGCATGGGGAAACCGGTCCAGGTAGGGAAGCATCATGGAGATGTCCATGGCGTTTCCCCCGTAATATACCAGGAGGGGCTGCCCCTTCTTTTCAATAAGCCAGCCGCTGAGTTTGGCCCCATTATGGTGGAAGGTGCGCCGATGCGGTTCCCAGGCGGCCCGTTTTTCCAGATACGCGGTTTTGTCCCTGGGCTGGGGCGGCAGGTACACCAGGGAGCGGACGGAGCACTGGAGGCATGCCAGAGCCAGAACCCCGGCAAGCAGAAGCGCGCACGGGATTTTCCATGTTCCCGTTTTCAGTATCCTCAGAAGATTCATGGGACGTTTTTTTCCGTGGTCATGGCTCCGGCTGTCCCGGAACGGAGCAGGGCTGTGCCCCGTTCCTGGCAGCTCCAGCCATTCAGGAAGGCCGTTTTTTCGTTCGCGCCCAGGCGGCGTACGTCATTCAGAAGTATTTCCCGGGAGGCCGTTTTGAAATGCAGCTCCGCGGAAGCCGCTCCCTGGCTGTATGTTACTGTAGCCGTTTCCGGAACCCCTCCTGCGATTTCCAAAGTTCCTTTGCCGTCCCCCAGCGAATGGTAAAAAAGAGTCATGCCGGAATGGGGATGCCGGATTTCCCGTTCGGAAACGGGTTCGCTTTCCCCTTCCAGGACAATCGCCGTTTTGCTGCCGTTGGGGAACCATTCCGCTTGGACGTTATCCGTTTCAAGCGTGGCGCCTCCGCGCCCGCAGGCGGAAAGAGCCGGAAGGATGCCGGGCAGTAGGAAGAATGCTGATCGCATGGAGACAGTGTCCCTGAATTCGGTATGGAAGGCAATCTCTCTTTTTCTCTGATGGAAGCTTCTGGACGATCCATATTTTTTCTGATAGAAGGAATACGGGAACGGAGTATAAAAAATATGTTCAGCCGGATGTTTTCATGGAGTTTTGTAGTTGCAGCGTGTTTGGCGGGATTATTCCCGGCACAGTCCCGGGGCGAGGAAGAAGCTGCCCAATCCGGAACCATAGCCGTAAAAGTTCCTGCCTCCAGCCTGCTGATGACTCGCCAGGAGACGGGGGAAACCCGGTTGGACCGGTCTTTCAGTAATGCGGGGTTGAGCATAGGCGGCAAAAAATATGCCACGGGAATCGGTACGCACGCTACGTCCATGATTCCCCTGCCCGTTCCGGAAAACCCGAAAGTTTTGAGGCTGGAAGGTGCATGCGGAATTGATGACGGTGCGGATGGAGACGGAAGCGTGGAATTCCGCGTGATGAGCGGGTCCGAGGTTTTATGGAGTTCCGGCGTGATGAGGAGGGGGATGGCCGCGAAGAAGTTTTCCATTCCGGTGGCGGAAAACGGCATACGGCATCTTTACCTGATGGCCGACCGGGTGGACAATAATTCCTACGACCATGCGGACTGGGTAGATCTGGCCTGGAAGACGGCAGGAAGTGGGCAGGGGATGAAAGGAGCTGTGGTGAATGCCTCTGAATTCGGCATGGTTCCCGGCGTCAGAAAAGATCAGGGGCCGGCGCTGCGGGCTGCCGTTTCCGCTCTCCGGAGGCAGGGCGGGGGCGTTTTGAACATCCCCAGAGGCATTTACCATTTTTATCCGGAGGGGGCTTTGAACATGAGTTTCCATATTTCCAACCATGACCAGCCGCTGATTCATCCGGTGTGTGTGCCTCTGGCCGATTTGCGGAATGTCCGCGTGGAGGGCAATGGTTCCCTGTTTCTTTTTCACGGCAAGGTGGTTCCCCTCCTGGTGATGGACAGCGAAAATGTCAGCATCAACCGTTTATCCGTGGATTACGAACGGTCCTGGTGTACGGAGGCGCGCGTCGTGAAGACGGATGACCGGTTCACGGAAGTGGAAATAGACAAAAAGGCCTACCCTTACGAAATCCGGAACAACAGGTTCGTTTTCCAGGGGAAAGGCTGGGAAGAAGGAATGGGACACTGTATGGCCTTTGAGAAAGGGACGGGACATATTATCGCCAATACATCGGACATCGGCTGGAACGGGCATGTGGAGCCGTTGGGCGGGAGCCGTCTCCGTTTGTCCTGGAACCTCAGGCAGAAGGGAATCAAGCCGGGGGATACGCTGGTTCTTCGGAATTATAACCGCCCCCATCCGGGATGCGTGGTGTACCGGGCTCGGAAAACATCACTGAATGACGTATCTCTGCACCAGAGCTCAGGCATGGCTCTGCTGGTCCAGCGATCGGAGGACTTTCATATGAAAGGCGGCGGAGTCATGGTCAGGAAAGGCACGGGGCGCGTACACACCGCCGGAGCGGACGCGACCCATTTTTCCAATACCCGGGGCGGAATCGTGGTGGAGAAAGCCCTGTTCGAAGGGATGATGGATGATGCCATCAATGTTCATTCCACCTGCCTGGGCGTGATGGAAGTAGTGGACAGCCATACCCTGAAGTGCAAATACATGCATCGGCAGGCGGTGGGGTTTGAGGTGTTTCTTCCCGGTGAAAAAATCCGTTTCATCAACGGTCCTACGCTGGAACCCGGCGGAACGGCCACCGTGAAGACGGCAGTGAAAAAGAATTCCGCGGAGATGGTGATTACGGTGGAAGAGCCGCTCCCCTCCTCCGTCAGGGCCGGGGATGCCGTGGAGAATGCGGATTTTTACCCTTCCGTGGTTTTCCGCAACAATATCGTCCGCAACAACCGTGCCAGAGGATCTCTTTTTACAACGCCGGAGAGAGTGCTGGTGGAGGGCAATTTGTTTGACCATTCCTCCGGCTCCGCCATTCTATTGGCAGGGGATGCCCAGGGGTGGTATGAAAGCGGCGCCTGCCATGAAGTGGTGATCCGCAAAAATACATTCATTAACAACCTGACCTCGCGTTACCAGTTTACGAATGCCATTATTTCCATTTACCCGGAAGTCAAGCAGCTGGACAGGCAGAGGGATTACTATCATCGCAATGTGCTGATAGAAAATAATGTTTTCAAGACGTTCGATGTGCCGCTGCTGTTCGCCATTTCCACGGACAACCTCAAGTTCATCAATAATAAGGTCATTTACAATGACGAGTTTAAGGGATGGGGGCAGAAACCTTTCCAATTCAGAAGATGCGCCAATATTCTGATTAAAGATAACAAGGTGCTGCCTCCCCGCACATGGACCCTTGAGGACTGCAAGCTGGAAAATACCCCATCAGATCAGGTCCGCTTTGGTGGATAAGTTTTTTATTTTACGCAATATCCGTATAAACAACATTTTTTTGCGGATTGTATATCCGCCGCCTGCTTTTTTACAGGAAGAAATCACATATCCATATGAATATCAATAGATAAATATGAAAATAGATTTGTTTTTTCTTCTTATCTCTGCAACTTTGAAAAGTTATTGATGTTTTTATCTTAGAAAAATATGTTGCCACCGGATATACAATCCGCTATGTTGCCTTGCACTATGTGCAGGGGACAAAAGAGGGCGCCGGAAGGCAATGACGGGGGCATCAAATATTGGTGGATTTTACCTTTTTTGTCTTTCTTTTTTTCCCTGAATAACCAAAGTTTTTGGATTGATGAATGTTGTACTGCATTGTGCGCCATGCAGCAGGGAATGGAGGGATGTTGGAAGAAGATTTGTGAAATTGGCGGTAGCGATGCTCAAATGGCCTTTTATTACTACCTTTTATTTTTGTGGCATCATCTGACGGGTGCGGAGTCTGAATGGATGCTGAGGTTATTTAATATATTTTGGGTATTTTTATCATCCTGGTTTTTCAGAAAGGAACCAAAGGCGCTGGTGATTCTTTTGATTTCACCGTTTTTTGTTTATTATTCTAACGAGTTGCGGCCCTATATGTTGCAGATAGCGGCCTCTTGCGCTGTCTCCATGTTGTTTTGGCAGGTTAGCCGGGGAGAACCGGTAAAATTCCATGTCTTTTTTGGTTCTCTGTTTTTTTTATGTCTTACAAGCCTGACAGGGGTTGTATGGGCGCTCGGTTTTGCCGCGGCATTCATGGTCATGGCATTCCGGCAGTTTGGAGGGCGGAGGTTTCGGCGAGCCCTGCTCTGGTGGATTTTTCCATTTTCCGGGTTGGGAGCATATTATCTTTACACTCTTTTCTTGGGCGCCCGTGCGGTTTCCATATCTTCCTCCTGGATAGTCAATGCATGCGCTTCCATGTACGAGTTATCGGGATTGGCCGGCATGGGGCCTTCCCGTCTAGAATTGAGGATGTGCATGACTCCTGATGCTTTATGGAATATGAACGGATTGGGGGCAGGGATGATCTCCGGCGCCATTCTTCTGGCCGGTTCTGCCTGCGGCATCATTTTGTGGAATAAGCGGGCTGAGAGGCCCTTGGTTCCTGCTTTGCTGGTGTTGATATTGCTTCCAGGGGCCGTATTCCTTTATGGAACGGAAATGATGGATTTCCGTTTTTCCGGACGGCATTGCGCGCCGTTATTGCCTGTATTGTGTCTGGCCTGGTCCCTGGTGGCGTTATGGGATTGGTCGTTCCCCAGGATTGCCCAAACTATCCTGTTCCTATTAATGATGATTGTTTGGGCGGTGAGCGATATTCGTATTCGTTGCAATGATTTGTATGGCCGTGAAGATTTCCGCTCTGCGGTATCTTATTGCAAATTATTGCAGAGCAGTCATGTTGACATTTTACTTTTATGCAATGGAGCCGGAAAGGAGTTTTATGGATGGATTCCCGGCCCGTTAAAGGACAAATGGTCTGATTATAAGGTGATCGTAGTTTCCCGGCCATCCGATTATGCTGCTTTTCTCCAGTCCATAGAGTATTCCGGCAAGTATGAACGTTCCGAATTATGCCGGGGGTTTGTCGTCTATCGGCGGGGTGGAATCTCCCAACGAGAGGGGTATTGATGTTTTTGCTGTTGTTTCAACATTTTGAGAAGAGACAGTGTCATTATAGAAATGATGGATATTTCTTCCCGCCTGGTCAAAAGATGCAGGAAATTTATTGAACCGTACCGGGTGACGGACGGCAGGGGATTCAAGTTGTCCCGCTATGATCCCGGCGATCTCGGCAAGCTGGGCAAAGACAGCAAGAAAGAGGCTGTGGATAAGCTGGAAAAGGGCATCGAATTGCTGGAGCAGCTTCAGGAAGTATTGTATGCCAGCGAGTCTCATGCGCTGCTGGTGGTGCTGCAGGCGATGGACAGCGCGGGAAAGGATGGCATTGTGAAGCATGTGATGGGAGGCGTCAATCCGCAAGGGTGCGTAGTCAGCAGCTTCAAGCAGCCTTCCACGCTGGAACGGAGCCATGATTTTCTGTGGAGGTGCGTAGCGCGCCTCCCCAGGCGGGGGATGATTGGCATTTTCAACCGTTCCTATTATGAAGAAGTCCTTAGCGTGCGCGTGCATCCGGAGTTTCTGGCCGGAGAGGGATTTAATCCCTCCCATGCCAAGAGTGCTTTCTGGGAGGAGAGGTTCAGATCCATCAATAACCTGGAACGCCACCTGCTCGCCAACAGGACGAGCATTGTGAAAATATTCCTCAACCTTTCCCCAGAGGAACAGAGAAAGCGCCTTTTGGCACGGCTGGATACTCCGGACAAAAATTGGAAGTTTTCTGAAGGGGATATTCACGAACGCGAATTCTGGGACCAGTACCAGAAAGCGTATGAGGAGATGATACGCCATACTTCTTCCCGGGAGGCTCCATGGTATGTGGTGCCGGCGGACAACAAATGGTATTCCCGGCTCGTCTGCTTGTGCGCCATTGTGGAGGCCCTGGCGGAGATGAGGCTGGAATATCCGAAGGTTTCCGGGGAATTGAAGGAGTTCTTTCCCAAATTCCGGGAGAAACTGGAACGCCCCCTGTCCAGGGGCGGGGATTAGAGCGGCATTAGGAAACGCGGAGAGAAAAACGGCGCATCAGCGGGAGATTGCCCTCCTTCTGCTGCGCCGGCGCATTCCGTGCCATAGGGCAGGCTCCGTTTCCGTCAGCGCCTGCGTTCCCAAGATTGCACCTTGCCGTTGATGAAAAGCACGTATCCGGTGTTTACCGGCACATAGGTGACATCATTGTAATAAGGATAATAGGGACGGTAGAAGCCCGGCCCCCAGTAGGGACCGCCCCAGTAGGGGCCGGCCCAGAAAGAGGGGGGAGGGGTGTAAACCGGCTGGAGGGAGGAATAAATCCAGCGGGTGGCGGATTTCCCGTTAAGGTGGCCTTCCGCTACGGCGGAGGGGTCCCCCCAGGCCAGGAAAACGGCCGGCGGAGACATTCCTTCAGCAATTTGTCCGGATTCCACCAGTGTTTTCTGGCTGGGCGGGAGGGAATTGAAAAGGGCCGGGTTTTTCTGGATGCGCGATGCCGGGGTGGACACGCAGGAAGCAAGGCTCAGAGCGGCGGACAGGGTAGTGAAAAGTAACTTCCAACTCATGATGTACATACGGATAACACTCACTTTGACTCTTGCCAAGGGTCTTTTGTTGAGTAAAATATACGAACACGTTATGAAAGCGCTCCGTAATCTGGCTTTAACACTGATAGTCCCTGTTCTGGTTTCCTCCCTGTCCGCAGCGGAAAAGCCGGAAATAGTTGACGAATATCTCCCGGTCGGCAAAATGGCGGAAGCCGCCGCCGTCAGCGTTGTGCTTGATGAAAGCCTGCAGCCGTTCATGGAAAAGATAGACGGCGTTTTCGCCTCCCTGCCCGACAAGGACAAGAAGGAGCTTGTCAGCCAGATTGTCCCCGGCCAGCCCGTTCCTTATGATGAGCGCCTGGGCTGGACCAAGGACGAATATGCCAAGTACCTGGAGTGCTGGAAGCTGAAGCAGGTGCAGGAAGTGGCCCCTGTGGCCCTGGGTATTTTCGCCTCGGGGGAACGGAATATCTGGGATTTGGCTGCTGTGGCGCAGCAGGGGCCGTTGCCGATGAGCACGCTGAAGTATGATTCCAGCACCAAGTCATGGATTTCTCCCAACGGAACCCTGACCCTGAAAGGGGACGTGTCCTATGACGATCTGAATGTATACGGCGCGTGGAGTGGCAAGGAATGGACAATGGAAAAGAAAACCATTCTTTCCACCCTGACGGAGACTATCATTGCGGGCAAGACCAAGGACGGCAAGTATGCCTATTTCGTTTACAACATGTCTGAAAAGAACCCGGACAACGTTGCCATTGCCAACCAGTCCATCGTTCTGCGTGTTCCCGTTACCCGCATCGCGGGTGACCCTTTGCTGGAAAAGGCCAAGGCCAAGGCTCGCCAGTAGGGATATGATGTTCCTTTCATTTCCGGTAAGACAACAATGCGTATCATCAGCGGAAAGGCCGGCGGCATAACCCTGTCTGTTCCCAAGGGGGAAGTTCGTCCCACGACAGACCGGGTCAGGGAAGCCGTTTTTTCCATCCTGAACCCGCTGATGGACCGGGCCGACGTGCTGGATTTATTTGCCGGGTCCGGCGCCTTCGGCCTGGAGGCCCTCAGCCGTGGGGCGAGAGACGCCCGCATGGTGGATTTTTCCCGTCTCTCCTGCGCGGCGGCCAGGGCCAATCTCGTCAAGACGGGCTTGGAAGGCGGAACTGTCATCCAGGGAGATGCCGTCCAGTTCGTGAGAAGGGAACTGCTGGCCGGCAGGAAGTACGATATTATTTTTGCAGATCCTCCTTATTGCAAGGGGCCGGCGGACCGCGACTTTATTGTTGAACTGGCGGAGGCCGGAGTTGCCGGACTTTTGAAGGGTGGTGGCGTGTTTATTGCGGAAGTGCAGGAGGGCTGGGGTACCGGAAGGGAAGGCGCCGCGGAAATTGACGGCCTGAATCTGGTGGATACCCGCCGGTACGGGAAAAATATGCTGCTGTT
>NZ_LBCB01000011.1:41986-208866 GCF_000980515.1 Akkermansia sp. UNK.MGS-1 | reverse complement strand
GATAAAAGCCGGGTAGTCCGAGACTGTAAAAATCCTGCGGCCTTTGGTCTCCGCATGGACGGCCTCAACGGTCAAAGATACCGCATCAATCATTGTATAGGCACCATCCTCCGCAAGGGTCAGGACATCTTTTCCCAGCCGTGCCCACACCTGCACCGCCTGCCAGTCCTCACCCATGCCCACCAGAGAGGCAACGACGGCCTGCATGGCCGGGGTCTGTTCCGCTGGTATCTCGTCCTGCGTATAGCGCGCCGGAGGTCTATAACCGCCCTTGTCCTGATAAATGGCCGTCAGGGTGAATTCTCCCCACTCGCCGGGCCGGGGAAACTGTATCTGTATCTCTGAATTATTCATGCTCAATCTTCGGTAGTCGTTTCTTCCGTCGTTTCTTATTCGGCTTCCGGGTCAACAAAATCCTCCACCGCCTCGGAGACAATGATATTGCTCTCCATGGAGGAAAACCCGTAATACGCCGGATTGACATTATTGCAATGCAAGTGCATCGTCGCCGGAAGGAACGCTCCGGCCAACGCCCAGCTGTTGGCATTCTCCATATCAAGATAATATCCGGAAAAGGGATAAATATTCTCAAAGCAATGGACTCCCCTCACCGTGGCGATCTTGACGCAGCCGCGGGTGGAATTCCCGCCATGCAGCAGCCACAACGCTCCCCTGTCTTCGGTATCATATCCTCCGTCCTGGTATTGCTCGTAAACCACCGCGTACACGCAGACGGGATAACCGTTATTGGAAGACGTCTCCGGCGCGAGGGCCTGCGTCGTCTTCATCTTCCATTTCTGCTCGGCATTGGAATAATAAATCTCCCGGACACGAATGTGATACCCCCCTGCGGCCGCGTCCCGGACATGATCAAACGTAATATCGATAATCTCCCCAATCCTGTAGCCGCCCGCCGCCTGATCCGGCACCAGCGTAAATGCGTCCCTGTCCCTTCCCATGCGCACGACCGTTTTCATCTGGCCGAACCTGGTCGTGAATTTAGCGCTGACAGACGGCAGGCGCAGCGGGGCCACCCACCCCCGGATGCTGGAATAATTGTGCATGGGCCTCGCGTTGGTCACGAGGCCGCATTTCACGGTAAAAGAGGAATTGGGAGGGACATTGAAATAAAGGGAATTGGGTTCCTTGTCTGTTTTGAAAACCGTCCCGTTGGAAGACGAGCAATCCGCCGGGAGCGGATAGCACCTGAGGGAAAAAGCGTCCGTCACGGCAGCCAGCCCGGCGGCGTACAGGCGGTTGACCGCTGACGTATCCGTTGCCGCCCCCACGGTCAGCGGGATATTGATGCCTCCGTTGGCGTTGACGGCCCCTGCAAAAGTCCCGGACTCAGCCGTCAGATTTTTTAATTCGGCATTTTCTCCTTGCCTGATGCCGTTCTGGCCCGGCAGCCCTGGAACGGCTGTTTTGAAAACCTGGGTGATCAAAGCGTCTTCATCGGATACTTCTATGGCGTCCGTCGGGGCCGCAAAACCGTATTGCCCTTTTTCCCCTGCTTCCAGAATAAGCATGGACGTCTCTCCGGAATTGAAAATGGCGCTTACAGTACAAGCTTTTGTACAGGTCATGACATAGGAACTTCCCTTAATGGTATCAACTTTCATAAATGAATGATTTTTTTACTATTGATAAAACTCCGGAAAAATCATCAGGCATAAAACGTTGAGGCGTTCCTGAAGGCATATGCGGACGGTTTCTCCCGGATTCGGGAAAATTCCGGAGGGGAGTTAAGTCGGCTTGTTAAAAAATAGCCGGCTCTGGCATTTCCCCATAAAAGGCGACGCAGTAAATAGGCTGGGCATCAGGAAAATATAAAGCCCTCCCTCCGTATTTCTATTGATGCTTGCCCTGTAAAAGCCGTTTACCCTTTCCCAGGAGGCATCTCATTTTGGAGATGAACATCCGGCCGGTATCGTTTTGCTTCCGGAAATCCCTGATGTCATCTTTCCACGGAGATTTCTTCCAATACTTGTAGAACAATCCGTAATCCTGGCGAATACTGTTGGGATGCCAGGGTTTGGGATGGCCCCAGTAGTGGATAATGCCCGGCCGCCTGGCGGCTTCCAGCAGGTCTGCCGGCTTCAGGGGATTATTTCTGAAGCTTTTCACGCCTTCCCAACGAATGGACCAGATAGCCCCGTCGCAAATGTTCCACATGGGGTGAAGCAACAGGATACGCTGCTGATAGCATACATTCAAAATATCCTGATCCTGCCAGGAAAGGCGGTGAATATTGTTTTTCGCCCAGGATAAAACCTGGGATTCAAAACGTTCTTCGCGTATTCTTCCGATATGGTAAAGAATGACGCCGGCATTGATGTAAATGGAGTCCCGGTCCAGATTCATTTCTCTCTTCCAGCGTGAAAAAGATTCCTCGGATAAATCTTCCGTGGTGAAAACGCCGGCAATGAGGCAATCTCCGAATTCGGATTCATACATGGGGCTTATGTCCCTGTTGAAAATGGTATCAATATCCACGTAAAGGGCGCGTTCTACCGTGGCGGGAAGTTCCCCTGCGAGGCCAAGACGGTAATACGTCGCCGCCGACCATTTGGAACCGACGGGGAAATCCGTATATTTATCCTTCATGTCAATGAAGTGCAAATGGAGATTGTATCCTGTTGCAGGGAATGGAAACGGGCCGTATTATCCCCGCTTAACCCGTCAGTCATGATGTAAATATCGGCATGAACGCCGAGCGGCAAATTCTCCATGAGGGACACAATGCTCACGCCCGTTCCCAGCGCGCCGTTATCGTCTGTAGCATATACGATATTCATGATCGTGAACGGACTGGATCTTGGTGTTTGCTCTCTGTTCCGTTATTGGTTTGCAACCGGAAAAACAGGAAGCGTCCCATCCTTTCCAGGCGGTCCAGCCATTTGCAGGAGAACATGGTTCTGTCCATGAGAGCGGAAAATGATTGTTCCATGCCTGCTCTTGCGGAACACGCTTTCATATAGGAGTCCAAAAACGGCCGGTTCAGGCATGGGTGCATGATTTTCCTGATTCTGCCCGTCAGGGAAATCCGTTCCTCTACGTTGAGCGATAACAGTCTTTTGGGATGCAATTCCCTGATGACCAGATAATGAACGGCAAATTGCCATTTGGGATTTTTCATGGCTTCAAGCTCATTCAGCAGAGGCGCAATGAGCGAGTGGAGGGAGATATGCTGGTAATGCTCATTATGCATGGCGGAAGAAGCTCTCTGCCTGTAAATGGAGGTGACGGAGCCTCCCAGCCCGATCAGGCCTGTCCCCCGCATGCACCGTGTCCAGTACAGGCCGTCTTCCCCATAGGGCATCGCTTCTTCCCAGGGGGGGAAGCCGGGACGCAAGAAACGAATTCAGGATTACACTGCTGGAATTCATGAAAAGCACTCCCCGTATCCCCAGCCTCCGGATAGATTCGGGATAAGATGGAGGGCGCGGCGGGATGGCCGCCAGTTCATCCCTCATGTAGCGGTTGGCATAGGCCAATATCTCCGGATGACGGTTGAAAAAATCGGCTGCCAGCTCCAGATGCTCGGGATACCAGTAATCGTCTCCGTCCATGAAAGCGATGTAAGCCCCCACGGCCTTCTTCATCCCTGCGTTTCGCGCCCGCGACACGCCGCCGTTAACTTGGGAAACCAGGCGGATTCTGGGGTCATGAAAAGATTGGATGATGGAAACGGTCTCATCGGAAGAACCGTCATCCACGATGATGATCTCAAAATCCTGAAATGTTTGAACCAGTACTGACTGAAGGGCGGCAGCAATATAATTCTCCAGATTATAAGCCGGGATAATAATGCTGAAGAACGGTTTCTGCATGTAAGGGGAATGATGAACTGCTTCGTGAATAGAACGGGAACCAAGATATGGAGAACATGATTCTGATGGGGTTGTAACTATCGCAACCGGTGAATGGCAGGGGGACGAATCCATCGTTCCTCCCATGATTCATCAGCGCGCGAATGAACCTGTCATAGCGAATTCCAAATTCGCTATCCGTAAAAGCGGGTCTTCTTTTTTGGGCATCCACAGTTGCATGACGCTGCACGGAACCTCCCGTCAAAAGAAGGCCTGTCAAAACAATTAATTGAAATCCAATCATGAAAAAACTCCTCATTCTGCTCTCATCCTCCGCCCTTCTCTGCAGTTGCGGCGGCGGCCTTTCAGACCGGCCCATGGGAATGCTGTACGCCAACGTGTCAGACCCCGTCGCTGTCACCAGCTCCTCCGGTTCCCGCACCGGGGTGGCCACGGCTACTTCCTACCTCGGTCTGGTTGCCGTGGGCGATTCCTCCGTCTCCGCCGCCAAGGCCCAGGGAGGCATCAGCACGGTCTCCAGCGTGGACGTCAAACGTGAAAACATCCTTGGCGTCATCAGCAAGTACACCACCACCGTCAAAGGCAACTAATCCTCTTGCGGTGTCTTCATACAGCCGCGCGCCGAAAGGCGCGCGGCTCCCTCGCTCATCGTTTTCCCTTTCTATTACCTGTAACTTCCAATTTTCCAGAACGCCATGAAATTACATCTCCCTATCACTCTCCGCAGAACACTGCTCTCCCTGCTCCTTCCGGTTGCAGGCATATCCCCGTCCATGGGCACCGATCTTTTCGAGAACTCTGAAGAAACGCTGTCTTTCAGTAATAACAGCCGTCGCTTTTATTATGATTTAAATTCGTCCGATCCCCCTACATTACTTTTATCCTTTCAGAATAATCAGGCCATAGAATTCCTCAATAACAGCATTGAAAAGAGTAATGGAGCAGCAATTAGTGTAATTCCAATGGGCTATGGCAACTCCAAGGGACAGGTGGCATTTTCAGGTAACGCCGGCTCCATCAAATTCATCAACAACACAACAACCAATGACGGCGGAGCAATAGCTGGTGGATGGCTTGGGCTGGCATTTGAAAACAATCTCGGAGAAATCCGTTTTGAATCAAATCATGCCGGCGCGCAAGGAGGAGCTATTTCCGGAAGAAGCGGGAATGTATTCACGTTTCAAGACAATAACAACATTATCTTCCTGAATAACTCGATAACCGCCCTTGATAGTACTTCTGATAACTACAGCTCAGTCGGAGGAGCTATTTACACTTGCGGAACTGTCCAATTTGACGGAAATAACCAGGTTGTCTTTACCGACAACAATGCTCAGTCCGCCGGCGCCATCTACGCCGCAGGCCTAAGCATTACCAACACAAAGGAGGAAGTTAAGTTCAACGACAACCACGCAACTGGAAAGCTTTGGCAGCCGGAAAATGCTCACGGCGGCGCCATCTATACTCATTATAATAGTGAAGACTTCCAATTTGACATCAGCGACAATGCCAAGGTTACCTTTGAAAACAATACCGCGACAGGCAGCGGAGGGGCCATCGCCCTGCATGGGCTAGGCTACAGCAACCAAATACCTGTGTTCCAGAAAAACGGAGCACTATCTTTCATTAACAACTCCTCAGGAAATGACGGCGGCGCCATTAACAATGGTGGCAATGATCGCATCATCTTTCAAAAAAATGACACCATCTCCTTTGAAGACAACACGGCTAAAGGAAAGGGGGGAGCCATATGCGCCAACTCAAGCGTAGGCATCTCTTTCACAGAAAATAAACTGGTCTCCTTCACAGGCAACAGCTCAGGAAGCGCAGGTGGGGCCATCTGTGCCAGCAGAGGAACCGTCTCCATCGTCAACAATGAAACCGTTGAATTCCGGGGCAACTATGTAAAACAATACGACGGGGAAGGGAATCTCACCGGAGCCGTACTCAACAGCATCAATGGTACTCCTGAACTTTCCACCCAGGCGAACGGCGGGACCATCACCTTCTACGATCCCGTCGTCAACGCGAGTAGTGTCCACTTTGATCTGAACCGCTATGAAGACAGCGACGGCAATACCGTGACGGGAACCGGGGACATCATCTTTTCCGGCAAATATGCGGAAGAAGATTTAACGGCTATTTTCCAGACGCTGGGGCTGGACGCAACCGGAGCAACGTTCCGGAGCTGCCTGGAAGACTCCCTGACTTCTTCCTTCAAGGTCGGCGGCAAATTCACTCTTCATGGAGGTTCCCTGAAAGTCACGGATGGAGCCATTCTGAATATTTTAAACGGTGATTTCACAGGCGGCAACTATATTGCAAAAAACAATTCTCTCACAGAGCTATCCAATAACGGAACCCTGAATATTGACCGTGACGCCACGTTTGAAGGCGGCGCCAACCTGCGGATCAGCCAGGCAGCCATGACGGCGGGAGGGAACTTCACGTCATCCGGATATGCCCATCTCTACAAGGGAACGCTGAACATTGGAGGGGACGCCGTTCTGAACGGCGGAGGCTGGATTGAACTTCAGAACGGTTCCTCCGTCACAACGGGAGGCGGTTTCACCGTCCAGGAATCTTCCAACGTGACGTTCAACGGCGACGGCAATATCCTGAATGCCGCAGGCAATATCGTCTTCAACGAAGGTTCCTCTCTGGAGCATTACTACGGCACGGGGGCGACCCTGAAGGCTCCCTCCGTCTCCATGACGGGAGCGGATCTGCGGATACGCCCCCAGAATAAGGGTTACGCGTTAACCGTGGACGGAAATCTGACTTTGGAGAACGCCGCCATCTGGCTCTCCCCGGAAAACCATGGAGGAAATCCCACAGCCGTCTTCAACGGGATCGACATTGCCGGAACGCTTTCCGTCTCCGGTTCCACCACCATCAACCTCAGCAGCGAATATGCCGGCCTGATCGGGGAAGACGGAGCAACCCTGACGTTGTTCCGGCTCAATGGAGAAACAGGAGACAACTTCATCGGAAATATCTCTGACTGGACTCTCCAGAGCTGGACGGAAACTTATGACGCCGGCACGGGCGCCTGGGCAAATACCTTCAACCCGCTGGAAAATGCGGAATTGACAAAAACAATCCTGACTGACGGGAAATGGGGCGTCATCTTGAAACTGGCGGGAGGAGAAACGCCTCCCACGCCCGGTGAAGACGATATCTATGTATGTACCGGAGAAGAAAAATCCATCACAGATCTGAGCAAGCGCGTCCATCTGCTGGGCGGCACGCTGGACGTGACCGGCCTCCCCCAAGACACGCCGCTCACCAATCAGACGCTCCTGGAAGGTACAGACGGCCTGCTGGTCATGAATGAAGACCAGAGCCTGATCCTGACGGGCAATCTGACGGGAGACGCCAAGATCGGCTACGACATTGACGGAACCGGCGGCGGCAGCGCCGGAGGCGTCGCCATAGGCAGCGGCGGCGGCTCTCTGAACAGCGGCGCCGTTGACCTGGTCGGGGAAAGGTACAACATCGCCTCCCTGAATGTCCGCAGCGGCCTGGCCAGCGTTAAGGAAACAGCCACACTGGGGCACGAAAACACGAGCATCATCGTCGGTTCTTCCCTCAATAACGGAGAAACCAGTGCCGCCCTCATCAATGACGGTGCCATTCAGGGAAGCACCCTCACCGTAAACTCCGGCGGTGCCGTGACCAACAACAACACATTGCATGTTGCGGAGATTACCCTGAACAGCCAGTCCGCTCTGGCGAACACAGGGAATCTGACGGCGGAGGAAATTACCGTGGCGGAAGGCGCCCTGTTACGCAATACCGGCTCCCTGGAAGGTAACGTCTCCCTCCAGGGCAGCATGAGCAACAGCGGCCAGACCGTCGGCATGATTCTGGTGCAACATGGCGCGTCCCTTTCCGGCGGCGGCATTTTCGATTCAGTCACCGTCCAGCAGGGAGGCAGCCTGAACATTCATGGAGCAGCCAGCTTCAACGGCCTGACATTTGAAGAAGGCTCCGGGATGGCGTTTTCCGTCAACGGAACAACCCCCTTCAGCTCCGGGATGAGCATGGCGGAAACCTACTCCCATGCAACCGTGGGAACCCTGTCTTTCAATGGGACGCCAACCATTGAGGTGAACATCGGCTCCGGCCTGATCGCCTCGGGGTCCGAGTCCTTTGCGCTGAACCTGCTCCAGGCGGAGGAAATCACCGGAACTGCCGAGCTGGAACAACAGCTCCGTCTTACCGGAGAAACCGGCCTGCTGGAAAACGGCGGAGTTCTGGAATGGAACCCGGAAACAGGGGTTCTTACCTTCTCCGGCAAGCTGAATACTGCCGCCGCAGGCGGCCTGGCGGCCCAGGACGCCGCGCTGCTGGCGGACACCCTCTGGAGCAGCGTATCCTCCGTCGCCTCCTTTGCCCGTACGGCAAATGAACAGGGCAGAATGGCCGGGGTCAGATCCTCCCGCCTGTGGGGTGCCGGGTTGGGCTACTTCACCTCCATGTCCTCTGAAGGAACGCTGAGCGGCTTTTCTTACAAGGGTGGTGGCTACGCCGTAGGCGCGGATGCAGCCGTAAGCAAAAACGCCGTGGTCGGAGCCGCGTTCGGCCAGATGTTCGGAACGCACAAGAGTGATAACTCTCTACTCTCTGATAAACAGAGATCCTTCATGTTCGCCCTGTACGGCAACGTCCGCCAGGAACTTGCCCGGGGCCAGGAGCTGAACCTCTCCGGCTACTTCTCCTACGGCAGCGTTGACCACACAGCCAGAACGCACGTGGGCGGCTCCCGCCAGACGAGACGGCCCGGTCGCGCCAGCTGGGATGACAACGTTTACGCCTTCGGCCTGTTGGCGAACTGGGACATTGCCGCGAGCGACACCTTTACCGTGTCCCCCTACACCGGCATTACCTACATGTACGGAACCCAGGGCCCCATTGAAGAGACCTTTGACGGCGGCAGCCGCTCCTTCGGAAACGGCGGCCTGCAGTCATGGAGCGTCCCCGTGGGCGTCACCCTCAAATCCGTGTGCGCTCTGAGCAATGGCCAGGCCCTCCTGCCGGAACTGAGCGTGGCCTATGTAGGGGACATCGCCCGCAGGAACCCGTACACCCGCACCTGGGCTGCCGGGCAATCCGTAACCGGCCGGGGACACGCTCCCGGCAGGCACGCCCTGATGACGCGCGCCGGCCTGGGCTGGCAAATCAACCGGAACTGGAAGGCAGGCGCCTGGTACACGCTGGAAGTCCGCAGCGGACAAACCAACCAGAGCGTCAACCTCAACGCCTCCTACAGCTTCTAAGCTGCTGCCCACCAGCCGTGGGCCGGGAATCCGGTCCGCGGCCTGTTCACCACAAACACTCCTGAGAATCCAAAAACAGCATAAAAAATAACCGCATACGCTCATGAAAAAATTATCTCCGGCATCTGCGTCGTACTCCTGCCCCTAACCGCCGTCTCCTGCAAGAAAAGCAGTAGGGAACAATACATGGACATGCAAGAAGAGATGATCGAATTTATCCTACAATGCATTTTAATTATAAAAAATAATATCCAGCAATATGGGACTATTTAATAGAAATTCAAAAGAAACAAATTTTGCCGGAGGGAGCAAGAATGTCATGGAATCCATACAGCGAGATCATGATACAAACACTCTCATTTACCTTGATCCCCGTGAAGATTTCAACACAGAATCAATCATTACCGTGGCTCCTAACGAACAGGTTATTTTTATTAAAAATGGCGAATTGTTCGGAACACTGTCGTCCGGTCGTCATGAAATAAAAACAGAAAATTACCCGGTTTTCACTCGAATCAGAAACATGCTGACAGGCGGAATGAGTTCTTTTACTTGTCAGGCATATCACGTCAGCACTTCTGAACAAAATGTAAGTTGGGGCACATCTAGCGCCATTGAAATCCAAGATTTCTTCTTAGGGCGGGGCGAAATAGGAGTACCTACATTGATTCGAGGGGCAGGAGAATTCCGGGTTCGATTCAATATCCGTGAAGACGATAATGCTAGCATTCAAACATTTATGCGTCTAATGGGGGATAAAAGTATTTATACAGTAAATGACTTAAGCATGCTTTTCAGAGCTCAGATTTCTCAAGAAATCAGCGATGTTGTAGGAAGAACTCTGGAAAATATCTCAATGAATCGCTCTATCAATGCTATTTCAAGTCAATTGAAAAGTTTTTCAAAAGAATTGAAACCCTCCTTTGATGAATTGTTCCATGAATATGGTTTGGAACTAGTTAATTTTTCCTTCTATAATCTAACAATCGATGAAACAGAAGAACGGAAAAAATATATAGACAGGCGTGTTGCTGCAGCCAACGTGGCCGACGCTCGTTACAATCAAGCCGTTCAACAAGAACTTCTTAAAGATATTGCAGTCAATCCTGGAGCCGGTGGTCTCGCTGGAGCAGGGGCGGGGCTTGGCATTGGCTTAGCTGCAGGAAGCGCCTTTGCGTCAATGAGTTCTTCTACTTTTTCACAGCAACAAGTTCCTGTTACACCAGCACAGTCAGATCCTATGGAAGTATTAGGCAAACTAAAAAAACTACTTGATGCAGGTCTTATTACTCAAGAAAAATACGACGCTAAAGTGGATGAAATTATGAGTAATTTATAAAATCAACAACCATGAAAAAAACATTAATGAAAATCATCATACATTTGGTGTTTTTTGCTGTATTCAATATGATTTTCTTCTTTGAAGGAGTCGAACACACAAACGCATCTTGGTGCTCATATGGATTTGCAACTTTTGCATACCTCTGCCTATGTGCCACTCCGATATTTGCAAAAGGATCCTCCTCGGCAGTTCTAATAGGAAGTCTGTGGATTCAAAGTACAACATTTTTCTTTGTAGAACTTATTGCTGCTATTATTTGCATATTCATAAATCCGGAAAGCATGAAATGGCCGTTAATCATCCAAAGCATCTTGTTGGCACTTTTCATTGTTATACAGCTTATGACGGTACTTGCAAATGATTCAACTACTGCATCTTTGCAAAATCAAAAAAAATCTTCTTTTTTTAAACAAAATTTAATTAACAAGATCCAACAAAAAACACGCGAAATCAAAGATCCTGATATCAAAAAATTGTTAAATCGTTGCTTTGATGCATTAAACAACAGCCCTCTTCAAACCTATCCCGAGACACAAGATATAGATATTACTCTAAATAACACTATAGATAATCTTTGTGAAAAAATAATCGAAGGAAATAGGGAACAAATAGAAGCGCTTTCTAATCAAGTCATCTATACCATTCAAGAAAGAAATTTGATAATTAAAGTGGCAAGATTAAATAATTTCAAAAATTAACACAAAAAAACATCATGTCAGAAACACTAGAACTGCAACAGGTTATTTGCCCAAGCTGTAAACAAGTAATTACGTCATTTAGTCCATTTCAGGCAGAAGTTGAATGTCCTTATTGCCATAACAAAGCATTCAATCCTCTTATTACTGCTAAGAAAGTTCCTATTCCAGAACGTTTGATCATATTTCGAACATCCGAAAAAGATTTCGAAAAAGCAATGATTGATAACTTAGTAGATCATGATTATGTACCAACTGATATTTTCCAATGTATCAATCCCGGAAATGTCATTAAAGCATATCTTCCCATGTTCCTTTATGAAGGCACCTATCAGTCTTCATGGTCATGCGAAATGGCTATAGAAACTACAGAAGTCAGAGCCTCATTCTCAGGGAATAGTTTAAACAACGAAAAAGTAAAGAAATTTATTCCACAAACAGGAACATCTCAAGGTAATTTTGCTTTTCTCTGTTTAGCTTACGAGGGAAACGATATACCAAACGAATTGAAAGCATTTAGCCAACAATACAAATATAATGTGATGGCCTCCAAAGAGTATGATCCGGCTTTGCTTGGCTTGGAATCAGGGGAACGTCCTTTAACATTGGCATTGGACACTGAAACCGATTTGACTTGGAACAAGTATGGCGATGCTCTTGTAAACGATATCGCTACACAAAACGCTCAAAAACAGTTATCCGGAAATGAAATACAAAATTTCCGAGCAAGTAACAGCTATCACCTGAAGCATAATGGCCGTTACGTTCTGGCCCCGTTTTGGTTTGTATATTACACCTATAATAACACAAAACATTATTTCATCATGGATGGGCTGGGCGAAGGGACATCAATGACAACACCTATCGATCAAGAAGAAGTTAAGTTTGTCAAAGGAAGAAATCTAATTAAATCCATTTATAAATATTTATGGATTCCGACTTGGTTTGTATTCTGCTGGCTTGATTTAATTTACGCATTAATCTATCTTATGGTTTGGTTTATATCTAAGATCATACTTAATTATCTTATGGATAAACAAATAAAAGATCGTCTTAATGCTTCTCGAGAAGCACGTCGTTTAGCGGCACAAAATCTTGGATAAACTATAAAAACGTCGCTCAAACATACTAATTCTCGTTATCCCCTGATTGATAATTTTGTCAGTCGGAAACACTTTAAACCAATCATCCAATACATCCAAATTCACAGAAAATCGACTTCGACAAACTAAAATAATCCCAATCCCCATGACATTCCGATTCTGGCTGTGAATAAACTGTCATCATTCATGGTCATGGCATTTGCCTTGGCGGCGGTCAGTTTTTGGGCAGTCTGCGGCAGAGAAGAGGGGGAAGGCGGAAGGCGAGAGTCGGCGCTTTCCAGAGAATCAACGTAACCCCACCACGAACAACAGGCCAATCAAATCCGGGTAGAACTCTGGTTCTATTGGGAAAAACGGCTACAGCAAACATGCAGCCTTTTGCAGCAGCACTACGTAAGCCGACCGGAACTGGCAGAACCCTTAAAACAATCACAACAAGCATGGCTGACGACCAGAGACGCCACCATGCAAGCCTACAAACTATGCCTAAAACAAGGTAATCCGCAACAAACGGAAGACGGATGGTTCAACGCCCATATGAACCTCATCATTATTGAAATGACGAAAACGCGCTGCCTCATTCTAGACTCAACACCATCCAAAGCTGCGATCTTTAACTCATTATCTCCCTCCACACACCATGAACATATTTCTTATTTCTGTGTCAGCCATAAGCACAACCCTCTGCGGAACCGAAACATGCGCAACAGATACCAAAGCGCCCGAATCTATCGCCGGGGCGGCAATCAAGCTGAATGAGGCCATATACAGTCCGAGCGATATTACGATTGAACGATATGAACCCGACAAAAACACCGCCCGGTTGATTATGCGCTACTCCAAGCAGTTAATGCCCAGAATCTCGGAGGCGGCGTCACTCACCGGCGCGGCCACGACAGAAGGGGTCCATGAAGAAAAAGTTAAACCGGCCCTCGTCACCTTTACCGGGCAAAAAGGCCGTGTTTATTCGGGAACCGTATCGGGTTCCTTTTATTGCTCCTCTTTTTACAGAGGCAAGGAAGACGAGAAAATCACCATTCTGAAGAATGAAAAAATTGAGTTTATTTTTCCTGACAACGGTCGCCCTGTGGCGGGCGTCATCAACGGCCCGGAAAAGCTGGGAAAAGGGGCCATCATCCAAATCAGGACAGATAAGAGAAGTTTCACCTTTACAATAGGGAATGGGTGCGAGGTATCAAAATACTTCCTGAAATATCCGGATGAAAAAACAGCCGTCCTTGAGCTGGAACCGCCCAAGGACCCGGAGAATCCGAACGTCTCTTTCTGGATGTCCGGAGAGGATAACCTCAAAGAAGTGATGACGGCGGACAACCCCGCGCCATACATCGCATTCACCAAAAAATTGTCCGATAAAATTTATGAAGGCGCCTTCTTCGGTTATTTATACGGATACACGGAAGCTCCGTCATCAAGTGGCGGCCTGTTCCAGGATTACGTCATCAAATTCAAGGAGCAGCTGCTCAGCATAACCATCACTCTGCCGTAAATGCTCTCCTGGTATATACTGAACAACAATTTTCACGAACCATATGACGAAGAGACATCCCCTCTCTGCTCTGCTGGCCGTTTCTGTAGCTCTTGCATGCGTCTGCCCCGCCCTGGCTCAGGAAAGGGCGCAGGCGCCCCAATCCCTGAACGGCGCTTCCATCAGAATCAAAACAGCTGAGGAAAAGGAAATACTCTGTAAAGCGAAAGATTTGCACATCATCCTGTACGAACCGCAGGGAAGCAGCGCCCGGCTCATCTTCACCCATGCCGAGGAAGTGAACGGCACGTTCCAAAAGATCCGATACAAAAAGCTTTCCGGAGATGAAGCCTACGACGCGAAAGAACACAAGGGAACTCCGGCCCTCCTTACTTTTAACGCCGTCAAAGGCTCCGTTTACCATGTTTCCGTGGAAGGCGGCTTCTGGACCAGCAGCTCTTCCGACCAGGTTGAACCCATACAGAGCATGGAAATCATTTTCCCCACGAACGTATCCATTCATGGGGATGAAGAATGCATCGAAATCCTTCCCGAGACGGAAGAATTCGAAGAACCGCAACAGTCCTGAACCCATTTCCAACTCAGAATAATCTGAAAGCCCCGCACTGCGCCTTACCCCAAGAGCCATTTTAACCCATTACATTCCGATGATTCCCTCATTTTTCAGCAAGCCGTTATCCGCCCTCCTCCTTTTCCTGTTTTTGCTTACTCCCCAGTCTTTCGGCCGGAATGACAGAGACAGGAAAAGCCCAGAGGATCCATTCGCATCCTTATTGAGCGATACTGTCAAAGATTATTTCCGCAATAAAGAAGCATCGCAACTATCAAACAAGGGCGGCAAGACATCTTCCCTTTCCGCCAGCAAGCAGAACCAGAACCAGAAAAAACTGGAAAGACTGCTCGAAAAATCGGCCCGGGAGGCGGAAAGGCTGATTAAAAAATACAAGATTGACGTCAATCAGGAAGTATCGTTCGTCCCTTTTGGCAGTTCTCAGGCCATATCAACTTTTCCCACCGTCATTGCAGCAGAAACCGGCAATGTCCCCATGATGGAAATACTCATCAGGAACGGGGCAGACCTTAACCAGCGAATCAATCATAAGAAGCAGGCGCTCTGGTTTGACAGAGGGGCGTTCAATGCTTCCCACCCAAACTGTCTGGTCACCATCGCAGCAAAAACCGGCAATGTCCCCATGATGGAATTGCTCATCAACAACGGGGCAAGTCTCGACGTCAAAATGGAGAAGTCCTATGTGATGCCCAAGCACTATTCCGCCGTATTGGTTGCGGCGGCGGAATCCGGAAGCATTCCGATGGTCAAGCTGCTCCTGAAACATATACCGGATACCGACTACCAAAGATTAGGGGCTACATATATTGCCGCCCGGAATGGGGATCTGCCCATGCTCCGTTTCCTGAAAGAACAGGGCATCCCTTTTTATTCCGGCTGTTTGGAAGGAGTCAGCCATGAATGCAATGTTTCACAAGGCTGTCGCTCAAAACAGAAAAACGGCTGCATCCATTTGACTGTCATGAAGTATTTGCTGGAAAACGGCTGTGATATTAAAAAG
The DNA here is from genome assembly GCF_000980515.1 of Akkermansia sp. UNK.MGS-1. Lineage (NCBI taxonomy): Bacteria > Pseudomonadati > Verrucomicrobiota > Verrucomicrobiia > Verrucomicrobiales > Akkermansiaceae > Akkermansia > Akkermansia sp. UNK.MGS-1. The sequence continues at coordinate 193,533 of NZ_LBCB01000011.1, read as the reverse complement.
GACAGAGCGGGATCTTTGGCCTGGGCCTGTTCGAAAGGCAATGAAGCCATGGTCCGCCTTCTGCTGGAACATGGCGCGGAATGCGACATCCACACAGCGGGCATTTGCCCCGCATCCGGCTCAGCCATTGTCAAAGCGGGAGCAGGAGGAACCGTCAATATCATTAAAATGCTCCTGGCCAAGGGCGCCAATATCCATGACACCAGAAAAGATGACGGCAAACACAATGCCCTTCATAACGCTTCTCTATATGGCAATGACTCCGTCATCCCATTCCTGATCCGGGCCGGCCTTGATGTCAATTCCCCCGATTCCGCAGGACGCACGCCATTAATGCTGGCCGCCCAAAGAGGAGAACTGAATGCTGTCAAAACATTGCTTGCGGAGGGGGCTGACGCCGCCATCACGGACCATAAAGGGAAAACAGCGGCAGACCATGCCCGGGAATCGTCAAACTATGCCGGAAGTACACAGAAGGGAAAGAACGGCAAGGAGTACTTTCTCCTGGACGGAAGCTACATCAATAAGACAGGCGCCGAAGAAATCTATCGGCTTTTGAGCAAAACCCGCTGATTTCCCTGATGGGTCTTGAATTGGCAGACCGTGTTTATAACAAGATCCCGGAGACCAAAGCCTCGCCCTGAATCAGGCTCCTTCCCCGCCCGCCGATGATTTCAAGGCCATCAGCTTGGGGAGGGCCGTGTATTCACGGCCTTTTTTCATCAGGCCGCCGGCGCTCACCAGATTCTGGAGTTTCTCGTAAATCCTCAGCCTCAGGATTTCCTCTCCGCCCAGGGACATGTGCTTTGCCTTCATCACGACAACGGTACGCTGAAAAATGTCATTGAATTCCAGCATGCCCGCTTCATGAAGAATGAGAATAAGCTCATCAGTCACCAAATCCGGTGTCTTGCGCGAGGAACGTGATCTCCTATCCTCCAGCATGATGATAGGATATTATCATGACACACTTCCAGCCGTCAAGTTGATAAAATTTGCGTCATTTTCTGCCGGCATACGACTCAAAAAGCTTCAAAGGTGAAGGAGCCGACAGCGAATGAGGCCTGCTCCGGAAACCGGAAATGAGTTGCCGCCCTTTCTCTCCGGAGGACTTACTTATCCGGAAGAAGAAAAGATTCTCTGCAAGAAAAGGGAACAGGGAACACGTATTACCTGCAGCCCGGACAGCAATACGAAGCTTTTTACAGAGATGAAAGGAAATAAACGGTTCATTTTCAGGTTATGTGCAGCCGCAGCGCTTTTTCTGAACCTTTTTCCCCTGCAGGCCGGAGAATGCACGCTGATGAGCTATAACGTAAAGAACGGCACCGGCATGGACGGCAGGAGGGATTATGACCGCACGGCTCGGGTAATCGCGGAGGAAAAACCGGATGTCGTGGCCCTTCAGGAGCTGGACCAGGGGACAATCAGGAGCGGCGGCAGGGATACCCTGCAGGAATTGGCCGCAAGGACAACGTTGACGGGTACCTATGCCAAGGCCATTGATTATTCAGGCGGTTCCTATGGAGTAGGCATTTTATCCAGGGAAAAGCCTTTGAGCGTCAGACGGATTCCTTTGCCCGGCAGGGAGGAGGCCCGTGTGCTGTTGATGGCCGAGTTCAGGGATTACTGGTTTTGCGTCACGCATTTGTCCCTGACCAGGGAAGACAGCAGCGCTTCCATTGATATGATTGCCGCCCTGGCCGCAAAATGCAGCAAGCCTTTTTTTATTGCAGGGGATTTCAATTTAACGCCGGATTCGGAGCCGATAACCCGGATGAAGAAATATTTCATCCTGCTGAGCGATCCGGCCCAAAAAACGTTTCCCGCCGGGCATCCGAAGGAATGCATTGATTACATCTGGATGTACAGGGGAAAAAAGACGGAGGCGTTCCATGTGAAGGAACGCAGGGTAATTGAAGCTCCCGCCGCCTCCGACCACCGCCCGGTTAAAGTGACGGTCAGCTATTGACATGATGTTTCCGGCCCGTCAACGGGTAGCCCGCGGGGCATTGACGCCGCCCACCAGCAGCACGATTTCCCCCTTGGGAGGGCGTTCCGCAAATTCCGCCGCCAGCCGGGAGGCCGGACCGCGATGGTAAGTTTCAAAGGTTTTTGTCAGTTCCCTGGCTACGCAGACGGGAATATCCGGATCCAGCGCCGCCAGAGCCTGCACGGTTTTGACGATGCGATGGGGGGATTCATAAAAAATACTGGTATGGGAAGCTTCCACTGCCGTTTGGAGCACAGCGTTTTTTTTCCCGGATTTGACGGGCAGAAAACCGCCGAAGAAGAATGCGTCCGTAGGCAGCCCGGACCCCACCAATGCCGTCACCACGGCAGATGGCCCGGGAAGGACGGTGAAGCTTACTCCCTTTTCCTTGAGGGTCTGGATGAGACGATAGCCCGGATCGCTCACGCCAGGCATGCCCGCATCACTGATCACGGCAAAGCTTTCTCCGCCCGCCGCGCGCGCCGCAATTTCCCCGGCGCGCGGCTGTTCATTATGGTCATGCATGCTTATCAGCGGTTTGCGGATTTCATAATGGGAAAGCAGAAGACCGGAATGGCGGGTGTCCTCACACGCAATGACATCCACCTTGCGCAGCACGTCCAGCGCCCGCAGGGTGATGTCCGCCCGGTTGCCGATAGGCACCGGAACAAAATAAACGCTGTATTCCACTTTCTCCATAAGCACAAATTTTCCTGAACCGGGCGGGATTAGCCATTGGTAAGGGTTTCCGCAATGGAAGTAGCCACCAGACGGGCCGCATAGGAAAGGGCATTCGTGCGGGCCGACTGTATGTTGCCCTGGTCAAAGAATTGACCTACTTCCTCCGCAGAGCCGGCATACAGGATTTCCTGCGTCCTGGCGTCCACCACACGGTATTTGACAGACAGGCGCAATCCAAGTTCCGTACTTTTGTAGGTGTCTTCCCGGCTGGAACGCAACTGGTCGAAGGTGATGGAGTACACTTCCCCCTCCACCCGGATATCCGCATCCGCGCCGGAGCTTAACCGGTAGGTGCCGTCCCGCTGCAGCTCATCCGCCAAGGCGCCGGTCACCAGCGTGGCGGCGCGGGGCTCCAAAGAGTTGTTGGCAAAGAGGCATACCTTGACGGTCTGGGCCAGTTCCAGCTTGGGCGGCTTGGTGCCGCCAAGCTGGTAGCCGCAAGAACCGGCCAGGAGGCAAAAAACGGGCAGGAAGAGTTTGAAAACGTTCCGGATACGATTCATGAGGACGGAGAGTTCCTGTTATCTGCTGGTCACGCGCAGTTCTTTCAGGCGGGCCTTCGCCCTGGCGGCGGCGGCGGGATTGATGCTGCCTTTGGAGGCTACTTCCTGGTAGCAGAAGACGGCGGCATCCGCATCTTTCATCTTGGTCAGGTAGTATTCCGCCACTTCCAGCTGCTGGGCCACCAGCTCACGCTTCATGGCCGCCAGATCGGCACGGGCGGCTCCCGCACGGGCGCTGTTGGGATAACGCTGAAGGTAGTCTTCATACGCTTCCTGAGCGCGGGCCACATTGACGTGGTTGCGGTCTCCGTCCGTAGCAGCCTGGCGATACAGGGTGGCTATCTGGAGCTGGGCCGTGGGGGCCAACGGAGAATTGGGGTAATTGTCCACCAGGTTCTGGTATGCCTCTATGGCCTCCTTCATCCGGCCGCGCGCGGCCAGGTAATTGCCCAGCACGTTCATGGCCTGCGGGGCGGTAGGGGCATACGGGGCGTTGTCGCGCACATGCTTCAGCCATTCCGTGACGTTCGTGGGATCCATCCTGACGTCAAACATCCACAGCACGCGGTTGGTCAACGCGCCGCTCGCAGCGCCGAAGGCCATTTCCTTCTGCCGGGCCATGGCCTGCCTGTACAGGGGGCTGTCCGGGTGGCGGTCAATGAGTTTCTGGTACTGGTCAAACGCATCCGCAGGTTCCTTGCGGGCCTCATAGAGTTCTGCCATTCTGAACCGGGCCTGGGGAGCTTCCCTGGAAAGGGGGTGCTTTTCCACCACGCGCCTGTATTTTTTAATGGCCCCGGAGAGATCATTCTTCGCTTCCTTTGCCCTGGCTTCCTGCATCAGGGCAATCGCCTGCTGATCCACCATACGGACGGTTCCGGGGGGAGGAGGCGCCTCCGAAGAGCATTGGCACAGAGCCAGCGCCCCGGAAACGGCAGCCATCATGAGAAACAGTTTTTTCACATTCATGATTTTACAGCAGAAAAAGAAGGCGCGTCAATCCGGCGAACGCAGATTGACGCGCAAAAGGAGTTAATGGCCCTTGCCGTACACGGCTTCGGCATCAAAAACGACGCCTCCGTCCGCTTCACGCAGCGTGACGGGTGCCCCCTGGGGCTGGGCTTTCAGTTCATCTCCGAACGGAACGGAACGGTAAAAGCAGGAGTGGTGCCCGGTGTGGCAGGCGCCGGCGCCGCACTGGTCCACCAGCACAATCAGGGCATCCTGGTCACAGTCAACCAGGATTTGCTTCACTTTTTGCACATGGCCGCTGGTTGCGCCCTTATGCCAGATTTCCTGGCGGCTGCGGGAGTAGTAAACGGCTTCCCCCAGTTCCATGGTCATGCGCAGGGATTCCGCATTCATATAGGCCAGCATCAGCGGTTCATGGGTAATATGATCCATGGCGAGGGCCGGAATCAGGCCATTTTGGTCAAATTTGGGGGCGAATTCCACGCCTTTTTCCACATTCACCTTGCCGCGGTCGGCAAAGACAATCCGGGATGAGATGTCATTTTGTTCCATAACCGGCCCCCTTAGTACATGAAATATCCGACATATACCAATCTTTTCTGTTGCCCTGACGCAACGAAATGCTTTCATAGGAGCATATGGCATTTACGGCATCCCAAGCGTTCGACCTGCTGCGCACCGCCTTCTCCCGCAACCGGCTTCCTCATGCCCTGCTCATCGTGGGAGACGAGCACCAGGGAGCCTCCCGCCTGATCCTGCAATTGCTGGAGCTAATGAACGGCATCCGGGCAGACCACCTGGACAGTGTGAGGGACGAGTATTGCCGGCTGGTGCGCCCCAAGTCCAAGTCGCGCCGCATCCTGCGGGATGATATCCGCGCCGTGGAACCCTTTTTGCAACAGCGCGCGGCAGAGGGTAAATGGAAGATAGCCGTGTTCATGGATGCGGAGCGGATGAATGACGAGGCCGCCAACGCTTTCCTGAAAACCCTGGAGGAACCGCCCGGACAGTGCCTGCTCATTTTGTCCACCTCCCAGCCGGACCAGCTCCTTCAGACGATTATTTCCCGCTGCGTGCGCGTCAATCTGCTGCAATCCGGGGAATTCAGGCTCACCCCCATTCAGGAGGCCCTGCTCCCGCACTGGCTGGAGACCTGCCGCAATCTGAATAATGACCTAGCAGCACTGGCCTTCCGCAGCAGGTTCATGGAAGTCATGGCGGAAGCCAAGGCCGCCATCACCAAAAACCTGAACCAGGCTCTGAAAGATGAAGCCAGGGAAGCGGCCCAGGGTACGGACGCCTCCGACTGGGAGGCCCGCAATAAGGACGCGAACGCCGCCCAGATAGAGACGGAATATCTGGAACAGCGCAATCAGGCCCTGGAATTGCTCATCAGCTGGTTCGGCCAGGCAGCCCTGATTGCCTCAGGAGCCCCGGAAGTCACTCCGATTCATCCGGAGGTGCGCACGCTGGCCGCCCAGATGCCCGTGAACGAATTGCTGAAGCGCATGGAGGCCCTCAGCAGGCTCCGTGATGATTTGAATTTCAATATTCACGAAGCCCTGGCCCTGGATGTCCACCTGCTGGCGGCCGTCGGGTCCTGCTGACCGAACAACCCCGCCTGTTACCGTCGGGCCGCGCACGGCATTGGAAAAGGCGCAGAAGGTCAGTATTCTTCCCTTTCCTTCCGGAGCAGGGGCGCCATGATTTCCTCATAGGCGTGGAATTTCTGCTCATACGTCAGCCGCGCCGCCGCCGGACTGGTGGAAGGCATTTGAATGACGGAAAGCGTTTCCCGAAGGAACAGTTCGGGAAAATACCGTTTAAGGTATTTATGGGAAGCGGTGCCGTTGCAGCAGACCACGCCGATGCCCGGGAAGCTATCCAGCAGGGCCGCAATGTCATTGGGCCGTTCCTGGGAGATGTGCTGGTCCAGGCTGCCGGGCCTGACGCCGGAGGCCACCACATCCCACAGCCCCACCCCGCCCCGGTTGAGCAGAGACAGGCGTTCCCCATATGGCAGGGAGGGGTCGAACCCCAGAAGGGACCCCATGATTTTCCAGAACGCGTTGCGGGGATGGGCGTAATACTGGGCCTGACGCAGGGATTCGTCTCCCGGCAGGGAACCGAGCACCAGCACGGAACAGTCCGGGGTGACGGAAGGAGGGAAGGAGCATTTTTTCACTACGGGAAACGGTCAGGGGTTCTGCATGCCGGAATGCCTGCGCACTTCCTTCATGCCCACTTCCTGCCGGAGCAGGGAGGACAGCCATGGGTGACTTCCCACGGAAGGGGCCAGGTTGAACCGTTCCGGCCTGGTGATGCGCGTGAAAATGACGCGCCTGATCCGGGATTTGGGCACCGTCCTGGCTCCGTAACCGTCCGGAATGTTGGAAGACCAGAACGTTACCTGGTCCCCTCCATCCTTCACCAGGACGGTCAGATGGCCGGATTCCCGGCGCCCGATGCGGTCCGTCCAGAAAATTTTCATGAAGTCGCCGGGGCGGGCCTTCCTCCAGTCCTCAAAGTTGATGCCGGCTCCCAGCCTGTGCACCAGGACGGCCAGGCCGGGGCCATTGGCGTTCGCCCATCCCCACGGCCCTTCCCCGTCATGCTGGCCGAAGCGGGGGATGAGGGCCAGCCACGCGCGTTCGGAAATAACGGGCCGCGGCTGTGCAGAGTCCCATATCTGCAGGGATTTCAAAAGGAGCAGGTAGCAGGCAGAGGAACAGAAGGAGGGCGTGGCGTTACGGAGAAGAAAAACGGGACGGCGCGTGCGGGGATCCCAGCGGCAGGCTTTCTCCGCAAGGGCCTGCATGGCTTCCCTGCTGGTTTCGTAGCCGCCGCCGTTCCGGAACTGGGAAAGTCCGGTCCGCAGGGCCTGGTACCAGGAAGCCACCTCCGAAGGCACGGCGCTCCCCCGCCCCGTGGAAGAAAGGTCCGCAGCCGATGCTGCGGAGCACAGCAATCCAAGACAGCAAATCAATGTCAGGGCGTTCCTCATCCTTGCTCCGCAGGGTATAATACGGACGGTGGAAAATATCAAGGGCGGATTGCGTGCGGCACTGTACGAAAAGGAAAGAAGGCCATAGCCTTTTCCCCGGAATTCCTGTTGTTTTGTCTGGACTTATCGCCCGACGTCCCGTACTGTGCGTCAGGTCACGCGCCGGGTATGCGGAGCGGAGAGGCAACGCACCTTGGGCGGACCTTGTTTCCGGCATTTATTTTTAACCACCACGGACCACATAGAGGCATCATACCATGGCAAAACGCGAAGATATCCGCAAAATCCTCATTATCGGCTCAGGCCCCATCATCATCGGCCAGGCCTGCGAGTTCGACTACTCCGGCACCCAGGCCTGCAAGGCCCTCCGCGCCGAAGGTTACGACGTCGTTCTGGTGAATTCCAACCCCGCCACCATCATGACGGATCCCGGCATGGCGGACCACACCTACATTGAGCCTCTGACTGTGGACCGCATCACGGCCGTGATTGAGAAGGAACGCCCGGATGCCCTGCTGCCCAACCTGGGCGGCCAGACGGCCCTGAACCTGGCTTCCAAGCTGCATGAAGAAGGCATCCTGAAACAGTACGGAGTGGAAGTCATCGGCGTGGATCTGGAAGCCATCGCCCGCGGCGAAGACCGCATCATTTTCAAGGAAACCATGGACAGGATCGGCGTGCCGGTCGCCAAGTCCGAACCCGTCTATTCCGTGGAGGAAGCTGAAAAGGTGGCCGCAGAACTGGGCTACCCCGTCGTGCTGCGCCCCGCCTACACCATGGGCGGTACGGGCGGCGGCATCGTTTACAACGTGGAGGAACTGCGCCAGGTAGTCCCCCGCGGCCTGGCCGCCTCCCTTATCAACCAGGTGCTGGTGGAAGAATGCGTGCTGGGATGGGAGGAACTGGAACTGGAAGTCGTCCGTGACGCCAAGGGACAGAAGATTACCGTCTGCTTTATTGAGAACGTGGATCCCATGGGCGTGCACACCGGGGACAGCTTCTGCGTGGCTCCCATGCTGACCGTTCCGCAGGAAGTGCAGGATAAGCTTCAGGATTATTCCTACCGCATTCTGGACGCCATCGGCGTCACGGGAGGCACAAACGTGCAGTTCGCCCACAACCGGGAGGACAACCGCATCATCGTTATTGAAATCAACCCCCGTACATCCCGTTCCTCCGCCCTGGCTTCCAAGGCCACCGGCTTCCCTATCGCCTCCGTCTCCACCAAGCTGGCTTCCGGCGTCACGATGGACGAACTTCCCTACTGGCGCAAAGGCTCCCTGGAAAAATACGAACCTTACGGAGACTATGTAGTCGTGAAGTTCGCACGCTGGGCCTTTGAAAAATTCCCCAAGGCGGCCGACAAACTGGGCACCCAGATGAAAGCCGTGGGCGAAGTAATGAGCATCGGGCAGAACTTCAAGGAAGCTTTTCAGAAAGCCGTGCGCTCTCTGGAAATCGGACGTGCCGGCCTGGGCCGCGTGAAAAAGCTGGAAGCCCTCTCCACCCCGGAATTGCGTGAAAAAATCACGTACGGCAACAGTGAACGCTTCTTCCAGATTTATGAACTCCTGCGCCGCGGCGCAGCCGTGGAGGAAATCGTGAAGCTGACCCGCATCACTCCGTATTTCATTGAACAGATGAAAGAACTGGCGGACTTTGACTTTTCCCTGGATGGGCAGGACTGGGATTCCCTTTCCGCGGAAACCCTGCGCCAGGCCAAGGAAATGGGCTTTTCCGACAAATACCTGGCCCAGATTTTCGGGGTGCCGGAAAAGGCCGTCCGCGCCCGCCGGCAGAAAGACGGCATCACGGCCACCTTCCGCATCGTGCCCGTCAGCGGCGTGGAACACGCGGAATACTACTACTCCACTTACAGTGGCGCGGCGGACGAAGTTCCCGTGAACGACAAGAAGAAAATCATGATTTTGGGCGGCGGTCCCAACCGCATCGGCCAAGGCATCGAATTCGACTATACCTGCGTGCATGCCGCCTTCACCCTGCGCGACCACGGGTATGAATCCATCATGGTGAACTGCAACCCGGAAACGGTTTCTACGGACTTTGACACGGCCAACAAGCTGTACTTTGAACCCGTGACCGTGGAAGACGTGCTGGCTATTTACGAAAAGGAAAAGCCGGAAGGTGTCATCGTCCAGTTCGGAGGCCAGACCCCGCTTAACATCGCCCAGGCCCTCAAGGACGCCGGCGTAAAAATCATGGGAACCCAACCGGAAGGCATCCGTCTGGCGGAAGACCGCGAATATTTCCGTGAACGCATGATCGCCCTGAATATCCGCCAGCCGGAAAGCGGCACGGCCCGTTCCCTGGAGGAGGCCGTGGAACTGGGGCGCCGCATCGGCTACCCGGTCATGGTGCGCCCCTCCTTTGTGCTGGGCGGCCGCGGCATGGAAGTCATTTACGATGAAGAAAACCTGAAGCGCTACGGCGTGGAGGCCATCCAGGTCAGCCCGGAATATCCCATGCTGATCGATCGTTTTCTGGACAATGCCATTGAGGCGGAAGTGGATGCTCTGGCCGACGGCACGGATACTTTTGTAGCCACGGTCATGGAACACATTGAACTGGCCGGCATCCATTCCGGCGACTCCGCCTGCGCCATCCCCCCCGTGACAATCGCTCCCAAGCACATCCGCACCATTGAGGAACATGCCGCAAAAATTGCCCAGGACTTCCAGGTAAAGGGCATTCTGAACGTGCAGTTCGCCATCTGCAACGATGAGGTTTACATCATTGAGGCCAATCCCCGCGCCTCCCGCACGGTGCCGATCGTCTCCAAGGTAACGGGCATCTCCCTGGCGCGCTACGCCACGGAAATCATGCTGGGCAAGAAACTCAAGGAGCTGGGCCTGAAGTCGCGCGCCTGCCGTTTCATCGGCGTGAAGGAAGCCGTCTTCCCCTTCAACATGTTCCCGGAAGTGGACCCCGTACTGGGGCCGGAAATGCGCGCCACGGGTGAAGTCATGGGCATTGCGGACAACTTTGGCATGGCCTACTACAAGGCCCAGGAAGCTGCGGGCTGCATTCTGCCTACCGCCGGCAAGGTGCTCGTCACGGTTTCCGACCGGGATAAGAAGTTCATCGAACCCATCGCCCGGGACCTGATTTCCCTGGGCTTTACGATTATCTCCACCGGCGGCACCGCAGAATACCTGCGCGGCCAGGGCGTGGAAACGGAAGTAGTCAACAAGCTGCATGAAGGCCGCCCGAACCTGGGCGACATGATCACCAACAAGCAGATCGACCTGATTATCAACACTCCGGTGGACCGCACCAGTATGATTGACGACTCCTTCATCCGCATGCAGTCCATCCAGAAGAAAATTCCGTACATGACTACCATCGCAGCCGCCAGGGCCACGGTGGAGGGCATCCGCTCCGCCCAGCACGTGAAGGTATCACCCCGTTCCCTCCAGGAATACCATTCCTGAACGGGAAATACCCCGGCTATTTTAATAAAACCCCGCATGCGTTTCAGGCATGCGGGGTTTTATTCATCGTCCGGCAGACGGAGGATGTGAATCTCAAAAATCGCCCGTCCGCAGATTACCTACTTGCCGCACTAATGCAGATCAAGCCCTTGCTATCTCTGCGCAAATCAATGTGGCATTATCCTGGTTGGGCGCGCCGTCGCGGTTAATGCCGTCCAGCACGGAACGCACCAGTTCCTCCGCGGAAAGCATGGACAAATACCGCATCCCTGCCGGCCCCAGGGAATCCAGATAAGGCCCCACTCCGTCACTGGCGACCAAAACACGGTCCCCCGGAAATAAGGGAAAGCATTCCTCCCGCAAATCCACCAAAGGAACTTCCTTCCCCATCAGGGCAGAAGTCAAGGAATGGCGGGCAGGATGGCTCAAAGCCTCCTCCCGGCTGATGATCCCTTCATCCGCCATGCGCTCCAATTCCGCGGAATACTGGTGCAGCTCATTAAGCAGAAACATTTTCTCTTCCCGGATAAGCAGCAGAAGGGAGTCCCCCACGCTGACCCACCTCAGCCCATCCGCCCCTATCCAGGCTGCTACCAGCGTCGTCCCCATCTCGTCATCCTCCCCTCTTTTCTTCCGGGCGGACCATACCTGTTCATTTGCGGCGGTCACTGCAGCTTTCATTCTCTCTCCGGGCAAACCGGATTTCTGCTCAAAAGCCCGCGAACAGCCTTCCACCGCCGCGCGGCTGGCCAACTCTCCGCCGGTATACCCACCCATGCCGTCCGCCAGCACCAGTACCAATGCGTCCTCTCCAGCCAGAATGGAGAAAGAATCCTGTTGGTTACTGCGGGCGCCCAGAATCTGGTCCCCATGCAATCCGGAAACCAGAAAAGGCTCTTGGGAAAAAGTCTGATGCATCATGGCAGTAAATAATCGTAACATGGATGGCCTGCCTTAATAAAGCAAGAATAGCGAGAGAAAATAGCCATGCCTGAAGCCGCGGAATGATTATTTCCAGAGGAATGGAAACGTCAGCCTGCATGGCTGGAAAAACGCGAAGGGAACGCCCCGGCAGAAAGAACCCATGCAAAACCGGAATGATAAGCGGAAAAACAGCCATTGAATGCCCCAACCCGCAAGCGCTCCCAGTATTCTCCGTAGTATTGAGCCAGGAAACACCTTCCGCCCAGGAAGAAGAAAGGATAGTTTTTACTGGCGGCAGGAAAAATAATTCTCCGCCATATTTTCCGATTTTTTTATTCCATGAGCCTTCATTCCGCCCCCTCCATCGTTTGGGAACTTTCCGGAGAGCCCTGTGAAACGCGGGATCAAGCCCTGTCCGGCATTAAAAATAACACGGAAGCTTTCATTATCTGCAGCCGTGGTGACGAATTCCTCCAGGCCATCTGCAATAGTCCGGATAATTACCATTACGAAATTTCGTTTGCCGGCGGAAAGGACAGGGAGCTTTACATGACGCCCAAAGACCTGGACTACTCCCGGCTCCATGACCTTTTTTCACGCTATGCGGCAGGGGAGGATCTTTCCCATCTCAAAAAGGAGTGGACTCTTGATGTCCACAAACCCGGCTATATTACCGCCATCGTTGTCGTTCTGGCAATCATTGCCGTCCTTGCCGTCATCATCTTCAGTTCCTGAACCGAAAGAGGCTTTTCCTTTTCCGGAGTCCATGCATGAACGCCGCATCCTCAGCACTTCCCCAGATACACCACAGTTTCATTCGGAACCGTAACGCGCCCCTCCGTTTCAAACCGGTCAAACAGCTTTTCCAGGGCGCCCAGCCAGGAGGACCGCTCTTCCCCGCCCTCCGTCAAGGCATAGGAGGTGGACATCATGCGGCGGAGATACTGCTCCCGCGTGTAGGACAAATCATTTGGAAAGCGGAATACCTGGAAACGGTGGTTGAAAAACGCTCCAATGCTGTCCGTCAACTTCTCCAGCCCTCCGCTGAATCCATAAAAACACGGACAGTAAAGACGGTGGATATTTCCTTCCTCCCGGACAACGGGGCTGTCTTCCACCCTGGAGTTCCAAATCAGGGCTACCTTGCCTCCTCCGAACAGAATACGGCGGCACTCCCTCTTGAACGCGGCGGCGTCAAACCAGTGGAATGACTGCGCCGCCGTCACCAGATCCACCGAAGCTCCGGGAAGCCCGGTCCGCTCCGCCGTTCCCGCCACGGAATGAAAACGGGGAAAAGCGGACAGCCTCTTCTCCGCTTCCTTCCGCATGTCATCATTGGGCTCCACGCCATACACGGTCCAGCCGCGCTCCAGCATGGCGCGGGAAAGAATGCCCGTTCCGGAACCTATATCCGCCAGACGGGGATTCTCCCGGCGGCTCTCCCGCGTCAGAAGCCCAACAACGGAGGCGGGATAATCGGGCCTGCCCTGGGCATAAGCCCGGGCTTTTCCAGTAAATCGGTCAGTATTATTCATTAGTTTTCAGGGTATGGTTTACTCCTTTTCTCCCGCTGTTCCAGCCTCAATGCCGTACCCGGCTCAAGAAAAGCCGCCATGCTGCGGGATCCCGGGAAAAAACTGATTTGCCCGGTGACCGTCATGCAGAAAGGCATGCGGGAAAAATTGCGTTCCTTGCCCCTTCCCCGGCAACATGGGCGGAGCAGTCCCTACAGATGGCTTTACAAGTCTTTCATGAACTTTTAGTATCTGGCTCAGGCCCGCCTTTCCCGGATTGCGTCCTGACTACCGGAAAAAGGAACATCTGCGGGTTCCATTTTCCAGACTGCTCCGCCCATGTTCGGATATTACAGACTCGCCTCCTCCGTCCCCCAGCTTCGCGTGGCTGAAGTGGACTACAATGTCGACCAACTTACGGAGGAATTCCGGAAAGCCGCAGAACAGCAGGCGGCAGCCGTCGTTTTCCCGGAACTGTGCATTACGGGCTATTCCTGCGGAGACCTTTTCTTCCAGCCGAACCTGAGGAAAGCAGCCCTGAACGGTCTGCTCCGCTTTACGGAAGCCACGGAAGGCTCCGGCACGATTGCCGTGGTGGGCCTGCCCTTCCTTCATGAAGACGCTCTGTATAATACGGCGGCGGTAGTGCAGTCCGGTCGCATTCTGGCTCTGGTGCCCAAAACCGTGCTCCCCAACTACCGGGAATTCTATGAAAAACGTCAATTCACCTCCGGCAGGGAATTGGGTACAGGGGTGAAGGAAGTCACAGTCAATGGGATGCATATCCCGTTCGGGACAGAAATCGTTTTTCATGAAGAATCTTCCCCCTTCAGTTTTGGCGTGGAAATATGCGAAGACCTGTGGAGCGTCATTCCTCCCAGTTCCAAACTGGCTCTTCTGGGAGCCAGAGCCATTCTCAACCCTTCCGCAGGAACGGAACTCACCGGTAAGGCCGCATACAGGAGGGAACTGGTCAGACAGCAGAGCGGCAGATGCCTCTGTGCCTATGTCCTTTCCTCCGCAGGTGTGCATGAATCCACCACGGACACCGTATTCGGCGGCCATTCCCTCATTGCGGACAACGGCAGGCCAGCAGCGGAGGGGGAACGGTTCTGCAGGGAAAGCACCCTCATCTTTGCGGACGTGGATTTTGAACGGCTGGAGGCGGCGCGCCTCTCTGAAAGCTCCTTCAATGACAGCAAATCCCTTTTCCCTGCCGGGAATGCCCTGCATCTGGCCCTGCCGGAACAGGTCCCCGGAGCGCCCGGCCTGGAATACGCTTTCAACCCGGCACGGCCCTTTCTGCCTTCTCCGTCCCGCCGCCGGGAACGGTGTGAGGAAATCATCTCCATCCAAACGGCAGGTCTGGCCAAAAGAATGGAACATACCCGCGCGCAACGGCTCGTCATCGGCATCTCCGGCGGGCTGGACTCCACGCTGGCTCTGCTCATCTGCTCCCGCGCCTGCCGTGCGCTGAAGCGCCCGGCCTCGGACATTCTGGCCGTGACAATGCCCGGTTTCGGCACCACGGACAGAACCCATGACAATGCCGTAACCATGTGCCGCCTTCTGGGCGTGGAACTTCGGGAAATCCCCATCTCGGAATGCTGCCTCCGGCACTTCGCCGACATCGGGCACGATCCTGCCGAACGAACCACCACTTATGAAAACGTCCAGGCCCGCGAACGCACGCAAATTCTGATGGATTTGGCCAATAAAACCGGGGGGCTGGTCGTGGGAACAGGGGACTTGTCGGAAATTGCCCTGGGATGGAGCACCTACAATGGGGACCACATGTCCATGTACGCGGTCAACTGCTCCATTCCGAAGACGCTGATACGCTGCCTCATTGAACACATCGCGGAAGAATCATCCCCGGAACTGGCAGCTACCCTCACGGACATCAACAACACTCCCGTCAGCCCGGAACTCCTGCCGCCGTCGGACGACGGCACCATTGAGCAGAAAACGGAAGATGTGCTTGGGCCTTACGACCTGCACGACTTTTTCCTCTTCCACTTCATTAAATACGGTGCGGAACCGGATAAAATCCTGCACCTGGCGGAACATGCCTTTCGCGGCGAATTTCAGCCGGACTTCATCTGCCGCTGCCTCGGCATCTTCATCCGCCGTTTCTTCCGTCAGCAATTCAAGCGCAGCTGCATGCCGGACGGCCCCAAGGTGGGCACCATTTCCCTTTCCCCGCGCGGGGACTGGCGCATGCCTTCCGACGCCTGCGGGACCGTGTGGGAAAAAGCCATCTCCCACTACTGAGACCTCCTATCCGGAAAGCTGCGGAGACGGCTTTTCCCGGAACCCGGCAAGGATTCCAAAGACCACATCAATGCCCGGGGGCTAACTTCAGCCCGATAATGCCTATCAGCAGGAAGGATGCCGCCAGCATGCGCCAGATATTGGAAGAATCCCCGAACCACAGAATACCAACCAGGAACGTGCCCAACGCGCCAATGCCGGTCCACACCGCATAAGCGGTGCCGATGGGAATGTTCCGCTGGGCAAGCCACAAAAGAAAACCGCTCAGAACCATGCTGAAAACGGAGCAGGCGATGCAGGCGGCGAATTTGCCGGGCCCTGTGCCGGGCGTTTGAGAAAGTTTGAAACCCAGAGGCCATCCGATCTCGCAGAGACCGGCCAACACCAGATAAATCCAGGACATATATTGAAACGGGGAATCACCTTCCGCTCACCGGCCTTCCCAAATGGGAAAAGCTCCAAGGGCAACGGATGCTTCGCAGAATATCTGTCCGGCGTTTCCGATCAAGGCAATAATTTTTTATGAACCCGTATGAAATGGGATACACCCTGTTTCACCGGC
Source organism: Akkermansia sp. UNK.MGS-1 (assembly GCF_000980515.1). NCBI lineage: Bacteria > Pseudomonadati > Verrucomicrobiota > Verrucomicrobiia > Verrucomicrobiales > Akkermansiaceae > Akkermansia > Akkermansia sp. UNK.MGS-1. The sequence continues at coordinate 177,594 of NZ_LBCB01000011.1, read as the reverse complement.
TTTGGGAAAATGGTTCTTTCAAACATGGAGTCTATACAAAACATATTTACCATAAACCATATACCTGTTCTTTTTAATTAAAAAACGGTCTTATTTCAAGCCTTCTTGAATATCCTTGAGCCGGGAGCCTCCGCCCTGTGATATTGGTTCCGTTATGGCTATTCATTATTCACTTGCCGCCATCATTCTGACCGGAAGCATGGCTTCCACGGGAATCGCGGCTACTACATGGACAAGCGCCACCCCCGATCTCTCCCCCACATCCCAGTACCTGTGCACCGGATGGTCTTTCTGCCTGGGAGAAGCAGGGTCAAGGCTTATCACGACCAGCACGCCGCATTCCCAGCCAATGGATGCAGAAGTTCGTCTAACATCCATTGATTTCAATTTGAGAGAGGCCAGAAAAAACGGAATAGGCCTGCTCATCGTGCAACATTCAGGCGATATCCAAACCATTATCGGCAAATCGGACAATACCATTTCTACTGGAAACTATGCTTCCGGAACATGGACTTTTAGCAACGGGCCAATTTTAAATACAGGCACTACTTATTACGCCATGTTTACTGAAACGGATCTGTCCACCATCAGCATAGGAGACTGCTGGGACAACGATTTCTTCTCCATCAACGGTTCCCGGCGCATCGACAATTCCATGGATAACGCAGCCGGAACGGGGCCGTCTGTCAACCAGCTCGCTTTAGTCGGCTCCAATTGGCAAAAGGACTTTATTGCCCGTAACGATAACATGGTTCCCACAGGTCTTCAAATTCATACATCGTCCGTACCGGAACCGGCAAGCGCATTGCTGCTTGCATTTGGCATGGCGCTTCTGCCCTTCAGACGCCGCAAATCTCCCACCCTTTAATCACAACATCCATTTCCCATGAATCTGCACCTATCATCCCTGGCAGCGTTGCTCCTGGCGTCATACCTTCCGGCGCAGGCCACCGTACCGGACCATTCCCCTTCCACAGCGTTCATCCGGAGCGGCCTCCCGATCGTTGATCTGGATCAATGGACAGAAGCCCAGGTAGTCATTGACAAGGAAAAAGGAAAATACCTGGGACATCCAACGACGCTATTGCTGAAAGACGGAAAAACCATTCTGTGCGTTTATCCTAAAGGGCACGGCTCCGGGGAAATCATCCTGAAAAAATCCACGGACGGAGGCAAAACATGGAGCGAAAGGCTGCCGGTTCCAGAATCATGGAAAACCAGCAGGGAAGTACCCACACTATATGAAACGGAAGATTCCCGGGGAAAGCGCCGCATTCTGCTTTTCAGCGGCATTCAGGGAGGAAACAGAAACACAGCCCCCAGAAACCGGATGGCGGTCAGTGAAGACAACGGGACAACATGGTCCGAACTGACCCCCATTCCCAACCAGGCCGGAGGCATTGTTGTCATGAGCGACCTGATTCCTCTAAAAACGGGAAAAGGGCATTATATGGCCTCCTACCATGCCAATGCCCGGGGCAAAGACGAACATGGAGAGTTTCACACCATTGAACAATATGTCACCTTTACGGAAGACGGAGGACTGACCTGGACCTCCCCCCGAGTCATTTTCCCGGGGACAAGGGACATGCACCTGTGTGAGGGAGGTTTTGTCCGCAGCCCGGACGGAAAAACAATCGCGCTGCTGTTACGGGAAAACAGCAGGCACCATAACTCCCAGATCATGTTTTCCGGAGATGAAGGCAAAACATGGACTCCCCCCAAAGAACTGCCGGCAGCCCTGTGCGGAGACCGCCACCAGATTCTTCCCCTGCCTGACGGAAGACTGCTGGTTCAATTCAGGGATGCTCCCCCGACCAGGAAGAAAGGGCAGGCCGCCAGCCCGACGGAAGGGGACTGGGTGGGATGGATAGGCCGGTGGGAAGACCTGAAAAATGGCACGGAAGGCTCATATAAAATCCGTTTTAAGGACAACCGCAACGGATGGGACTGCGCCTACCCGGCTGCCGAACTATTGCCGGACCATACCCTGGTATGCACTACCTACGGACACTTTGACAAAGGGGAATTGCCATACATCCTCTCCGTCAGATTCAAAATCAGCGACACGGACAGCATGGTCAGGCAATACGCGGGGAACAAGTACCCCAAAATCAAAAATGACACAGGAGCGGGAGAAACCGTTTTTGACCCCAATGATCCGGACTCCGTTAATCGCCTTCTGAAACGTTCCCGGAAATAATTACCTCCCCGCCCCGGAAAATACGGAACGGGAAAAACACAACCGGCAGAACCGCTTGCCACCAAACACGAGCAGAAAGTATGATTCCCCCCATGAATAATACATGCCCCGGGGAAACGGCCCAGTCAAGAACCGTTGCCAAATTAAAGCACCGCCTCCGGTCCGGGCAATTTACAAACGTCATGCCCGGGGAACGGGAACTAAGCAAAGCGCTCGCCGCCGGCAGGGGAACCATCCGGAAAGCCCTCGCGCAGCTGCAGGAAGAAGGCTTCCTGGCGGCTCCGGATAAAAACAGGGCCAGAAAAATCATCAGGACTTCTACAAGCCCTGTGCAGTCTCTGCCCCTGCTGGAAAAACGCGTTTGCTTCCTCTCCTCCGTTCCTATCCGGGACATCCCCCAAAGCATTTGGGTGGAACTCTATCAACTGGAAAAGGCGCTGAGAGAAGAAGGTATTGCTCTTCAACTGGTTGAAGCTGCGTGGGAAGAAAAAAAAATCCTGGCACGCGGCTGGAAAAACTGGAAACAGAATATCCAGGCTGCTGCTGGATACTCTACCGCGCCACGGAAGAAATACAGCTGTGGTTTAAGCGGAAAGGCCTCCCCTGCCTGGTCCGGGGAGTTTCCTACCCTTCCTCCAATCTGCCGTATCTGGATACGCATTGGGAAGTGCTGGCCAGCCACGCGGCAGGCTACCTGTACCAGAAAGGGCACCGTCGGATCGCGCTCTGCATCCCGGATTCCAAGCTGAGAGGCAATAAACTCATGGAACAGGGGTTCCTCTCCTTCCAGGGGGAACATTGGACCCCCTGTGTCATCCGCATGCCGTCGGATGCCATCAGGGCAACCCAAGAACTCAACCGGATTTATCTGGAGAATACGGGTATCACCGCCTTAATTTCCACCCGAAGCAGAATGCTGATATCCATCATCTCCTGGGCGGCCGCCATGGCTAAAAACATCCCGGGGGAAATAAGTCTGCTCAGCCTGGTTCACGAACCTTACCTGAACCATGTCACTCCCCCCATTACTTCCTACCGCGCCCCTGCAGAAAAAACAACGCGCAGGCTTATCCGGATGATTGAAGCCTTACTGGCACATCGCCGTATTTCCAACAGACTCATCCTCCCGGAGTTATACCCCGGTCACTCCATCAGTACGCCCTCCTGCCCTTGAGTCCATCAAGCAACAAGACCTGACCTTCCTTCTTCCATAACGCTCCGCTACAGAAGAAAGCATTCAATCCCCCCCCGGAAACACCTCCGGGAGGGGAAAACGTATTGGCCGGCTTTCCTCTATTTGAGAACAGGAGCTTTTTTACCGGGAGCAAGCCCCGCATCCTTCCCGTCCGTCAGCCATTCAATGGTAATAGGAACAAACTTCAGCTTTTTAATATGCTCCTGGTTCTCCTCATAAAGCACCCCGACGACGCCGGGTTCCACCATGGCGAGGCTGGAATAGGCAAAACCTCCCTCGCCCAGCAGTTTCTTCACCGGCCAGGTTTTGCCGTTGTCATAGCTCATAGCCACCTGTCCCTTAATGCGCCGTCCCGCGCTGGGCCCGGAAAACAGAATGCGGCTTTTGCCGCCGTAGGCGGGCTGGTCGCTCAGGGAATACGTCATCAGGGAATTCTGGGTACTGTCGCAAAACAGCTCAGGAGCGTCCTCCACCTGTCCCCAGGTCTCCCCGCCATCCCGGGACCACGCGATGCGGCGGCATTTGCCAGCGCCCCAATGGCGCGCAACCATCACCACGCCGCCGTTATCCGTTTCCGCAATGGACGTCTCATTCACCATGCCCTTCATATTGGCAGTCGGCTGACTCAGCTTCCAGCTCTTGCCGCCGTCATCGCTGTAAATGCAGGAAATCACCCACTTGCCGAACGGCCCTTCATTCATCGGAATCACCAGACGGCCCTTGTGGGCGCCGCTCTTCAGCTGAGTTCCCGCATTCGGGCCGGACGCCATAATATCCACTCCGGAAGGACGCTTGGTCGTCTTCGTAATCTCCTGCGGCTTCGTCCAGGAAGAACCTCCGTTCCTGCTCTGAATCATGAAATTGCGGATGCACTTTTCATCATCCCATCCGTCCGGGATATTGGGCTGCCGCTCCTTGACCCCGGCAGGGTAACGCTGGAACACGACAGTCACGGTCCTGGTTTTGGCGTCATAAACAGGGCACGGATTATTAAATGTGGCGCCATGGGCCTTGGCAATCGCCCGGGGACGGGACCAGGTCTTCCCGCCATTCTTGCTGACGCTCATGATAATATCGTTCTCCCCCTGGTCGGTATTTTTATACCGCCCTTCGGCGAATGCCAGGAGCTGGCCCTTGCCGATACTGAGCAGGGCGGGAATGCGGATGGACGCATAGGGATTACCCTCCCCGGCGCTGAATACGGTCACAGCCCTGTCCGTAGGGAAACCGGTTTTCTCTTCCTGCCCGAACGCCGGCAATGCCACGGCGCATACGGCACTCATCAAACACTTGAATACGGAATTCATCATCCTCTCCACCTTATTCCATTTTTCCCTTCCGTACAACAACCATGTCATGCATGTGCGCCAAGACCAGAGAAAAAGGGACATAAAGAGAAACACGCGGCAGAAACGCGATACCGCCGCCGGGAAACGCCGGAAGGCTTCGGCCCAAAGCTCAAGCACGGCAGCAGAGAACGTCCTCATCCGGATACGGCAATCCGGAAAAGCGCCCGCCGGAACCGGGAAATATCCGGAAACGTGAATCGGCTGGAAAAAATCCCTGCCTCAATGCCAACGCCATTCCACACATCACCCGCCCGTCCTTTTTCCGGACAAACTGCCTGCCTATTTATTCATCAAGAGAAAAATGGTGAAAGAAGAAGAAAACGGAACCTGTATCTTGTAACATCACGGAACCACCTGCTTCCCGTACTGTCATGAACCGAATCCTTCCATTACTATCCCTGCCCCTGCTGTCGCTCGCAGCGGCATTTGCCGCCAACACGCCGGAACACATCGGCAACGACCTCAAACTGTTCAAAGACTCCTCCTGCACCTCCCTGAAGCCGGATGTCAAAGACACCTCCGCCTTCCAGTCTGACGCGATGAAGGAACTCGCGGCCAAAATCCTGGCGGGCCATTACAAGCCGGACTACCTGTATGCCGAATACCGGGCCCTCCCCTCACCGCGCCAGACGGGGAAAAATCTCAGAATCGGCGACGGATTCAGCAAGTACGACAACATGACGGGCGTCTATCTGGAAAAAGGGCGGCATGTCGTCCTGGTCGGCAAGACGGAGGGGCAGGAAATCAGCCTCCTGCTGCCGAACCTGATGCGCAAGCCGGCCGAAGGAGTGCAGCCCACAAAAGACCCCAACGGCTGGGGATTGCACAAAAAGCAGATTCCGCTCAAGGAAGGAATCAACATCATTGACGTGGAAACGCCCGCCAACGCCTATATCAGCTACTTCACCGAAGACGCCGGCAAGGCACCGAAAATCCCCGTCCACTTCGTGACCGGCAAAGCCAACGGCTACTTTGACACCACCCGGGGCGACACCAACAAGGACTGGGTTCGCCTGCTTGACCAGGCCGTCTCTCCGATCATGGATGCCCGGGGAAAATACATCCAGGTTGCCTACCCCGTAGAATTCCTGAAAAAATTCACCAAAGATCGCGGAACCGAACTCATCAACGCCTATGACAAACTCATCGGCATCCAATACCAGCTGATGGGCCTGGATAAATACGGCAAAATCCCGAAAAACCGCGTCCTGGCCCGCGTGAACTTCAACTACTACATGTTCCGCGACGGAGACGGAGTCGCCTACCTCGGAAACGACGGGACAATGCGCATGGTCACCGACCCTGAAAACGTTCTCAAGGGCGACGCCTGCTGGGGATTCTCCCACGAAGTAGGACACGTCATGCAAATGCGCCCGATGACCTGGGGCGGCATGACGGAAGTCAGCAACAACATCTTTTCCCTGCAGGCCGCAGCCAAAACAGGCAATGAAAGCCGCCTGAAGCGCCAGGGCAGCTACGACAAGGCGCGCAAGGAAATCATCGAAGGGGAAATCGCCTACCTGCAATCCAAGGATGTTTTCAACAAGCTGGTTCCCCTGTGGCAGCTCCATCTTTACTTTACCAAAAACGGACACCCCGACTTCTATCCTGACGTCATGGAGTACCTGCGCAACAACGCGGGAAACTACGGAGGAAACGAGACCGTCAAATACCAGTTCGAATTCGTCAAGGCATGCTGTGACGTCACAAAAACCGACCTGACGGACTTCTTTGAGAAATGGGGATTCTTCAAGCCCGGAAAATTCCACATCGGCGACTATGCCCAGTACGACTTTAACGTCACCCCCGAAATGGCGGCGGAAACGAAAAAATGGATTGCCGACAAAGGCTACCCGAAACCTGAAACCGACATCACCGAATTAAGCGAGTAAAGAGATTCGGCAATCCCGACAATTCCCTTTAATCATCAAATATGCTGCAAACGGGTAAGAAAAACAGGAACCCAAGTTTAATTCTTTTGAAAGTATTTTTGATGATGGAAGATTATTAAGAGGTTAAACTCCCTCACCAAGGGAGGAATCATTGCTGATTCCTCCCTTTTTCATTTCTACATCCATCCCCCCTATTCCCAGCCATACAGGGTACGGCCAAAGGCATGGTGCCCCTAGATTAAATGTATTCCCCATTTGATAGCCTACCCAGGAATTGATATAATTGGTATAAGTCTCCTTTTGATCAAACATCCAAACAGGAAACAAAAGAGGATGCTTTTCGATGAACCGGCTTTGTCTGGCTCGTCATCCGTATAGCGATGGGTGGATAGCGTGCTTCCCTGATGGTCACAAATAAAGAGGGCGTTTCCCTTGAGAAAGGAAACGACTTCAGAAGAACATCTCAGCAGTTTTCCTTTTTGAGTGAAGAGAATTTGCCCTTCAGAGGATATTACCTAGACAAATATTCCTTGTTGGTATGCAGCTCCGATCATGAATCCACCATGTCGCGAAACATGGGCTTTATACACAACAAAGCTCCATGACAGTCAATTGTTTTCCCCACAATCTAATACCGCTTGATGAAAATATTCAAGACTGGAGAGGAAGAACGACTTTACGCGTTTTCGAGGAATGGGGGAACTCCGGTTGTTCGTTGATAAGAGAGGAAATGGACCGAGCCACCATGTCTCCCAAGGATATCCCCTGCTGGGACGCCTTGGCTTCAAGCTGCTTGTAAAGTTCAGGGGAAAGTTTAACCGACAGAGACAAGGAAACGTCTACCTGAATATCGGGAATGGAATTGGGAGATGATGTCGGTTGCGCGGCTGGCATCTGAACCATCACCCGTTCAATCAGCTGTTGCTTCAATGGGGGAATTATCTTCTGGGACATCCAATTGCGAACAGTAATTTCAGAAACTCCGCATTGGTCAGCCATCCATTTGTAATCAAGATTTTGCTCTTTGAGCCATCGTTTAACTCCCATCTTGAATATGGATTGATCCCCCTCTTGTTTCATGGAAGGGATTTTATCACAATTCCCGGAAAAGACAAGGCAACAAGCATCTCTGTTGGAGACATGAAGTATCTATTAGAGGATGGAATGGAGATGACGGGCAACGAGTTCCTCAAGGGAACAACCGGATTCCAGGGCTTTGCGGGACAATTTTGCATGATCCTCCAGAGATAGTTCGAACTTGAGACCGTCTTCCCTGTTTCCTTCAATGAAGGAAACTGTCTTTCTGGAGGACTCAACCATGCTCTTGAGGCAATGGGAAAATCTCTCGGGAATACCTTTTTGAGATATCCATTGACGTACCGTACGCTCCGAAACTCCACAGGCAAACGCAATGCTTGAATAACTCAATCCATTGTCCATCATCCATTTTTCAAACTCCTTCGCAGACCGAACGCCTGTTCCATGCGTCTTCATGAGAGGAGTATGCCACAAGAACAATCTCAAGTAAATTATCTTTTTGAGATATTAAGTGTTTACAAAAATCTCTTTAGGAGATATATTACTCTCTCCACCTGAGAATTCCATATATGGCCTTATGGAGATTTCCGACAAAAGACAGAACAACGAAACCGATACAACCATGGAAAACAACAATAATCTAACACAGGAAGATGAAAGAGAAAAACTTCTAAGAGAATTAAGCGTAAAGGCTGAAAACCTTAGAATCAAATATTCTGAGCTGTCCCCTGCCGAGGAAAAGGAATTAAACGATATATTGGGAAAAATAGCTTTATTGGAGAATCAGAAGAACAACTGATTCTTCCCATGTGATCTGCAACCACTCACCAAAATCGATTATGAAGCTACATCTGCCTACAATACTTCTAGCGGCCGTGCTTGCCTGCATTTCGCAACCGGTCATTGCCACGGAAACAATCAATCTGAATACCCATGACTGGGAGCAATATGTCGGAGATTATGGACATCCAAGATCTCCTGGATTTGATAACGTCAATCTGAGCCTTGATGGCAATTGGTCTGTTAATCTTGATAAATTTCACGACCCATGCTGGGGATCAACGGATAACGGTTCCTATACGTTGACAGGACAAGGCACTATGGATTTCAAAAATGACAACTTTATTATATGTGGAGGATCTTCCGATTGGCCTGATTCAGCTAATCCTCCTACTGGCAATGCCCAATACACCATCAGTTCTGGCATCGTTTTAAAAAATGTATCGTTAGATGCACAATTAGGAGCGCAAGTGAAATTCAATGGTTCCCTCGAAACAAGCAGCAAGGAGTCCTCCTGCTCATTCTTTGTTGATTCTACTGTTGATGGCCCATTATCTATCATTGATTTGAGAAACGCGACGATTAAAGATAACGACTTTGTTAATTTGGAATTTTGTCGAGGAACTATTATCAAAGATCAATATACTGTATCAACTACTCATGGACTTAAGATCTGGAATTACACTTCATTTGAAGGGAGTGGAATTCTACAAGGGAATCTCATTCTTTCGGACGGAGGAGAGGTTGCTCTATTGGACTATGGTCGTAATAAATATTCTAATATAACTGTAACTGGAACTTTATCTATTACAGGGAATACAACAATTGATTTCCACTGTATTGGTCCAGAAGACAGTCTCCTTAGTCCGGAGACGGGGACGATTGTATTTTACTGTAAAGATATTACTGGTGAAACTAGTCTTTTGAAGATTACTGAAAGTTATGGTGGAACCACCACAGTTTCCCGGGACATTGCTGACAAGAAGTTCGTTTCCATTGCTCAAACAGATGGACGTTATGCCCTGACGCTGGTTGACAATGGGTACGATCCCGGGGAACCTGAACAACCGGGAACCATTATTACCGACGGCAAGGCCCCCGATACCCTTTCCAAGGATGTTGTCGTTTCCTTGGCGAACGGCGGCAATGTTGATGCGACGGAAGTTACAAGCGGACTCAGCAATTCCTATGTCCAAGGAACGGGAGGAACATTGGTCACCAGTAGTTCACAAACATTTACGATGTCGGGATCGGATACACTCGGTTTCAACATGGTGGGAACCGATGGAAATGCAGGCGCAGACATTCAAGTTGGTCAGGCAGGAGGAAGTATTACCGATGCCGCCATTGTTTTGACGGGGGACGAATACGAATCCAATCGGATCAATGTTCAGAGCGGTCTTCTGGAAATCGGTCAAAACACTGTTCTTGGAACAACTGATTCCGTGCTTACTGTTGGAACTCCCAATGGTTCCGAGGATGCAGTTACTGCTTCCGTCAACAACAGGGGAACAATCAACAATGACGTTGCCATTAATTCCGGTGCATCCCTGGACAACAGGAATACCATCAATGGAGACGTACTCGTTAATGGATCATCCATCTTGAGCAATAACGGGGTGGTAAAAGGGATCGTAACGGTATCGGAAAACGGCTCTGTCAATGGCAGCGGCACCTTTGGTTCAACCATCCTCCAATCAAATGCACTACTCTATGTCGGTAACAGCCCGGGATTCCAAAAGCATAACAATCTGACTTTGAATAACGGTTCGAGGCTCGGTTTCTATCTGGACGGAATCACAGCCGCTACGTCGTCCAATCACGGTTCCGGAACCTATTCCAATCTTTCCGTGACCAATTCCCTTGTGGTTAATGGAACGGTGAATACCGAAGTGGAAGTAGGCCTTGGAATCCTGGCCGCAGGGACGGAAGCGTTTACTCTTAACCTCATCAAAGCCAATGGGACGGGGTCGGTCAGCGGTAATTTTGCCCTTTCCCTGAATGATGAACACCATCTCCTTAAGGAAGGCCATCTTTTCTGGGATTCTACTACCGGGACATTAAGTTTCACTGGACAAGTTGACGAATCCGTTGCCGCCCTGTTGAGCGGAAAAGACGGTTCCAATATCGCCAACATGCTTTGGTCCAGTACGAACGTCGTCAAGAGCTTCGGACAAACAGCTGCATCCCAGCTCAAAACTGTTCAACCAGGAGATACCAATGCATGGGTAAGCGGTCTTGGTGATTTTATCAATATGAACTCAACCTCGCACGCAGGAGGATTCCAATACAACGGAGGAGGTTATGCTATCGGTATTGATCACGCGTGGACGGAAAAATTCCGTGCAGGCATCACTTTGGGGCAGACGTTCGGCGTTTTCAAGACGGATGAATACCAGGCAGGATCCAAGCAGAACAGCATCATGGGCGGCCTGTATGCCAATTACCTTGCCCCCCTGTGTGACAGGCAGAATCTGGAATGGAGCGGTTATTTCGCTTACGGTTCCGTTGAAAACAGAGGTTACACGCTCGTAGGAGGCTCCAATAATCTTCTAGGCCAGTCCAAATGGAACGACGACGTATTTACTTTCGGACTCAAAGCCGATTGGAATATCAAGGTCACCGAGAAGACAACGCTGACTCCGTTTGTTGGAATCGATTATGTTCATGGAGCGCAGGAAAGCTTCACGGAAACGTATACCGGCGGCAACCGCCAGTACAGGGACGGCAACATGCAAGTGTGGAGCGTACCCGCAGGTGTTACCGCCAAAACACAAGTAGCCTTGGGAGGAAACCAATATCTTATTCCCGAGCTGACTGTCTCCTATGTGGGAGATGTCTCCCGGACGAATCCTTCCGTAAAATCCTCCATTTATGGAGTTGAAGTTAAATCGGAAGGAAGCAATCCGGGCAGAAGCGCTTTCATGTTGAACGCAGGCGCCAACTGGATCATCAACCAAAACTGGAGCCTGGGAGCATTCTACACTCTGGAAGCCAGAAGCAGCCAGGTGAATCAATCCGCCTCACTTTCGGCAAGGTACAGCTTCTAATTAGACAAATAACAGTTACCCAAGGATGGGATCAGCAATGGTTCCATCCTTTTTCATTTTACACCAATACGGAATCCCCTTCCATACAGGGTACAGCAAATGGCAAGGCACCCCCATCTAATCAAATACACTCCCCCAATAACTGCCTATCCCCATTCTTCATCAACATATACAGAGAGACTTCCACCTGAAGGGGGTACTTTCCCAAATGCTTCGGAAATGTTTTTCTCAAAAAATGAAAAATTTTTCTTCATTAGGAAATGTATCAATTGGGAAAAGAGGAAAGTCCATTTAGCCCTTTGTAAGGCAAAATTATTTTTTACGGTAATTTTTCAGATTTACGTAGGTTAATACCCATCATTCCTCTGGAATCCTTACAAATGATCCTAGAGACATTCAGAATAAATTACCCTCCACGGACAAGGAAAACAACGTACAATTGAGCGGAAACACAGCACCATCCCTCAATGAAGATTTTGTACGAAGCCGTTTTTAATTAACCATTTCCCTGTATTCACTTAAACTATCCTCATCACTTGGAATCAAAGGAATACAGGATAATTAATTCTAAATTGATTCCTACGGAAATTATTCAGGAAGGAATGTAATTGGTAAGGGGAAGTGGTTACAAATTCGAATAATCAATTCTGGGGATATTCAGAATAAAATAACCTGCGTATAGATGATCCTCCATATACTGCCATCTGCATTTTCCAAGACATGTATTCTTCAAATGATCCTGTACAATGGTGTAATGAAGGAATATAAAACATGTTTAAAATTTACAAATATATCGTAATGAGCAAGTTATGAAAATATGACCTCATACGATGTATACTAAAGATAAAAGAGAGAGTTTTCAAATGTATACCTAGTATTACTCCCAGGGAAATTTTTCAAATTCACAATCATAAGAAAATTAATAAATTATAAGAAAAAATCTCACTCAATGTGTGAATATAATAAATGATAGAATTCCCAAATTCATAATGATGTAGACAAAATTCCAAGATTTCCAAAGTCAATTAACTTTGTACGAAGGTGTTTTTAATTAAAATCATTCCAAATAATTAATCCTAAAATAATTCCTGAGGGAATTTCTCAGAATATAGAGGAAAAACTTAGAGATTGCTGAGAGAGTCCTAGATGGGTCGAGAAGAAGAACAGTCAGCTATGGACAGTGATTCAGAAGCAGAGAATCCTAATTGGAGCAAATTTTGGAGCCCCGATTCTAGTCCAAATGATCCTCATGAGTTTGGAGAATGCATGGAGGATTGCACGATTATGAATGGAGAAAGGAACAGAAGGAGATGGATTGTAGAAGGAAAGAGGAAGAGTGGGAGAGATCAATTGAAGAGGTAGCTTCTAATCAGTGATATCAGTTATTTCTTTCTCTAGCAATTGAAATCTATTTTTAACATTTTCTCCCATATAAAAATCAAGTAAATCTTTTTTATTTAAAGTGCCTTGTTGTAGAAATTTTTTCATATATTCCTGATTAAATTCCATCAATAATATAGATTTTTCTAATTGTTTCAAAATGGTTTTATTGTTTTCTATATTTTTATATACAAGTGATTTTATAGATAGAATTTCATTGATATCTTTGATAATTCTGCTTACAAGAATCGCTAGCAAATTTTTATCCAAGTCGATTTGTCTTGCATTTAATACAATATCACGAGCCAGCATATATGCAATGGCTAAATTTGAATAATCCCCCTTTTGAGAATCTACAATAACAGTAAATCCAATATTTGAGATGTAACCAACGTTTTCTGAAAATTTAAGTATTGAATTATCTACTAACGATCGATCAAAGACGATAATACTCACCTTACCATCTCTATTTGCTTCTGATTCAATTAGTTGACTCCATGCGGCATCTGTTTTTCGAGTAAAAATATCTTTGGAAGTAATATCTCCTAAGCGAGTGCTTTTGTCAAATTTACACTCAATAATAATTTTCAAGTTATCATTGCCATTGATTTCACAAACAAAATCCCCTGTTTTATTTTTAGAAATATTTCCTATTGTATTTCCAGTGAAGAGAACCCTATCATCCAACTGTTTCTCTTGAAAATAATTACTCAAAAAATCAGCTATTTCTTCCTCTGCTAAGACACCCTTTATACTAGATTTATAGAAAATTTCTTTTTTCATTTCAAAAATCATCTTAAGGCTCTCTAATTCTGTGCCCAATTCATTAGATGTTTTTGAAAGGAAGGCGGATAAACGATCTTCCATTAGCGCTAATACACCTATATACAGTGCTTTCAAAAATTTTTCGCTTCTTTCTGTATATGGAAGCGTATCAAAATATTTGAAAACTATTTCATTTTGTATTTCAAAATCTTCAATCTCTACCCTTTTTAGTTGTTGATTAATTTCTACCGATGCCATTATATTCTTGAATATCTATACCTTCCTTTTATCTGAGAAACAAAATACTTACCATGAGAAGGGGCATTCATTAATCCTTCGTATTCATGTTGAGGAACATCATAGTATTGATATATGCCTCCATGTTTAAATTCAACTTCTAGCGTTTGACTAGAGGCATCATAGCCTATAGAAGAAATATTCGATGATGTAACTGATTGTCTATCCATTTTTATTATCGTGTTGAGTTCTTAGGTGTGGGTTTTGCGATCTCCATACTGCTAAAAAATCTTTGAAGTCAGATGCTTGTTCCTTAGAAGCTCCCCATCCCTGAGGTTTTGACAAACCATCTGCGCTTTCTACTTCATCATATATAACAGGATCTTGACTATCTGGCCAATGATTTCTAGGAGGAGGCTCTATAAATACCCTCATAGGAAGTTTTACACTTTCTCCTAAAATAATTGCCTCACCAGTTTTCAGAATAGGGAGCATGCTTGTAAGACTCTCCAAATTATCACTTACAGCGGAGCAGATATGTCCTCTGTCTGCTCTATTTGATAGTCTGAGAGAAATAAAAGTGCCACATTGAGATAATACTGTTTCACTGATTTCGGAAGGTCGTTGACTTACTATCATTACTCCTATTCCATATTTTCGACCTTCTTTAACTATTCTTTGAACGATATGGGATGCAGAATTCTTTGTATTACTACTTAGGTAATTATGTGCCTCTTCCATAATTATAAGAAGGGGTCTATGCCTGCCTCCTTGCGATAAATCTCGAGTCCAAAACAAGGCATCATATAAAATTCGCAATAATACTCCAATTATTGTATTAAGGATAGTAGTAGGAATTCCTGATAAATCGAATATTGTCACTGGTCTTTCATTACCAATCCAACCTTTAAATAACTCATCTAAATCTAATTTTGTATTTCCATCAAGACTAGGTTCCCAATCTCCAGGAGAAAATAAAAAATTATATTGAGGAATTCTAAATTTTGCTCCGAGAGAAATTAATTGACTACTTAAGTTAGCGCCATTAGGCATGTAATAGATTTTTTCTGGATCATTTGCATTATTTTTAATTCTCTTAAATGTGGGAGGAATACCTATTTGAGGGTCTCCTTTCATTTCCTTGCCATTATCATCCAGTTCATATGCCAAATTATCTATCGGAGCCCCTTGATTTCTACTATAATAGGTACCCAATGTTTCCTGATATAAGTTATACCATATTTTTTTTATACTAAAAGGAATGGGTGTATCTGCATTAATTAATTCTTCTGAAATTACACTCTTTCGATATAGCTTGAAAACATTTTTTTTCTCTCTCAATATACTTTCTAGAATCAATGTTTTTGATTTTTCATCTACTACTCCAAAACAAATTTCTATTAATTCGTCTGCATTTAATGCCCAAAACGGTAAATTTAATTCTTTTTCATTTGTCTTTATGCAATTTGAATTTATTTTGAATATATTTGCCCTATCCCCTAAGGCATTTGCGTATTCTCCATGAATATCAAGTACAATTATTCTAGCAGATGGATATCTAATATCATTAGATAGAGCATTAAGGAGTCCTGCTACAGTTGTGGATTTTCCTGCTCCCGTCGTTCCAACCACAGCAGAATGCCTGATAATTAACTTATTTATGTCGAGTAGTGCAGGGATAGATTCAGCTCCAGCAATATGACCTACTTTTACGAAATGGGGTTTTTCCAATCTGCCATAGATGCATTTTAAGTCTTTCTCAGAGACTAAGTGAACCTCATCGCCTATCGTTGGATATTGAGAAATGCCGCGATCAAAACCAGTTTTATGATAGCTTTCACCAATTAATTGAATAGTCATCCAACGGTTTCCATGAGGTTGGCTTTCTATTTGATTATCCGGAGCTGCATTAGCTCCCACTTTTGATACTATTCCAAATAAGTCATTATAACCTATAGGAATTCTTACAAAACTTCCAACTTGTCCTATTTTATATACTTCTCCATTAACATATGTTAATCCCGAGGCACAGTCCATTGACAGAATTGCGCTAACTGTCGCTCCTTCAACATTTTGAACTTCACCTATATAAGTAGCAACTTTAGTCATTTTATATTTCTTCTGAAGATCTGCCTATTAAGGATCTTAAATAATTGGAAAATGTAATAAAATCACCCATTTTGAAATATATTTTTTCATTTTCCTCTTCAATAAATTCTTCAAATTCATAATTTATATCATTCGCTTTTCTCCATTTACCCCTGTGTGTTCCTATTATGGCTTCATTTTCAGCCCATATAATTAAATTATGTCTCCTATTTGCTATTTCAATGCTTTTAGGATAATATTCTATATTCCCGTATAGGAGAGTAATTACTAGAGCAGATGGGTTTGAAATGAGTGCGTTGGTAATTGTATCATTTATATGTTCATCATTGAATGAATATCCGCAAACGATTAATGCAGAAGATGTTTTTTTTAAGAAGCAATTCAATTGATCAGATAGAGCTAAAAAAGGCATCTTTCTACTTTGATCATATTTTAAATGAGAGGGATAGATGAGGTAAGAGGATTCAGAGTTGTCATATTTATCAGATCTAAAAATCTTTCCATTTTCTTTTTTAAACCAATTTATTGATCCATGCATTTTCCACAGCCTTGTCCAATGCCTAGGAATAAGATTATCTTCCAAAGACCTCAAATCAAAAAAAGCTTCCCTTGATCCTACAAAACCATCAAAATAAGGTATATTTGTGTCTTCTAAGGCTTGCTCCATCAATAAATCATAATTTGTTGTAAATATTTCTATGGGTTGTTCTCTATCAATAGAACTAATCCAATTCGCTAACTTATGATACGGAGTATTTTTTGTCGGTAAATTTACTTTTATTTTTTCTACGATATGCTTACATATTTCCTTTTCAAGTGTTATTAATTCTTCTTCCTTAAAATTATTTATTAGGTTCCCTTTCGATACACTTATGAGAGATCTAATAAAACTAAGTATTTTCTCCAAATTTGGAGAATCTCCTTCATTAATTGGATTTATTTTTTTAAAAACCTCAATAAATCTATCATAAACACTTGGATTAGAGTCGTCATTTGATGTTAAATTTTGCTGAACATATTCTTGCAATCCCTTCATATCGGGAATAAGTGGAATCTTATTTTCAATTTCTCCACATTTTATCGATAAAGGACAGCCAGCCGATATGAAAAAACCAATTGGGTTTTTATCTTGAGACAGAATTTGAGTTAGGGCTTTTAAGTGTCTTATCGGATCATGAAAATATTCATTTTGAAGGAATCCCATAGCTCATTATCAATTATCAATTTTATAAAGCAAGCATATAGTTATGCTATTTTCCCCATTTCTTCCTATGTTCAAGCAAACACAAGTCTCGATATACTCATGATGAATATATTACAGTAGAATATTGATGGCGGACAGGAATATCCTGAAATATCATAATGCGTTTTCAGAGAAATAATTTCCTGCGTATCACCGAAACCCTGTAGATTATCCTGTGTCTCTGAGTAATGTTCTTGGAATGCCACCCAAATAGATTATGCTTTAGGGTTTCTCATTGTCAATACCTCCTGTAGGATTTCTGATGGAGACAGCAATAAAAGGATTACTCGTTTTCCCAATATTTTCCCCATACTCCTGCAAACAAAAACCGCAATATATCCATTACGAATATATTGCGGTGGAAAATTGATGGCGGACAGGGAGGGATTCGAACCCTCGGTACCGGTTTGCGGTACACACACTTTCCAGGCGTGCTCATTCGACCACTCTGACACCTGCCCGTTGGAGATTGTGCTAGATAGGAAAGCAGGAGCAGAATAATGGCAGAAGAGAGGTTTGGCAATCTTTTTTTCATCCGGAAGAAATTTTCCCGTCTTCCCCGAGTTTTTTCACGTTTCCGGCAGTTGCTCGAAAAGGATGAAAAGCGCCTCGGCAGCACGAGGAAGTTTTCAATAGGAATAAGCAGAAACGAAGCGTATTTTGAAAAGTTTTGAAAGGACAGGTTTCCGTGGTTCACAAAAATCATCCATGAGGGCATGGCAGATTTCCTCCCTCCCTGCCCTGTTTTTCCCGCAGAGCAAATAAGAATTTTTCTCTTTCTCCACCTTTACGGCTTCCGGGCAATCGGGCAAGGTTCAGGTAAGAACCTCTATTGATAAACTTGCTTCCGTCCGGGCTCCAGGATTGACCGGCAGCCGTTTGAGAAGTTTCAGGAGCGAGACGGGAAGAGAAGACTGAAAGATTCCGGAAGCCCAGGGTTCCGGGAGTTCCGGGAAAACGCGGCAGAAATGGGAATCCACACTGTAAGAAGAGAAGGCAGAACATGCCGTTTCACCGAGTATCATCATTTCCGCGGCTCCGCATTCCTCCCGTCCTCAAAAAAGGCCAAAGGCTTCCGGAATGTCCCGGAAAAGGCGTTTCCCGACCGCACTTCCCCCTTGACGGATGCCCCAAAGACAGGTTTGCTAGTCCTGCGCATGGGAGAGTCCTTTTACACACGCACCACGGAGGCCCCCTCCTCCGCTTTTGATTTGTCCCTCAGACCACCCGCTTTCAGCGAGTTCTGCGGGCAGGAGAAGATTAAGGACCGCCTGATGCTGATGGTGGAAGCCGCCAGACAGCGCGACGACGTGCTGGATCACATCCTGTTGAGCGGTCCCCCGGGCCTGGGGAAGACGACGCTTGCCAATATTATCGCGAATGCCGTCGGCTGCCGCATTCATACGACTTCCGGCCCCCAGATTGAAAAGGCGGGAGACCTGGCCGGCGTGCTGACCAATCTGGAAAAGGGGGATATTCTGTTTATTGACGAGATCCACCGCCTGCACCCGGCCATTGAGGAGTATCTGTACCCGGCCATGGAGGATTTCCGGCTGGATATTATCATCGACCAGGGGCCGAACGCCCGCTCCATCCAGCTCAACCTGCCCAAGTTCACCCTGGTGGGGGCCACCACCCGCGCCGGGATGCTGACCAGCCCGCTGCGTTCCCGCTTCGGCCTGGTGAACCGACTGGATTATTATACGCGGGAGGAGCTGTGCGCCATTATCGAACGGTCCGCGGGGCTGCTGAACGTGCCCGTGGACCCGGAGGGCGCCCTGCAGATCGCGCTGCGCTCCCGCGGCACGCCCCGCGTGGCCAATTCCCTGCTGCGCTGGGTGCGGGATTACGCCCAGGTGCGCGGCGACGGCGTGATTACGGAGCAGTTGGCGCACGACGCCCTGACCATGATTGAGATTGACGACGATGGCCTGGACGAGATGGACAAGCGCCTGCTGGAAGCGATGATTTACAAATTCAACGGCGGCCCGGTGGGCCTTTCCTCCCTGGCGGTGGCCGTAGGGGAGGACGCTTCCACGCTGGAGGACGTGCACGAGCCTTTCCTGATTATGCAGGGGTATATCAGCCGCACCCCCAGGGGGCGCGTGGCGATGCCTTCCGCCTATCTCAAGATGGGAGCCGCGCCGCCCGCCAACGGCCAGGGGTGGCTGTTGTAGGCCATTCATTTACGGCATGGAAGGAGTCCTGCGTTTTGTGCTGGTCATCAGGCCCGCTTTCTTTTAGACTGTTTCCACATAAAACGTCAGGACGTTTTCTGTTCATCATACGCCCAAAGCTATGGCCGCACATTCTGATACTCCCTTTAAAAGACTGCCCGTCAAGATTATCGGTACGGGTTCCTATGTTCCGGAACGCCGCCTGACCAATGCGGATCTGGAAAAGATGGTGGACACTTCCCACGAATGGATTATTGAACGCACGGGCATTGTGGAACGCCGCATCGCCGCCCCTGACGAGTACACTTCCCATATGGGGACGAAGGCCGCCCAGCGCGCTATGGAATCCTGCGGGCTGAAGCCGGAGGATATTGACCTGATTATCGTCGCCACCATCACGCCGGATACGTTCACCCCTTCCACTTCCTGCTATATCCAAGATGCCTTGGGCGCCAAGAATGCCGCCGCCTTTGACATTTCCGCCGCCTGCTCCGGCTTCCTGTTCGCCATGAAGACCGCCGTCCAGTACATCGGCACCGGCCAGATGAAGACGGCGCTCATCATCGCCGCGGAAAAACTTTCCACCGTCGTCAACTGGGAGGACCGCAGCACCTGCGTCCTGTTCGGGGACGGCGCCGGAGCAGCCGTGCTCCAGGCCTCCACAGGGGAAGAGGGGGAAGGCTCCGTCCTTGCCACGGATATCGGTTCGGACGGCTCCCTGCATGACCTGCTCCAGATTCCGGGCGGCGGCTCCCGCTGCCCCACCACTGCGGAAAACGCCCATGAACGCCTGGCCACCCTGGCCATGCGCGGCAATGAGACTTTCCGCCATGCCGTCACGCGCATGAAGGCTTCCGCCGCCAGCGTCATTGAACGCGCCGGCCTCACGGCGGACGATATTCAGCTGATTATTCCCCACCAGGCCAACCTCCGCATCATTAACGCCGTAGCGCAGCGCCTCTCCATTCCTGAAGATAAGGTATTCGTGAACATTGAGAAGTACGGCAACACGTCCGCGGCCGCCGTCGCCATCGCCTTTGACGAAGCGCGCCGTTCCGGCAGATTCGGCAAGGGAGACAATGTCGTCCTGGTCACGTTCGGCGCCGGGCTTACCTGGTCCGCCGCCGTTATCCGCTGGTAATATTCTTTTTCATACTCCCCCATCATCATGACCACTGAACCATACGGCAAAAAAAATCCGTTTCCCGCTCCCGTCCTCTCCGTCAAGCACATCACCGGGGAAGGCAGTCCCAAGGAAACCATCCACATTGAATACAGCCTGGACGGTTCCGGGATGAATTACATTGCCGGGGATGCCCTGGCCGTCATTCCCGCCAATGATCCGGCCCTGGCGGACGCTCTGATTGACAAGCTCGGCCTCAGCCCGGATTCCCAGGTTCCCACGCCGGAAGGGGAAACCGCAAGCCTGAAGGACGCTCTGGTTCGCTGCTATGACATTACCAATGTCAACAAAGCCCTGCTGACCAAATGGGCCGCCGCCTCCGGCAGCCAGGAGCTGGACGCGCTTCTGGCCGGGGATAAAGACGCCCTCAACGATTTCCTGTGGGGCCGGGACATGCTGGATCTGGCCACGGAATATCCCGCTTCCTTCGAATCCGCGGAAGCTTTCACCGGCATTCTGAAAAAGATCATGCCGCGCCTTTATTCCATCGCCTCCAGCCCGAACGCCCATCCCGAACAGGTTCATCTGTGCGTGGGCGCGGTGCGCTACACGGCCCGTGACCGCAAGCGCGGCGGCGTCTGTTCCACCTACATGGCGGACCGCCTCCAGCCAGGCCATACGGCCAGGGTATTCGTACATACCAACAAGAATTTCCGTCTGCCGGAAGACGGGGACACTCCCATCATCATGGTAGGCCCCGGCACCGGCATCGCTCCCTTCCGGGCATTCTGGGAGGAACGCATCGCCTCCGGCGCCAAGGGCGGCAACTGGCTGTTCTTCGGCAATCCGTACAGGGCCACCGACTTCTGTTATGAAGACGAGCTGAACCAGTTGACCGGCACCGGCAAACTGAAGTTGTCCGTGGCCTGGTCCCGCGACCAGGAAAAGAAGGTGTATGTGCAGCACCTCATGGTCCAGGAAGGCGAAGAGCTCTGGAAATGGCTGGAAGCCGGCGCCTGCTTCTACGTCTGCGGGGACGCCTCCCGCATGGCGAAGGACGTGGACAACGCCCTTCATGAAGTCATCCAGACCTGGGGCCATAAAACTCCGGAGGAAGCCGCGGCATATGTGGCGGACATGAAACAGCACCGCCGTTACCAGCGGGACGTGTACTAATTCGGGATCTCCCCCTTGAACCTGTCACCGCGCCTTTCCATCTTTTCTGGAAAGGCGCTTTTTCTTTTTCCGGAGAAAAACCGCCACGTATCAATCCAGCTTCTTTCGAGCCGGAGAAGCCATCTTCCGCCCCCCTCTCCATCAAAAACAACGCCGGACCGGAGAGAACCCGTCCGAGCAAAAGTTCCCCTCCTTCTTCAAGCGTTTCCTTACCCTTATTCCAAATCCTGCCGGGCGCCGCAAACGGCCCGTTTCACTTTCCTAAGCTTGAAAAAGAAGACCATGCAAAATAAATACAGCTTTTGCGGCAAACAACGGGCTATACCCCTTTTTCCTGGTCCTTTTAAGGACCATCTTTGAGAAAAGGAATAATTCCACCAATTCTGCAACTGATCAATATAGCTTATCTTTTTTCTCCTCTCCTCTATTTCAGCAAGCAATTCTTTCCGCGAACGAAAGACCAGAACAAAGCTCTCCAGCAACTCACCGCACAGTTTCATCCCCGCTTCTACGCTTTCTTTCAACTGCTCCAACATTACTAAGTCCTTCCTTTCAAAAGCCTCTGCCGTCTGCATGTCGGCAAACCGGAATGCGCTACTGACAGCGGAGATATTTTGTGCTGCAAAACGGTAATAACACAGAGCCGTATCCGGCAATTCATAAATATTACCCTGCAACCATGCGTGAAATGCCATTAGATCATCCTCAAAATTAGCCGTTATCGGAAAAGCATTTCCCCACTCGTATGCACTTTTTCTGATGATCATAGCAGATCCATAATGAGCTGAAGAAGAAAAAGCCCCTTGTTGGAGCACGACAGCCGGCATTTCCCGTGGAACGGAGGGAAATGCCGGGAATTCAAACGCAACTCCCGGTTCCTCATAGACGTTAATCATCTGGCTGACTACAGCCACAGCATCCGGATACTCCATCACTGCCCAGGCAAAAAACCTGCATCTCCAGGGGAAGGAACAATCGTCCCCATCCTGACGGAGAAACCATTCATGGGAAGCCAGACCAACCGCCTGCCGGATATGAGGCCCGCGCCCCAGCGGCGTTTCATTCCGGTTCAAGATTACCCGGTACGGCCCCCTGTATTGAGCCGCCATTTCCTGCATGACGGCGAAGGTTCCGTCGGAAGATCCGTCATCCGAAAGGATGATTTCAACCGGCCCTTCATAATCCTGCCCAAATACGCTCCGGATGGCATCCCGGATGCAATGCTCCTGATTATGCCCGGTCAGGATAATGCTGATGGAAGGGAGTCGCGAAGAATTCATGAAAAAAAGTGCAGAAAAGGAAGTGAAAAAAACGAAAGGAATATTGCTCTTCCCCGTTTACATATAAGACATCATGTTCATACCGGATTCCCAATCCGTTGTCAATGTAAATATCTGAAAAGGGAACCTATCGGGCAGAAATATTTTTATTACTACTCAAATGAAAAGAAGAATATGAGAATGAATTTAATCATAACATTTTTATTATTAAATATTTGTTGTTGAATAAAAAGATATCGGATTGGGAATCCGTTACCTGTGCTTTTTTGAAGTACCTGATACACATGAAATTATCTACATTCTGCATCTTATGCTGCCTTTCCACGAGTCTTTCCCAGGCTGCCACCTACATCTGGAGCGGAGCGGCAGGAAACGGAATTTACGGAGACGCCAACAACTGGACGGTAAATGGCACGCCGAACGGCTATTATCCGCAAAGCAATAGCGATAATGCCATCATCGGAAAAAATGCCGGAACGGTCACCTGGTCCACCTCCCAATCCTATTTCGGAGCCACCAGACAAGTCATCATAGAATCTGGAAGCACCCTGCTTTGCACAACGACTGTAGGAGACCTCAACGTCGATTCTTTCACGCTGGAAGGCAATTCCCAATTGATATTTGAATCCAGCAATGCCCTTGGGCTGGGACGTAACTTCACATTGAATTTCGGCACGTTTACGGCGGAAGAACACGGCACCCTGACCGCTACGGATATCTCCGGCTTCTGGACCAACGGAAAAACAGTCGTCTTCGCCGGCATACTGGATACGAGCAGCCTTTCCGGAAGCGGAACTATTGAACTGGCTTCCATCAAATCCGCTCAACTGGGAGGAAATCTCTATCTGGATCTGTTCGGCCTGGATATTTCCACCAGCGACCCCAAAATTCAAACGAGCGTGGCACAGGTCACGGAAAACGGCGTCACCAAGGTGTTGATTAACTACGAAACCGTTCCGGAACCCGCAACGGCCACGCTGGGCCTCCTGGGACTGGGCGGACTGCTGCTGAGAAGAAAGAGACAATAACCTCTTCCGCACGACTGACTTCACCCCGGCTTATTCCTAAAGGAAAGCCGGGGTTTTCTTTTGCCGCCGGCCCGGTTTGCGCACGTCTCTCCCCTTATACCGCAACATTTATCCTGCGGAACCATACGACATCCTTCCAGACGGGAAAAACCGTTTCCCGCGGCAGGTCAGAACTCGCAATTCCGCGGAGTACGGGCAAAAGGCAGCACGTCGCGGATGTTGGTCACTCCGGTCACGAACATCAACAGACGCTCAAACCCGGCTCCGAATCCGGCGTGCGGCACCGTGCCGTAGCGGCGCAGATCCGCATACCAGCGGTACGCCTCCGCATTCATGCCCATGCGGCGCATGTTTTCCTCCAGAATGTCCAGCCGTTCCTCACGCTGGCTGCCTCCCACGATCTCGCCGATGCCGGGCACCAGCACATCCATGGCGGTGACGGTCTTCCCGTCTTCGTTTAGGCGCATGTAGAAGGGTTTAATCTCCTTCGGGTAATTGTACACGATAACGGGGCATTTAAAATGTTCCTCCGTCAGGAAGCGTTCGTGTTCGCTCTGCAGATTGATGCCCCAGGAAACGGGGTAATCAAATGTTTTGCCGCTCTTGAGCAGAATATCCACGGCTTCCGTATAGGAACAGCGCACAAACGGCGTTTCCTTCACATGTTCCAGGCGTTCCCACAGCCCCTTGTCTACAAAACGGGTCAGGAATTCCACTTCTTCCGCGCTGTTTGCCAAGGCATCGCCGACGAGAAAACGGACAAACTCTTCCGCCATGTCCATGTCTCCATACAGGTCGCAGAACGCCATTTCAGGCTCCACCATCCAGAATTCCGCCGCATGGCGCGTAGTATTGGAGTTCTCCGCCCGGAACGTGGGGCCAAAAGTATAAATGTTGCTCAGGGCGCACGCGAACGCTTCCCCTTCCAGCTGGCCGCTTACCGTGAGGTAGGCCGCCTTGCCGAAGAAATCCCGGGAGGCGTCACGGGAAGCAGCGTCTCCCACATCCAAAGTCGTCACGCGGAACATTTCTCCGGCCCCTTCGCAGTCACTGGCGGTAATAATGGGAGTGCTGACCCAGGAAAAATCCCTTTCCTGGAAAAAGCGGTGGATGGCGAAGGCCAGTCTGCTGCGCATGCGGAACACGGCACCAAACAGGTTGGTGCGGGGGCGCAAATGGGCGATGGAACGCAGAAACTCCGGCGTATGCCCCTTTTTCTGCAAGGGATAGGAATCCGGAACAGCCCCCACCAGCTCCAGGGAAGCGGCGCGCAATTCCCATCGCTGCCTTCCCTGCCCGGCAACCAGAGCGCCACGGATGCTCACGGCAGACCCCGTAGCCATTTCTCCAATCCGTTCATAGCCGGGAATACCCTCATCCGCCACTACCTGCAGGGAGGCGACGGAGGAACCGTCATTCACCTCCAGAAAGGAAAAAGTCTTGGAATCACGGCGCGTACGCACCCATCCCTGAATCAGTACGTCCGGCATTTCCACCTCACTGTCCAGGACATGTTTCACCAATGTTCTGTTCATCATGACGCAAGTATAATACAGCGCCTTGCCCATGCCAGCAGAATTGCTTCACCACGGAGAGAATATTCCGGATTTTCCGGCAGAGAAGGAGGGGATATGCCGCACCTGTTATTTGGAAGGCTGCATGACCTGCCGTCCCGTCGTAATGGCGATGGCATCTGCCAGCGGCATTTCCTTCTCCGTATGGGCGGCCCCCCAGGAATCTGAAAAGATAAGCGTTTTCTTTTCCTCGTCAAAACCGGTAATCAGCCTCAAATGGCCTCCGCGCGTCTGGGACAAACGCAGCGGTTCCGGAACAATGCCAAGCTGCACGGACCAGAACACGGGGATGCCCGCCATGATATAGGGCTTGATGGCATTGAGCCACCTGTCCACCTGGGACGGTGATCCGGCACGCGCCAGCTTCAGGACTTCTCCGTCCGCATTGTCCCAGAAACCGGACCAGTCATGTTCATTTTCCACCTTCTCCTTTTTCAGCTTGGAGGCGGCGCGGTTATAGGCTTTCAGCAGATTCCTGAAATCACGGGAATTCGCCAGGGAATCCAGCACTTTGATCCGTATCTGGAAGCGCGTCCCGATTTTTTTCAGGTTTTCCGCCATTGCCGCCGTATTAGTGCCTCCGTCCGCAGAGGTATTGGCCAGGGAAGCCAGTTCATGCTGATCCACATAATCCATTCCATAATAGGCAAAAATACGGGCGGCGGTAGCCACCACGCAATAACCTTTCTGGCCCTGGTCCACCATGGGAATATCCTGAATCACCACCCGCTTTCCTTCTTTCCTGACGTGCTGCTTGATATCCGCCTTTCTGGCCCGGGAAGAAGCATCTCCTCTCGCGATGGAATCTTCCGTGGGACCGGCCTTCATCCGGATAAATTCCGCTTCAAACTCCCTGCCCTCCCGCGATGTATTGATCTCCAGGGTAATCGCCCCGTTCTCCCAAATCCAGGACCAGCCGTTGACTTTGACTACCGCCTCCTTACGGGAGGCCCGGTACTCCTTGGGCTGAATCCCGGTAAGAGCGGTCAGGGATTCCTTGATGAGCTCCAGGCGCTTGTCAAATTCATCCTTGCCAATGGCCCCGTTATCCCCCTTGTTGTACATCATGACAGTCATTGACTGGGGGGCTCCGTCCTTCCAGTTCACCAGCATTTCCCCCAGGGACATGTCCCCAATCTTGATGGAGGGCTTCGCAATCCGGAGCTGGGTCTTGCCTTTATCCACCCAGCCGCCGGGCTCTCCGTTAAAATACTTTCCGAACAAATCCGGCTGAGGCAACTTCCAGAACGCACCAGACTTTAAATCCGGCGCCATGTCGCCCGCTCCCCAGGCGGAGGGAAGAAGGCAGCAGACTGAAAGGAAAGGCAGAATGGCAGAGATAAATCGCATAACGAAAAAAGGGGCGGGGAATAGCCCCGCTGCTCGGAATCTACGCTGGTAATGTATTCTCCCACGACGGTTCTGCCAAGAAAAAATGAATCTTCCTCCAGCGAACCATTCCTTCTTTATCCTCTCCCATCCGTCCTTTTCTAATAATGCTGCCCGGTAAAAAAACCGGCCTGCCGCAGTAAACCCGCAGCAGGCCGGCTTAATGAATAAACCAGTCCGATGATTTACATGAACGGACGCAAACGCTGCATGATAGCGTCCTTGGAAGAAGCTCCCACCATCGTATCCATGATTTCCCCGTCCTTGATAATCAGAAGAGTGGGGATAGTGCGCACACCATAGGTGGCGGCCAGTCCGTTATTGGCGTCCACATCCACTTTGCCCACTTTGATCTTACCGGCCAATTCCGTAGAAAGCTGGTCAATAATCGGGGCGATCATGCGGCAGGGCCCGCACCATGTAGCCCAGAAATCGACAAGCACAGGAATGTCGGACTTCAGAACTTCATCCTCAAAATTTGCTTCAGAAAATACGTTTGCCATAGTACCGCTTAGAGTATTTCAATAATCATTACGTTCACTTATTCTTCCGCATCGGCGCCATCATCGGAAGGCTCTTCGGCAGAAGTTTCGGAAGAAACGTCATCGACCGTTTCTTCATCGGCGGCGGGAGCAGCGGCGGCAGGCTTGGAGTCTCCGCCCAGCCAGCCAACCATGCTGCGGGCTTCCAAGGTGTCCGTAGCGTATTGATAACCGACGAAAATAAGCGCAAAGGCAAGAGCCACAAAGGAGAGGACATTCAGCAGCGTACTGGGAGCCGCATCCGTATCTTCTTGAAACTTCCTGGCCGTAAAGGAGGCGGAAGAAACCGGAGAGGCTGCGGGTGCGGTATTCAGCCCGATGGTGGCCTGCGGAAGCTGTGCTGTCGCCATGCCTGCTCCGGGAGGAGTCAGAGGAACAGTAGGAGCGGCAGCGGCAGGCGCCGCGCCAGCAGGCGGAACCACGGGGGCCACAGGCGTAGTGGCGGAGCCGAGGGCAACCGTCTTTAATCCTCCGCCAAGCTTGATGCCTCCGCCAAGACCGGCGGGACGAAGGGGAATAGTGGGCGCAGCGGCGGCAGGCGGAGCAGCAGGTGCCGCAGGAGCGGCGGCTACCGGAGGAACGGCAGGAGCGGCAGGAGCCTTGGGCACGGAAGGAGCAGCCGGCGGAGTCGGAATGCTGGGCGGAGGCGGAGTACCGCCCGGAATGGAGGGAGGAGGTGGATTGCTCATATCGGAAAAATAACTGTGCTGAACGATAGCTCTCGCTTATTTCAGCCCGTAAATCAAGAAAAAGAATGCGTAGAACCTGAATTCCGTGCAATTTTTTTTAATTTGAAGCGTATTCTATCTCAAACACGCTGTCCGGACTTGCCCTGAAAAGCGTTCTTTCCTACGCTGTGTATCCGGCATTATCTCATATGAAACCCATTACCAAACTAGCTTCCTCCACCCTGCCCGACGGCTCCGTTCTCGACCTATGGGAACGGGACGGTTTCCACTTTCTTTTGCGCGACGGCGTACAGACAGCGTCCAGCTTTTCCCACGGAAGCAATGAAGCGGCGGCAGCCATGGCGGCGGCTCCGGTTAAAAGAGCCAACCAGCCCTCCTTCCTTCTCGACGGCCTCAGCCTGGGATTCACCCTGTTCGCCCTGATGGATCAAATTCGCAGGGAAAAGGCCCGCTTCATCGTGGCGGAACCCTGCAAACCGCTTATCGACTGGCACAAGGAACTGATGAACCAGGAACGGCCCGGATTCCTGCACGATCCCCGCGTCAGCGTGGAATTTACCCCGGCGCTTCAAATCGCCCGCAAGAATCCGAAAAGCTTCCACGCCATTCTGTCCCATTCCACGCACGAACGCATGAACCTGAGCGTAGCCGAAGCTTCCGACTATTTTGCCGCACTCAAGCAGGGCGGTCTGCTGGTCATTACGGTAGCCCGCCCGGACACCCGACTTTCCCGGACACTGCAAAAAGCGGGGTTCGAAGTAAGCACGGAAGCCGTTCCGGCCTCACATAAAGGAAAGAAAACCGCTTTTCACACCGTTATTCTTGGAAAGAAGGGACGTTTCGTCCCCTTCTCCGCTCACCAGTCCTGATTCCATCCTATTATTATGAACTGCACATCCCTTACCATGGCCGGACTTCTGGCCGCCCTGTCCCTGGGAATGCCCTCCCTGGCGGATTCCATTGCCCCGGGCATTCTTCTTCCCAAAAAAAATACCAAATCCATTTCCTTCTCCCCCAAGGGGACCTCGGACATTTTCCTGCTCGGCATCATGCCGCAGGGAAGTTCCGTCAAGAAAGGGGAATCCGTAGCTCAGGCGGACTTCCGCATACTGGACAATAGCATCGAAGATTATGAACGCGCCATCAAGAGCAAGAACCTGGAGGTGCTGAAACTCCGGTACGCCCTGGACCAGCAGAAGGAACGTTCCGCCCTGGCCCTGCAAAAATATCAGACGGCCCTGACACGGACGGAAGAGGATCAAAAGGATTTTCTGGAAAAACGGAAGGCCCGCATGCTGGCGGAAGAAGAGGAACGCGTCAACAAAGCCCTGCGCCACATGTCCTACAAACAGGAAGAGCTGAACCAGCTTACCAAGATGTACAAGGATGACCAGGTGGCGGAAGAAACGGAAGAGATCATTTTGAAACGCCTGAAAAATGAACTTGGGGAAAGCGAATTTGCCGTTCAGGGAGCCAAACTCGTTGCGGAACTGGCCAAGCTGCGCAATATTCATCGCCTGGGGGAAGACTATGCTACGGCAGTCAAGGAAAAGCAGATG
Source organism: Akkermansia sp. UNK.MGS-1 (assembly GCF_000980515.1). Classification (NCBI taxonomy): domain Bacteria; kingdom Pseudomonadati; phylum Verrucomicrobiota; class Verrucomicrobiia; order Verrucomicrobiales; family Akkermansiaceae; genus Akkermansia; species Akkermansia sp. UNK.MGS-1. The sequence continues at coordinate 147,816 of NZ_LBCB01000011.1, read as the reverse complement.
GATCTGGAACAGGCAAGGAAGCAGGCGGATTTTGACCTGGAACAGAAAAAGATAGCCCTGACGGAGGCGGAAGTCTCCCTGAGACGCCTTCAGAATAAGTACAATGAACTGAAAGCAGACCGGGAAATGGCCTCTTTCAAGGCCCCGGAAAACGGCATCCTGCTGTACGGCGGATATGTGGCGGACAAGTGGGTGGCCATTCCGGTGGCGGAAAAGCTGAAACCCGGCGGCAAACTGGGAGCTTTTGACAAAATCGCCACCATCGTTCCGCCAGACTCGGAACTGATTGTCCAGGCTACTCTTCCGGACTCCACCGCTACGCCCAAGGTGGGGGAAACCGTCGTCATCAAAATAACGAACATGCAGATTCCCGGCGTTATTACGGAAGCCAGCCCCATTCCGGGAGCAGACGGCAAGCGCCGCATTATCATCACGCCCAAGGTTCCCGCCAGCCAGATTTTCGCCCCCGGCCTTCCCGTCCAGGTGACCATCAAGGACCAACAGGCCTGATTTCCCTTAACGGATCCCCATGAATAAAGCCGTCCTTTTCCTTGCCGCCCTTGGAGCCAGTACGGCGCTCTGCGCTCCTGTTCCGGCGGAAAAAACGGAAAAAAGGGATACCATTCCCATTGCCAGGGTTCCGGATGTTCCGCCTCCCTCCCGGGAAACGCTGGACGCTTCTATCCGGAAGGCGGCTGACTTTCTGTTGAAAGAACAGAACAGGGACGGTTCCTGGGGAAACCATACGCGCACCAAGGGTCTGAATGTTCTCTGCCCTTATCCGGAAGGCCCCAGATCATTCAGGACAGCCTCCACCTCTTTGTGCGTGATCGGCCTCCTGACCAGTCCCCTGAAAGAAGACCCCACCGTCAAGGCATCCCTGGACAAGGCGCTGCAGTACCTGCTAACCACGCTGCCCACCCTGAAACGGGGAGACACTCGTACCGTGCTTGGCGTATGGGGCCATGCCTACGGCCTCTCCGCCCTGAGCCGGGCGGCGCGGAACCTTCCTGCGGACGCCCCTTTGCGCGAAGAACTCAAAAAGGTGGCCTCCCTCCAAGTCAAAGCGCTGGACCAGATGGCGGACGTCCAGGGCGGCTGGGGCTATTACACATTTGAAACTTTTTCCAAGCGTCCCATTGGGGAACCCACTTCCTTCCTGACGGCTACAGTCCTTCTTGCCTACAAGGACGCGGAACAGGCCTTTGGCCTCAAAGCGGAACCCCGCGTCGTCAAACGCGCCGTCGCCTGCCTGGAAAAACTGAGGACGCCCGCCGGCAGCTACGTCTATTCCCTTTCCCATTCCTTTTATCCCGGCAGGCCCATCAACCGTCACACCGGCAGCCTGGCCCGCACTCCCGCCGGGGATCTGGCTCTGATGCGGTATGACCCGTCCTTTATTTCCAGGAGTCAGCTGGAAGACGGCCTGGAACGCATCTGGAGCCGCGGCGGCTGGCTTTCGCTGGCTGTAAAGAAGCCCATTCCCCATGAAAGCTTTGCCCAGAACGCGGGCTATTTTTTCTATTACGGGTATTATTACGCCGCCCGCTGCCTGGAGGAAGTGGCGCCGGAACACCTGGCGCGCCATGCGGCCCATCTGGCAAGCGACCTCCTGCCCATGCAGGAAGAAGACGGGTCCTGGTGGGATTACCCCCTGTACAATTACCACAAATTCTACGGCACCGGATATGCCTTATATGCCGTCTCCCGCGTCAGAGAATCCCTGTATCCCTCTGATGCGGCAACAACTTCATGACCCATGTTCCGCCCGCTGACGACCATTTTTCTCGCCACCTTGTGCCTGCATCTTCCCGCAGCGCAGGGGGAATCCGTGCCAAAGGAAAAAACGGATGTTATTCCAATCGCCAAAATCCCGGATATTTCCCCCGCAAAACCCGGACAATTTGACAGGGCATTCCGCCGCGGCGTGGATTTCCTGCTGAAAACGCAAAATAAGGACGGCTCCTGGGGCGACCACCGGGTAATCGGCACCTGGAATATCCTCTGCCCCTACCCGGACGGGCCCCTCACCTTCAAAACAGCCAGTACCGCCCTGTGCATTGCAGGGCTCAACGCCAGCCCCCTGCATCATGAACCCGCCGTGCAGGAAGCCATGACCCGTGCTGAAGACTATCTAATCCGTACGATGCCCCATCTGAAACGCGGCGACGCTCTGTGCGTTTACAACACCTGGGCGCATACTTACGTGCTGGATGCCATGAGCATGAGGGCTGCAAGACTGGCCCCGGACAGCCTTCGCTACCGGGAACTGAAGGAATGCGCCCGCTCCCAGGTAAAAAAACTTAATGAACTGGCTTCCGCCATGGGGGGCTGGGGCTACCTCACTTATTCCGGCTTCAGCAAACGCCCTGCGGCCCAGCCTACCTCTTTCCTGACGGGAACCGTCCTTATCTCCGCCTGGATGGCAGGAAAATCATTCGGCCTTTCCCTTGATGATAAGATATTCACCCGCGCGCTGAAATTCCTCAAATCCCAGAGGACGCCTGCGGGAACCTATGTTTATTCCCTTTCCCATTCCTTCTATCCCGGCAGGCCCATCAACCGCCATACCGGCAGCCTGGCCCGGACTCCCGCCTGTGATTACGCCATCAGGCTCTGGGAACCGGAGGACATCTCCCTGCGCCAGCTTGTGGACGGCCTGGACCGCCTGTGGAGCCGCAGGGGATGGCTGACGATGGCCCTGCATAAACCAACTCCCCACGAGAGTTTCGCCCAGAATTCCGGCTATTTTTTCTATTACGGATACTATTATTCAGGAATGTGCCTGGACATGCTGGCGCCAAACCAGGTAAAGCGTCATGCATCCCTGTTGGCGGACGATATTCTCACCCGCCAGGGAACAGACGGGGCCTGGTGGGACTACCCCCTGTATAATTACCACAAATTCTACGGCACCGGATATGCCCTGTACGCTCTTTCCCGCGCCTGGGACAAGCTGTACGGCCAACCGGAACCTTCTCCATCCTCTATTTCCACACTATCCCGGCCATGATAAATACCATGAAATCGCTTTTGGCGCTCTGCCTGTTTTACAGTGCGGCTTCCGTCTCCACCGCAGAAACCCCAATTAAACATACTTCCTTCAGACCCGGAGAAATCTGGACGGACAACAACGGCGCGCACATCAACGCCCACGGCGGCGGCATCCTGTACGACAAGGGAACCTATTACTGGTACGGAGAACACAAGGTGGAGGGGGACGCAGGAAACTATGCCCAGGTAGGGGTTCACTGCTATTCCTCCAAAGACCTCTATAACTGGAAGGACGAAGGAATCGCCCTGAAGGTGGTGGAGGGGGACCATTCCCACCCCATCGCCAAGGGCTGCATCCTGGAACGCCCCAAAGTGGTTTACAACAAAAAGACCGGAAAGTACGTGATGTGGTTTCACCTGGAACTCAAGGGGAAAGGATATGGATCCGCTTACGCGGGGGTGGCAACGGCAACAAAACCCACAGGGCCATTCAAGTTCCTGAAAGCCGGGCGAGTCAATCCGGGCAAATGGCCCCTGAACATGGATAAAAAGGATCAGACGACCGAATTCACCAAGGAAATGCCCGACTACGTCCGCATCATCCGCAGGGACTATCCCGGCGGGCAGATGAGCCGGGACATGACCATTTTTGTGGACGACAATGGAAAAGCCTACCACATCTATTCCTCGGAAGGCAATATCACCCTTCACATCGCGGAGCTGACGCCGGATTACACGGGGCATACGGGAAAATATGTCCGGGCGTTCATCAACCGCTACATGGAAGCTCCTGCTATTTGCAAACACAAGGGCAAATACTATCTTATCGCTTCCGGATGCACGGGCTGGGCTCCCAACGCCGCCCGCAGCGCCGTGGCCAAAAACATCGCCGGCCCATGGATGGAATTGAAAAATCCCTGCGTGGGGCCCAAGGCAGGCATCACGTTCGGCGGCCAGAGCACTTTCATCCTGCCTGTACAGGGCAAACCCGGAAAATTCATCTTCATGGCGGACATCTGGCGACCCAAAAACGCCATTGACGGCCGTTACCTGTGGCTGCCCATGAAATGGGAGGGTGACCAGATTATCCTGGAATGGAAGGATGAATGGACGCTGGATGACCTGTAAATTCATCTCCTTCCTTTTTATGCAGGATACGGTTTATTGCTTCCATCTCCTTGCCGGAAGGCAGAAGCGGAGCCTTCTGTATGCCTTGTGCTCCGCTCTCCTTGTTGCAGCAGTCTGGCTGCTTCATCCGGAATGGCCTTTCTGGGCGGGCTACATTGCCTGGGCACTCGCTTACGCGGCAACGCTGATTGTTCAACACACCATTCCCCTTTCCATCCGCTGCCCGCACTGCGGAAACGCCGGGCTTTATTCTGCTCCGCAAACTCCGGAAGAACAAAGAAGGCCGGATACAGGCATCATGCTGGAATGCCGGGGTTGCGGTTCCACCTTTTACACGGACGCCTATTTGCCCTGGCCGGGAAAAATTATCCGCCGGCGCCCCACTTGCCCGGAAGAATGGGAAGAAAAATCTGCCCGTAAACAAGCCGGGCCCGCTTCCTCCGGAGAGGAACGCAGGCCGGAAAGGTCTTTCGTCAACGGAGGAAAAATCTAACGGGCTTTTTTGGAAGCCATCACGTAATTCCTCATGCGCTGGTCTGCGGGGGTGGTGGGGCGCACGCTGGTAACCCAATTGCCGTCCTTATCCTTCTTTTTGATTTCCGTTCTGTCGCGGTACAATTTCGCGGAGAAATCGCTGGAATCAAGAACAACCGGCCCCGAACCTGTCGTGACAATGGGAGTGGGAGGAACCTCCGCAACCACCGTCATTGGAGCGGCAAGGGAATTATACCAGTACACCAGTTCCTGCTGGCCGACAGGATCGTCCGGATAAGGAGCATAAGCTCCGTTATTGGTGGAAACCTTTACATAGGCCGGTTCCGGAAATGTGGTCTGATAGGAAGAGGGGGAACAGGCCCCCAACAACAAAAGGCCGGCTCCGCCGGCAATAATCATGGAATGCAGTTTCATATAGGCATTGGACTCTCTTCCGCCACCTGCCGTTCAGAGGATGTACGGTTCCGGAATATTACGGGCACCCGCGCGTCTTGCGCTTGAGCGCCATTCCCAGCGCCGTACGCCATCATGCGGAGGAAAGGAGCTTGCCGTCCCCCCGGCGGCATGGTTGAATATTATTTCCTCTCCATGATTACGGATTTCCGGCTGAAAGTGTTTGAAACCGTCGCACGGCGCCTGAATTTTACGCGCGCGGCGGAAGAACTGTTCATCACGCAGCCGGCCGTCACCCGGCATATCAAGGAACTGGAACGTCTGCTGGATGCCCGTCTGTTCAAAAGGGAGGGACGAGGGATTGCCCTGACGGCGGAAGGCGTGCGCCTGCTGGCCCATTCCCGCCGCATCCTCAAGGAATACGAAACGCTGGCTGAAGAAATATCCTTTGGCCGCAATTCCCCTGTTTCCGGCGAATTGAGCCTGGGAGCCAGCTCCACCATGTCCCAGTATGTGCTGCCTCCGCTGCTGGCCCTGTTCAACCGCCATTACCCGGAAATACGCATATGGCTGAAAAGCGGCAATACGGAGGAAATAGAACAGGCCGTCCAGGATGAATCCGTGCAGCTTGGCATCGTGGAAGGCACGGCAACGCGCGCGGACCTGCATTACCAGCCATTTATGGAGGACGAAATTATTCTGGCAGGAGGCATGCAGGCCGCCGTGCCCAGTGAAGGGCTTTCCCTCCCGCAACTCTCCCATGTGCCCCTGATCATGCGTGAACCGGGGTCCGGCACGCGTCGGGTGGTGGAGGAAGCGCTGAAAAAACACGGGATCTCCGTTTCCGGCCTCCATGTTCTGATGATGCTGGGCAATACGGAAAGCATCAAAATGTATCTGGAGCATTCTCCGGCGTGCTCTTTTCTCTCCTCCCTTGCTGTCCGGGGAGAATTCAAACGCGGAAGTTTGAAGAAAATACATCTCCGCCACCTGGAAATTCGCCGCACCTTCCACTTCGTCTCAGGACATGGAGACCACAGCAGAATCAATGAACTGTTCATCAAGTTCTGCCGATATTATTATAACAAAATTTAATTGGCTATAACAATTTTTAATTAGATTTTATAATGGCTGCATCGTATATTATTCCGCAGCCAATCCGGTACGCTCCCGGCCAGATACAACGGGCAGCCGCAACCATCATTTACCGACCATGTCTCCCAAACATCTAGCCAATCCCCTCCACGGCATCCTGCTTATTGTTCTGTTTTCCTTTTCCGCTTTTTACATTGCTGATTTTGAATGGGTGAAACATCTTTCCCTCAGCCCGCTGATCGTCGGCATCGTGCTGGGAATGCTTTACGCCAACAGCCTGCGCAACCACCTTCCGGAAACATGGGTTCCCGGCATTCAGTTCTGCACCAAGCAGGTTTTGAGAACAGGCATTGTCCTGTACGGATTCAAACTGACTTTTCAAAGTGTCATCGACATCGGCGGCTCCGCCCTGGCGCTCGACCTTATTGTGGTCACTCTCACCATTCTTCTGGGAGCCGGGCTGGGGCGCCTGCTGAAAATGGACAGGGACACGGCCCTGCTGACCTCCATCGGCAGTTCCATTTGCGGGGCAGCAGCCGTTCTGGGGGCGGAACCCGTCGTCAAAAGCAAACCTTACAAAGCCGCTGTGGCCGTTTCCACCGTGGTCATCTTCGGCACGCTCTCCATGTTTCTGTATCCAGCCCTGCACCGGGCCGGAATACTGGATCTGACGCCGGAACAAATGGGGCTTTTTACCGGAGCCACCCTTCATGAAGTGGCGCATGTGGTGGGCGCCGGCAACGCCATGGGGCAAGCTATTTCCGATCCGGCCATTATCGTCAAAATGATCCGGGTAATGATGCTGGCCCCGGTGCTGGTCGTCCTGAGCATTGTCCTGGCCCGGAGGGATCCCTCTTCCGGCGCAAACGGGGAAAAACGGAAAATTACCATTCCCTGGTTCGCCTTCCTGTTCCTTGCCGTCATTGGCTTTAATTCCCTGCACCTGCTGCCTGCCGGACTTGTGGACGCCATAAACACCCTGGATACATTCCTGCTGACCATGGCGATGACGGCCCTGGGCGCGGAATCCAGCTTTGAGAAGTTTAAGAAAGCCGGAGCGCGGCCTTTCCTGCTTGCAGGCTTCCTGTATATCTGGCTTTTCTTCGGAGGTTACTGGCTCGTCAAGCTGATCAGCCTCTAAATTTCAAAAACATTCCTCCTGCGGAAAGAGGGCAAGTCCTGCGCCCTGCCTTTCCGAACAGGAGAAAAAAGCCGTTTCACCGGCAGAACGTGAGAACCGTTTCAGCACAGGTTCACCGCCTCGTTCCATCCTGATTTCCTGCCAGAAAATCCGGTTGAAAAGGATCACCGGAGGAACCATGCCGGCATGGGATGACGGAACATGCGGAGCGCCGCATCCTGCCCGCATTACTCCCAACTGGCCACCTGTGCCGCCCAATACAGACATCCTCTCTTTGCTTTCTCCGCTGCTGCGGCAGGTTTTCCCGGTAAGGCTCAACAAAAATTCATAGTCAAACCGTTTGGAGACGCTATAGTATGCGTACCCAGTTCTTAAAAACAAATGGCAACCAAATTATTCATTCCCGGACCCACTGAAGTAGCACCTGAAGTACTTGCCGCCATGAGCGGCCCAATGATGGGACACCGATCCAAAGCGGCCTCCGCCCTGCAGCGCCGCATTTCCAACAATCTGCGCCGCATCCTGCTGACAGAACAGGAAATTCTGCTTTCCACTTCCTCCGGTACGGGCCTGATGGAAGGCGCCGTGCGTTCCTGCACCGCCAAACGCGCCGCCATTTTTTCCGTGGGCGCCTTCGGCGACAAATGGTACAAGATCGCTACGGGCAACGGCGTGCCCTCCGATATTTTCAAGAGCGAACTGGGGCAGCCCACTACCCCGGAAATGGTGGACGCCGCCCTCTCCACCGGCAAATACGACACCATTTGCATCACGCACAATGAGACGTCCACCGGCATCCAGAACCCGGTGGAGGAAATTGCGGAAGTGCTTAAAAAATACCCGGATGTCGTGTGGTGCATGGACGCCGTGAGTTCCGCCGCCGGCTCCCGGATTGAAACGGACAAGCTGGGCGTGGACGTACTGGTGACCTCCACCCAGAAGGCGCTTGCCCTTCCCCCCGGCATGGCTGTCTGCACGCTATCCCAAAAAGCGTACGAACGCACCGCCTCCGTTCCCAACCGCGGCTGCTACTTTGACCTGCGTTCCATTTACGACACTATTCAGAAGAAGGACTACCAGTACACGAACACTCCCTGCATCTCCATCATGTACGCCATGGACCTCCAGCTCCAGCGCATCATGCAGGAAGGTGTGGAAAACCGCTTTGCGCGTCATGAAGCCATGGCCGAATTCGTGCGTTCCTGGGCGGATGAATATTTCAGCGTCTTTGCCAACCGGGATCACCTTTCCCGCACCCTGACGGTGATCAGCAACACGAGGGACATTGACATCGCCGCCCTGAACAACTCCCTGATTGAACGCGGCATGCAGCTCGGCAACGGTTACGGGGACTTGAAGAACAAAACGTTCCGCATTGCCCACATGGGCGAGCTGACAATGGATGACATGCGCTCCATCACGTCCAGCATCGTGGATATCCTGAAGCTCAAATAAGCCAGGCCCCTGCCCTCTTTTCCGGCTCCGTCCGGAAAAGAGGGCGGAACGCCTCCGCCGGAACATGAACGGAACAATCGCCGGGAACAGGATACATCGCGGATATCCCGGAACTTGTTCATCTTTGATCTTTTCCGCATCCCGGCGGCATTCGTCATCGTCCAAACTTTCAATCAGGCACGGTCTTTCCGGGACAACCCGTTCTTTCAGGACTCCATTTCACGTTATTTGCTGCTGTTCATTGCGGCATGCATTTTGGCCGGGCTTGTTTCCAGCATTCGTGCGCTATATCATCCTTCCCATTACTGACTTTCCGAACTCTTCCTTCCATGTCCACTCTCCATCCCTTCCCCGCCCTGCGCCCTCCTCGGGAACTGGCCGCGCGGGTCTCCTCCCTCCCCTATGATGTCATGAACCACCGGGAAGCCGAGGAAATGGCCTCCGGAAATGACGCCTCTTTCCTCCATATCTGCCGTTCCGACATCGACACGAGCGAAGCCGCCATCCATGCCCCGGAAACCTACGCCAAGGCCCGGGAAAACCTGGAAAGGTTTGTCCGCGAAGGTTACCTCTTCCGGGATGAACGGCCGTCTTTCTACATCTACCGACAAATCATGTGGGGGCGCGTACAGACGGGCATCGTCGGCTGCGCCTCCGTGGATGAATATGCCAGCGGCGCCATTAAAAAACACGAACTGACCCGCAGGGAAAAGGAACTTGACCGGATTGAGCATTTTGACGCCTGCTCCGCTCAGACGGAACCGGTATTCCTGGCCTACCGCAAACATGAAGGTCTTTCCGCCATCATCCGGGAATGGATTAAATTCCACAAACCCGAATATGATTTTACCACGGAGGACGGCGTCACCCATATCCTGTGGCCCGTTTCCGAGCCCGGCACGGTGGAAGACATCCGCAAAAGCTTTGAGGAAGTGGACGCCCTTTACATTGCGGACGGGCACCACCGCACGGCTTCCAGCGCCGCCGTTTCCGCCAGGCGCCGCCAGAGACACCCGGACTACACGGGACAGGAAGAATTCAACTACCTGATGGCTGTCGTCTTTTGTGATGAAGACCTTTTCATCATGGACTACAACCGCGTCATACGCGACCTGAACGGCCTGACTGAAGAGGAATTCATGAAAAAACTCCGTACCTCCTTTGACATAAATCCTGTGGATACCATTCCCGGAGAAGGCTACGCCCCCCGCGCCAAGCATGAGTTCGGCATGTATCTGAATGGACGCTGGTATTCCGCCACGGCCAAACCGGGAACCTTCCCGGCCGGCCATCCCATCGAAAGCCTGGACTGCGCCATCCTCCAGGCGAATGTGCTGGCTCCCATTCTGGGCATTGACGATCCACGCACGAGCGACCGCATCGACTTCGTAGGAGGAATCCGCGGTCTGGGAGAACTGGAACGCCGCTGTTCCGGGGAAATGGCGCTGGCTTTCTCCCTGTATCCCGTCACCATGGCCGACCTTTTCCGCGTAGCGGACGCCGGAGAAATCATGCCTCCCAAATCCACCTGGTTTGAACCCAAGCTGCGCAGCGGGCTTTTTATCCATACCATTGAACAATAATCTTTTCCACCGTACCAACATGAACAAGGTCCTTATTCCTACCAAACTCTCCGACGTAGCGGCCAACACGCTTAAAACGGCCGGCTATGAAGTCATCCAGGACGCTGATACGCCTCTGGAAAAACAGGTAGCCGCCCATCCGGATGCCGTGGCTCTGATCGTCCGCAGCGAAAAAGTCACTCCGGAAATCATGGACGCCCTTCCTTCCCTGAAGCTGGTCGTCCGCGCCGGAGCCGGTTACGACAACATTGACATTGTGTACGCCCGCAAAAAAAACGTGGACGTCATGAATACCCCCGGGGCCAACTCCAATGCTGTGGCGGAAGAAGTCATGGCCATGATTCTGGCCTACTACCGCCACATCGTCCAGGCGGACGCCACCACCCGGGAAGGCCTGTGGGAAAAGAAAAAATACATGGGCAGCGAGCTGACCAAAAAGACGGTGGGCATCATCGGCCTGGGCAACATCGGCCGCAACCTCGTCAAGCGCCTTCAGGGATTTGAACCCATTCTGCTGGGCTACGACCACTTTCTGGCACGCCAGCGCGCCCTGAACATCGGCGTCACCCCTACCAGCATTGAAGATATTTTCTCCCAGTGCGACATTATTACCCTGCACGTTCCGGGCGGCCCCTCCACCCACCACATGGTGAACGCGGAGCTCATTGGAAAAATGAAAGACGGAGCAGTGCTCATCAACTGCTCCCGCTACGGCGTGGTGGATGAAGAAGCGCTGGCCGCCGCCAAGGCCGCAGGCAAAAACATCGGCTACCTGACGGACGTACATCCCAAGGACGCGCCCGGAGAGAAGCCTTCCGCCCCCATTGCGGATTTGATTCTTCCCCACCTGGGAGCCAACACCCGGGAGGCCAATACGAAAGCGGCCAAACGCGCCGCAGAACAGATGATCGCCTACTTTTCCGACGGCGACACCTCCTGCGTGGTGAACGGGGAATCCCCCAGCGGCCTCAATCCGGCCCATCTTCAACTGGCGTTTCTGCTCGCCTCCCTGGCGCGCAAGGCCGGCGGCAACAAGCCCATCCGCCGCGTGGAATGCACTTTTTACGGCAACCTGCGCATTTTCCGCAAATGGTTTACGGCCCCCATTCTGGAAGGCCTTCTGCCGCATGCGGAAAAAGGGCTCATGCCTGCCGCCGCGGAAGAATCCCTGCGGGAGCACGGCATCGTTTTCAAAGCGAGGGAACCCAAAGACGACAAACCTTATGAAGATTCCATCACGCTGGACGTGGCCATGGAAGAGGAAGAGGAATATTTCCACACCAGCGTGCGCGGCGTGGTGACGGAAGGCATCCCCATGGTCTCCCGCCTGAACAATTTCAACGGATTGTACGCGGACCTGCGCGGCACGACATTATGCCTGCGCTACAAGGACCGCCCGGGTATTATCGCCCTCATCGGCTCCGCCCTGTCTTCCAATGGAATCAACATTGACAACATCGCCGCCCCGGCCGACCACGCCACCAGGGAGGCCCTGACCGTGATTAAGACCAACCAGCCGGTTTCCGATGAACTGCTGGATAAAATCGCGAAAGAGATAGATGCCATCTCTGCGTTTTCCCTGAATCTTTAACAGGGAAAGACGCATTTCCGGAAACCTGCTTTTCAGACCGCCCGCTTCCTTCATCTCCGGAGGGAAGCGGGCGGTTCTTATTTCTGCCATGTTGACAAGGCTTACCCATTTTTATATCATTGACCGAATCGTCGGAACATATCCATGCGCTACGTACTGCTTCTCCTGACCTTGTTAACCGCCGGATTTTCCGTCTGGTACTATCAAAACCGCATTTCCCCGGAAGGAAAGGAACTGGCCGCCCAAAAAACAACATTGGAACAGGAGGCCGCAATATTGGAAAAAGCCGTTATCCAATCCCGAAAGAAGCTGGATGATGCCCAGGATGCCACCCGGGCGGCGGAAGAAGACATAGAGAGATTCCAGCAAGCTTATCTCCAACAAAAAAGGCAACAGCATCAGGAAATCCAGGATTCCGCCTACCAAAAAAGCGTGGCGGACCAGCAGGAAGAAGTGAAGGAACACGACCAAAAGATTGACCGGCTGCGCCGCCGCATGAAAAGGCAAAGGGAAAGCACCAAATCCGCCAGGGAGGAACTGCTCCGGAAAAAGGAGGGAATGAGAACCCAGCTTGACAGGCTGACCGATCAGCAGAGGAGCATTCAGGCGGAACTGGAACAGGCGGAACGCGAACTGGCCCAAAAACGGGAAGAGGCCAAAAGCAGGAAGAAATTGTCCGGGATTGCCCCTCAGAAGGGAAATATTTCCGAACTTCAGGCACAGATGAACCTTATCCGCCAGAAAACCGCAGCTGCTAAGGAAAAAATAAAAGCCGTAGATGCGGCGCTGGAAACTCTGGAAGAAAAGTCTGGCAAACAGGAACGCCTGATGCAGAAGGCGGAGGAGAAACTCACCGAACAGAAAAACAAGGTTCTGGCCGACGATGACCGGGACGAATCCGCTGTCCCGGAACCGGGCGATGAAGACTTGCTGGCGGTGGCCGAATACAGGGAGCTGTCCGGAGATGTACGGAAAACTCTGGAACAGGCCCGTAAAAAAGAAGAACAGGCATCCCGGGCCTATGACGAAGCCCGCGCGGCCATGCGGAAAGCTTCCAGGGAAGAAGTGAAAAAGCTGGCAAAGAAGGAAAAAGACCATGCCTCCTTTCAGAAGCTGTTCACGGGTGCAGCCTCCGTCGCGGGATTTATCCTGCTCCTGTTCACGGGTGCGGCCTTCCGCAGCAGCAACAGTTGAACATCTGCCGGAAAATGAAATGCACGGAGAACAAGGAAGCACCCGCCTTCCCTCAGGGAGTCGTTGACGGACGGCAGGGATATGATAGTCTCAGGCCAGCCTGATCATGCTCACACTGGCCCAGATTCACGGACAACCGGAAATTTTCCATTCCATTCAGGGGGAAGGAGTCTCCCAGGGAACACCCTGCGTTTTCCTGCGTCTGGCAGGCTGCAATCTGGCCTGTTCCTGGTGTGATACGGCGTATTCCTGGAACGGAACGGTTCCCGGAATGCGCCTCGCGCCTGAAAAGGCGGCTGAACTGGTGCTCCATTATCCATGCCGCCGCCTGGTCCTGACCGGAGGGGAGCCGCTCATTCAGCAAAAGGCGCTTCCCGCCCTGCTGCGCCTGTTGCCGGATCATGCCGTGGAAATGGAAACCAACGGCACCATCATGCCGGATACGGAACTGCTGAAACGCGTCACGCAATTCAACGTATCTCCCAAACTCCCCCATTCAGGCAATAACGACGTTAAGACTTGGAAACCGGATATCCTGCGCTGTCTGGCGGGTACGGAGAAAGCCTGGTTCAAATTCGTCGTGGCGTGCGAGGACGATGTCAGGGCCGTTCTGCGGCGGGCTTCCGAAGCGGACATTCCCCCGGAACGAATTCTGATCATGCCCCTGGCCTCCACACGGGATGAGTTGAACGCCATGCGTGCGCAGGCGGTGGAATGGTGTCTCCGCTACGGTCTTCGTTTTTCAGACCGTCTGCATATCGCCATCTGGAACAGCAAAAAAGGCGTTTAAGCACGCTCCTGACTCATCAGGAAAGACAAATGCTTCCCGCTTTTCCGGCCGGAATTCCGCAAGCCTCCAAGGCTCTGCGCCATCGGGGAACCTACGCTTTCTGTTTCAAATCCAGCAGCATCTGGGTATTGCTGGGGTATTTGTTCAGGAAAAACAGGAACCGTTCCATGGCTTCTACGGGTTTATGCCCGGCTAAAGCGCGGCGGATCAGATTCATCTTGTACAGCCATGCTTCCGGCATAATGAGCTCTTCCCTCCGCGTCCCCGATTTCAGAATGTCCACGGCCGGGAAGATATATTGCTCCGCAATGCGGCGGTTCAGCACCAGTTCCATATTGCCCGTCCCCTTGAATTCCTGGAAAATCAGGTCATCCATGCGGCTGTTGGTTTCCACCAGGGCGGTGGCAATGATAGTCAGGGAACCGGCCTGGCGCGTATTGCGGGCGGCGGCAAAAAGGCGCCGGGGCATTTCCAGAGCGCGGGCATCAATGCCGCCGGACATCGTGCGGCCGCTTCCCTTGTCAGCGTTATTGTAGGCGCGGGCCAGGCGAGTAATGGAATCCATCAGCAGGAAAACATGCTGCCCCGCCTCTACAAGCCGTTTGGCGCGTTCAATGCAAAGTTCCGCCATGCGGCAGTGATCGCGCACCCTTCCATCATTGGAAGAGGCGTATACTTCAGCTCCCGGGAGGGAACGTTTAAACTCCGTCACTTCTTCCGGACGCTCGTCTACCAGAAGCACCATCAGGTGAATGGAATCCCTGTAATTCTCCAGAATGGCTTCCGCCATGTGCTGAAGCAGCGTCGTCTTCCCTGCGCGGGGCGGAGAGACAATCAGGCCGCGCTGGCCGCGCCCGATTGGAGCAATCAGATCCAATGTGCGGGTGGTGTAACGCTCCGGCCGGGTTTCAAAAGAAATGCGCTTATTAGGATTGACCGCCTTGAGCTCTTCAAAGTGCGGGTTCTTGCGCGCTTTCTCTGGAGCAACCCCGTTAACGGAGGCAATTTCCGTCAGAAGAATGCCGCGGTCATGACGGCAGGCCTGCCCATGCACCCACACGGCAGGACGCAGACCGAACCTGCGGATCATATCCTGCGGCACATAAACGGCTTCCGCAAAAGCGTCAAAATCATTATCCGGCTTCCTTAAAAAGCCGAACCCCTTATTCGTAATTTCCAGCAACCCGTCCACCGGTTCCGGCGGCGCCAGTTCACGGGGGGCGCTGTTCTGTGGGGTTCCGCCCTCCTGATTATTATTCCAGCGGTTTTTAACCCGGTCATTGCCGTTTCTGCCATTGCGGCCATCCTGGCGGTTATTCCGGTTTTTGTTGAAACGGTCGTTGTTATTCCGGCGGTTCTGCCTGTCAAAACGCTGCCTTTGCGGCTCATTTGTCCGACGCGGCTCCCGGGCGGCATCTTCGGAAAAATCCGCCGCACCTTCCTGCACCACCTTGATGGACGGAACGGAAGCATCCGCCTCCGGCTCCTGTTCCCTCGGTTTCCTCACAAATCTCTGGCGAATAACCTTCGGCCTGCCTTCTGCGGGCTGCTCCGGAACAGAATCGGAAGAATCGGAAGCCGGCTCGGCGGGCGCTGCATGAACGGCAATTTCCGCCTCAGGGCCGGCTGAATCACCGTTCTCCGGAGCAACAGCCTTGGCAACACGCCTGCGCACCGGCTTGACGGCGGCTTCCGTTCCGGAGGCAATCGCAGAGCCGTCAGTTTCCGGAACCTCCTCCACAGGCTTCTTGCGCGGGCGTCCGCGCCGGGGCCTGGCAGGAACATCCTGCGCTTCTTCCACCGGGATTTCAGCACTGCTCTTACGGGAAGTCTTCTTCCCCGGCATATCGACACTTTCCATCCCATCATCCGCCAATTCAGCAACCTTCTTCCTTATCGTCCTCTTGCGGGGAGCCGGGGAAGAATCCTGTTCCGTCCCGGGCACTTCCGCAGCAGTCTGGGGCTTTACCGGAGCTTCCGCCGCAGACTTGGTTTTGCGGATAATACGTTTTTTGGGCGCCGGCTCCGGAGAAACCTGTTCCGGAGTCAAATCTGGGGGGGTATCAGACATGGAAAAGAAAATTGAACTGCAACAACAGGCGTCTCCTGAAGGACAACAGCGTTAACCAAGCTGCTCAAGGATTTCTTCCGCCACATCGAAATTGGAGAAGACGTTCAGCGCGTCATCATAGTCGTCCAGCGCTTCATACAGGCGCAGGGCGGCCTTCGCCGTTTCCAGATCATTAATCACGGAAGCATTCTGCGCCACGGAAATCAGCTTCATGGAAATTACCGTATGCCCGGCTTCACGCAGGGCGGCGCACACGTTGTTCAACTCCGTTGGGCTCGTAACAAACACCCATTCATTGTCGGAATCCCCCTGTTCCACATCATCCGCGCCGCATTCCAGCGCCAGATCCATGGCGGAATCCTCCGTAAGACCTTCCGCCATGATGCGGGCCTCTCCCTTGCGTTCAAACTGGTAAGCCACGGAACCGGGCGTACCGATGCTGCCTCCGTTTTTGGTGAACAGGGTACGCAGCTCGGAAGCGGAACGGTTTGTGTTGTCCGTCGCCACTTCAATCAGGAAAGCCGTGCCTGAGGGGCCGTAGCCTTCATAGGTAATCTCCTGGATGGTAGCTCCTCCCAGTTCCCCGGTGCCTTTTTTGATGGCGCGTTCAATATTTTCCTTGGGGGTGGACACGGCCTTGGCTCCGTCAATGGCGGCGCGCAGGCGCGGATTCAGATCAGGATCTCCGCCGCCGCTTTTGGCGGCCAGCATGATTTCATGGGCAAAGCGGGCAAAAACCTTGCCCTTCTTGGCGTCTTCCTTAGCCTTAACGTACTTGATCTTAGACCATTTATTATGTCCTGACATAGAATTGGGAATAATAGTAAGTGTAGGTGAAAAGAGACAAACTAACAAGTGGAACTGTTCTACAACCCGGGGAACACATTGTCATTTGCAAATACCACGCAGGAAGGGAATCAGGGTGCGGCCATCCGTAAATATATTACAGGTACCGGATACTCTGCCGGGGAACACGCCGCGCACCTTCAGGAGCTCCGGCTACCTCTTGGCAGTCACTCTCAACACACGCAAAATAACGTATTCCCCAGCATTGGCAATACTTTTTTAGGTCACGGCAACCGGCTGCTTTCAGAGTTATCTTCTACCGCCTTCAATTAATTTTTAATATATTTTGATTATTTAAAATAATAAATACTGTTTCTTTAATAGTGAAAATAAAAAAATATATCCGCACAGCAGGCTCCTGTTACGCATCCAGCCCTGATGGTGCAGGGGGTGATTCCGTCATGGGCCAAAGCCTGAGTTCTAACGCCGCCTCTGTTATCATTGACTAAGAAAGGGAGGCGGGCTTAGATATGCCCTTCTTTCTTTTTCCCTGTCTTATGGAACAAGCAGCGCACCAGGAAAAATCACATGCGGCCCTTTCCTCCGTCCTGTGGTCCGCCTTTTTAACGGTCATCAAGCTCTGGGCCGGCATTGTAACCGGCAGCCTCGGCATCATTTCCGAAGCCCTGCACAGCGGGCTGGACCTGATGGCTGCGGCCATGACTTTTTACGCCGTAAAAGTGGCGTCCCGCCCTGCGGACGAAAGCCACCCCTACGGGCACGAAAAGGTGGAGAATCTTTCCGCCCTGGCGGAAACAGCCCTCCTTTTAGTTACCTGCGCCTGGATTGTCTGGGAGGCTGTGGACCGTCTGTTCTACAATGAGGCGGAGATTACCCTCACCTGGTGGGCTTTTGCCGTAGTGGCCGTCTCCCTGCTGGTAGATGTGAACCGTTCCGCCATGCTCCGCCGGATAGCCAAAAAGCACAAAAGCCAGGCCCTGGAAGCGGATGCACTTCACTTTACCACGGATATCTGGTCTTCCGCAGTCGTGCTCCTGGGTCTTTTCTGCATCTGGCTGGCCCATCTGGTCCCTGCGGAATCAGCCTGGCACGGCCTCCTGGAGAGGGCGGATGCCATTGCGGCCCTGTTTGTGGCGGCTCTGGTTTGTTCCGTGGCTTTCGGCCTTGCCAAACGTTCCATCCACGCCCTGATGGACGGCGGTTCTTCCTCCCTGACGCGTCAGGTGCTGGACGCCATGAAAAAGAATGCCCCGGATTATCCGGTCAAACGCATCCGCCTGCGTGACGGAGGCTCGCGCATCTTTGTAGAGCTGGATGTGGAAGCGCCTGCGGAACTGCACGTGGATGACGCCCATGATGTGGCGGAATCCATTGAAGGCATTGTAAAGCATGAATTGCCGGAAGCGGACGTCATCGTCCATATCGAACCGGCGCGGGAGAATCTTTCCAATATGGAGCCGGACATGATTATCCACCGGCTGGCCTTGCGCCACCATGTCCGCATTCACGGTTTTTATGCAGGCCACGGCAAACAGGCCCCCTGTTATTTCATGGATGTGGAAATTCCGGCGGATTGGCCCCTGGAACGCGGCTACCATGTGGTGGAGGCTTTCAGGGATTCCATTCTGCATGAACTCAAGCCGGAAAAGGTAATTTGCCGCATTGAACCGGATTGCCGCGACATGGAAACAGGCGCCATTGCGGAACAGGTTTCTCCGGAGGAAGTGCGCCTGAAGGTAAATCTCATTCTCCAGCAGCACAGAAACATCCGCAAGATCCTCAAGCTGGACCTGACCAGGGAGGACAATTTCCCAACCTTGACCTGCGTGTGTTCCGTGGACGCCTCCCTGACTATCCGGGAATGCCACCAAATCGCCTCGCAGCTGGAAAACCAGATAGAAAACGCACTGCACCACCTGGGGCGCGTTACCGTCATTCTTAAACCGTCCAAGCAGGGCAGAAGTTGAATGACTGTTGCCGGATTCCCGTAAAAACATGTTCCGAATCCAGGAAGGGGAAACGGTGTCCATTCCGGGCATGGGAACCTCTGCCCGGACAAAGCGGAGCCAACGATTATGAATGGCCCGCAACGGAAACTCCGGGCATTTCCCTGTCCAGCTCCGCGCGAATGCGCTGGCGCTCGGAAACGATCTGTTCGTCGTCTGCACCGCCTTCCCGCAGGAAATATTCCGCCATGGACAGGGCTACTTCCGATTCCGAGGAAAAAACCTGGGAAGCGCCGGCTTCCTTCAGTATATCCACGTCCCTCATGTACTTGGTGTGAATCATCACGTCAATATGAGGGTTAAGCTCCAGAGCCACGCCTACTATCTCCTTGGCGTCCGGAATGGAAGCGGAGAGAATCAGGCTTTCCGCATATTCAATGCCCGCATGGCGCAGAATTTCCCGCTGGCTGGCATCCCCGTAAACAATATCCCCTCCCTGCTCCCGTATAGCGGTAACCGTGTCTATGTTCATTTCCACGATGATGACTTCCACCCCGTTGTCATTCAATATCCTCTTAAGAATGCGCCCCGTGGGGCCAAACCCTACCAATACCACGCGCCGCGCATCCGGAGCGGGCAAGGCCATGCTGTTCACGCCCCCCGGGTCCGCAAGCCCTATGCCGCGTTTTTGCAGCCATTTGACTGCAGGTCCAATCTGCCGATACAGGATGGGATTTAAGGAAATGGAGACGACAGCCGCCAGAATGATGGCCTGATTGGCATCCGGAGGCAGGATGTTGTACATGAGACCTATTCCGGCGAGAATGAAAGAAAATTCACCCACTTGAGCCAAGGCCACGGATACGCTCAGCGCCAGCGGCACCGGCCGCCTCAGGCAACGAACAACCACATAAGCCGCCAGCGGCTTGCCGATCATCACCACCCCCAGCGTTGCCAGGGCCAGAGGCCAGCAATCCCCCACGGACATCGGGTCAAACATCATCCCCACGGAAACGAAGAAGAGAACCGCAAAAGCATCCCTCATCAACATGGCTTCCGCCGCCGCGCGCGCGCAGAAGTCCGACTGGCCTACAACCATCCCCGCCAAAAACGCCCCCAAAACCATGGAAGCGCCAAAGAATTCCGCGGAGCACACCGCCACGCCCAGCGCAATGACCAGCACAGCCAGCGTAAACAAGTCACGCGCGCCCGTTCGGGCCACGTACCGCAGCACCAGCGGAATGACTTTTTTCCCGGCAAACAGCGTCAGGGCCACCAGCAGGGCCAGCTTGACGAACATCCAGCCAAGCTCGGAAAGAATGCCGCCCCAGTCTCCGGCGCCGCTCTGGCGCGCTTCCATCACGGCGGGGATGAGAACCAGCAGCAGAATGGTAAACAGGTCTTCCACTACCAGCCATCCCAGGGCCACATGGCCGCCGGGCGTATGGAGGTTCTGGTTGTCTTCCAGCACCCGCGTCAGCACTACGGTACTCGCCACGGAAATCGCCATGCCAAAAACCAGTCCGGAAATCGCGGACCATCCGAACATCCACCCGACCAGCACCCCCAGCACGGTAGCCACGGATATCTGCACAACGGCTCCCGGCACGGCCACTTTTTGCACGGCAATCAAATCCTTCAAATGGAAATGGAGCCCCACCCCGAACATCAGCAGGATAACGCCCAGCTCCGCGAATTGTTCCACCGTATGGGAATCCGCAACAAATCCCGGCGAGTACGGCCCTACCACCACCCCGGCCAGCAGGTAGCCCACCAGCGGGGATAAATGCAGTTTTCTGGCAATAAGGCCGAAAAGAAGGGCAGCGGCCAATCCGCCGACAAAAGTGAGAATAAGGCTGAAATCGTGATCCATACGCGCGTGACAGGGATAAGGGGTATTCTTGACCGCCAAGTCGTTTTTACGCTATCGCGTTTTTACGCTATCGCGTTTTATTTTCCCTCACAAGAACGCATTGCGCCGCATGGAAATGCAGTCGCACTTTTTGCATGAAAAATGGTCCCGGCAAATTTTCATCATACCCTATTTGCGACCGCTTCTAATTAAATTTTCCCATACGGGATTCCTATCAAATGTGTTAGTAAAATTCGTCCTGTTCATTCCCGGGAAGCTGCCGGGTCATTGTCCCGCACTGGCGGTCGGACAAATACCCATACATCACCATCGGCAATTTTTACATCCTGCTGCCGGACAACGGAAATAATCCGCCGGCCCGGAAAATCCAAAGCAGGAACGCCCGCCGGGCAGACACTTTCGTTTTCAGGCTCTTCCATGCTCCATGCCCATACCCCTGAACTTGGAAAAATTGATAAAATACCCCCAATTCCATTTGAATTTCCAGGAAATTAATTTATTTTATATTGGAAATAATTGATTTTTTCAAATCTATGACTGAAGATGCCATATTCAAGGAACAGTGGAACCTTCTTAAGAAGGAGATGGCAATGGGAGACGCTCATCTCCAGCAAAGGCTGGAACAGTTCATTTTCCGGCAATACGGCCGGGCGGTTCTGACGCATTACATTAAAGCCCTTTCCGTCCTGGAGCTCAGCCGCCATTTCTACCTGCGGTTCCGCAGGAGGAGCCGGGCCGTAACGGAACCCATTCTCTACTGGACCGTGCTTGCGGAAACAACCATCCACATGACGCTGGAGGGAGTAAAAGACATGCACCCCTTCATCTCCCTGCCGGCACGTGCCGGCGCAACCTTCCAGCTTGACATGTTAAAAGACTGCTACCTTCTTTATTTGAGGGACCGGGGATATCCCTGCTGGCCCAGGGCCTCCCGCAGAAGCCGCATCATCCGGAACAAATGGAACGCTCCGGAACTGGAAGCCGCCTATTTCCTCCGGTTGTGCCAGAACAGCACGGACCGTCATTATGCCAACGTGATGAACATCCTGCTGGAAGAAATACTGCATATGCTGATTACCCTCCACCAACTCAGGAACCACGGAAAAAACCTGCTGGAACTCAGAAGAAGCCGGAACTCCAATTCTTCCCCGGGCGGCGTTCCGCCGCCGTCCCTCCGCCCGCAGCACCCTCCCGAAGACAGTCTTTAAAACCATCCGCGCTTTTTCCAAAGGATACTTGAAAAAACCGCCGGGACCTTACAAAATCAACATGCAGTCTCCATAGGAGAAAAATCTGTACCGTTCCCGGATGGCTTCCAGATAGGCTTTCATGACCAGCTCCCTGCCCGCAAAGGCGCTGACAAGCATCAGCAGCGTGCTCTGCGGCAAATGGAAATTCGTGATCAGGGCGTCCACCACCTTGTAGTTGTAGGGAGGATAGATGAAGATGTTCGTTGAACCGGAACACTCCCTCAACGGCAGACCTTCCGCCGTTGCCACATGTTCCAGCACCCTCACGCTGGTGGTGCCCACGGCAATGACCCTTCTGGCGTTATTGACTGCCCGGGCAGCGGCTTCAGGAAGAAAAAAATGCTCCGTATGCATCTGATGGTCTTCTATCCTGTCCGCCTTGACGGGACGGAATGTTCCTACCCCCACGTGCAGGGTTAGAAAATCGTGGGGGACGGATGCCAGCAGCTCCGGCGTAAAATGCAGCCCGGCCGTAGGAGCGGCAATGGCCCCTTCATGTCTGGCGTAAACGGTCTGGTAACGCTCCCTGTCGGATGGGTCGCTTTCCCGGTTCATATAGTGGGGAAGAGCCAGACGCCCGTATTTTTCCTCATCCACTTCCCGGTCAAACCGGATAAGGCGGTACCCTTCCTCATCAATGCCTTCCACGGTGCCCACCGCCTCTCCGACCGCAACCGTACGCCCAAGCTTCATTTTGCGTCCGGGGCGCACCATGCACTTCCACAACAGGGGATTAAGAACCTCCGCGCGTACTATTTCAATGGAACCGTCGTTGGAAAAATATCTTGCCGGAACCACCCTGGTATCATTCAGGATAAAATGATCCCCTTCCCGCACATATTCCGGCAAATCGCAAAAATGCCTGTGTTCAATCATGCCCGTATCCCGGTGAATGACCATCATCCGGGACGCGGAGCGGTCCGGAAGGGGACGGTCCGCTATCAGTTCTTCCGGCAGCGGATAATCAAAATCAATGGTGCGCACGGCCAAGTGCATTGCCACGAATCCTCCGAAAGGTCAATATCTTTAAACCGCAGGTAACACAATTATATCTTTACCCTGCTTCGGTTCATATGGTATGGAAGGATACATGAACAACCTGCTGTCAGCAAACATTTCCAACGCAACCGCCTGGGGGACCATTCTGGTCGTCGTCCTCGTCATCTTTCTGGTCATCTTTTTCGCCATCATCGCCAAATTCTTCAAGACATGGCTGCGCGCCCGTCTGGCGAAAGCGCCCGTCTCCATGAGCAACATGCTGGGGATGTGGCTCCGGAAAGTGCCCTATCCCCTGGTGGTGGACACCCGCATTACGGCCGCCAAGGCGGGCCTGGACATCAGCACGGATGAGCTGGAGGCCCACTTCCTGGCCGGCGGCGACATCGTGGACTGCGTGCTTGCCCTGATTGCGGCGGAGAAAGCCGGCATTCCGCTGAGCTACGACCGCGCCTGCGCCATTGACCTGGCCGTGAAAGGCACTTCCAAGACCGTGCTGGAAGCCGTGCGCACCTCCATCAATCCCCGAGTCATCGACTGCCCGAACCCCAGCTCCGGCCAAACGCGCCTGACGGCGGTGGCCCGTGACGGCATTGCAGTGGCGGTGCGCGCCCGCGTAACGGTGCGCACCAACCTGGATCTCTTCGTAGGGGGCGCCACGGAGGAAACGGTGGTCGCCCGCGTCGGGGAAGGCATCGTCTCCGCCGTAGGTTCCGCCCCCTCCTACAAGGATGTTCTGGAAAAACCGGAGGTGATCTCCCGTACCGTAAGCGACAAGGGGGTGGACGCCGCCACGGCGTTTGAAGTGCTTTCCATTGACATTGCGGATGTGGATGTAGCCGGCAATGTGGGCGCCCGCCTCCAGGCCGAGCAGGCGGAAGCGGACAAACAAATCGCCCAGGCCAAAGCGGAAGTCCGCCGCGCCGCCGCCGTAGCCACGGAACAGGAAATGGCTGCAAAAACGCAGGAAATGCGCGCCAAGGTGGTGGAAGCGGAAGCCCAGATTCCCATGGCCATGGCGGAAGCCTTCCGCAACGGCAATCTGGGAGTGCTGGACTACGCCCGTTACCAAAACGTGGTGGCTGACACCAAAATGAGAGATTCCATCGCTCAACCGGATACGCCTCCCTCTTCCATCAAATAAATAAATTCCCTGGTTTCCGGAAAGGCCTGCTTTTTCCGGAAACCTTTATCCTTTATGGATTCACTGGCATACATGCTCGCCTCCGGAGGCGATGACAATAGCCTGAAACTCTGGTTCTGGCTGATTGTCGGGGTGATTTTCCTCATCAAAAAAGCAATCGAATTGTTGAAACCGGATGAAAAAGATGAGGAACCGTCCGTTCCGGACACGGAGAACCATCATGAAAAACGCGTAAGGGAAGTCATTGCGGAAATGCGCCGGGCAACCCCGCAGCCACAGCAAACCCAACCTGCCGCACCGGCCCGCGCACCGCGGCCCTCAGCCCCTCCTGTAGAGCTTCCCTCCCCCGCCGTGGCCCGCAAACCGCAGCCGATCCCGGCGCCGGCGGCTGCACAACCCGAGGAAACAGCCCGGCAGACGGCGCAAAATGTGCTGGAACGCTACGTAAAAGCTACGGAAGAAGCCCGGCAATCCATGCGCTCTCTTTCCGATGCGGAACAGGCGGCTCTGCAACGTTTGCAAAAGAGGGAGATGAAGGAACATCTGCCCGACCTTCTTCCGTCATCAGCCGCAGTGGAATCTCCTTCCCTGAAAAATTCCCTTCACCACCCCAAATCCCTGAAAGCGGCTGTTCTTTATCAGGAAATCCTTGGAAAACCCAGAGCATTACGAAGCGCATCCTTCAGCGGTGAATAAAGAATGGCCCTTCCCGGGCCATGTTCCGTTCAGCCGTCATGCTGCCCCCCTCTTATTCATTCTCCCTTGCCTGAAAAGGTAAGCGGAGGTACCCTCCATCCCGCAATGACAGACACACCTTTGCAGATAGCCGGACGCCAGTTCACCTCCCGCCTGATGGTGGGAACGGGAAAATTTCCTTCCAATGAGAGCATGAAAGAAGCTCTGGAAGCCTCCGGCGCCCAAATTGTGACGGTGGCTCTGCGCCGGGCGGATCTGACGGGTTCCCACGATCCCGCCGCCAATATTCTGGATTTCATTGATCCGGAAAAATACCTCCTTCTCCCCAACACCAGCGGAGCGACTACGGCAGAAGAAGCCGTACGCCTGGCGCGCCTGGCGGCAGCAGCCGGGCTGCCCAACTGGATCAAGCTGGAGATTCACCCGGACGCCCAGTACCTGATGCCGGACCCCATTGAAACGCTGAAAGCGGCGGAAATCCTGGTCAGGGAAGGCTTCACCGTGCTTCCCTACATTAACGCGGACCCCGTGCTCGCCAAACGCCTTCAGGAAGCCGGAGCGGCGGCCGTCATGCCTCTTGGCGCCCCCATCGGCACCAACAAGGGAGTACTGACCCGGGAGTTGATTAACATCATCATTGAACAGGCTATTGTCCCCGTGGTGGTGGACGCGGGGCTGGGAGCGCCCAGCCACGCGGCGGAGGCTCTGGAAATGGGAGCGGATGCCGTGCTCGTCAATACGGCTATCGCCGCCTCCGGCTCTCCCTCCGCCATGGCGGAGGCGTTCGCCCTGGCATGCCGTGCCGGACGCATGGCTTATCTGTCCGGCCTTCCCGCCGTTTCCTCCCAAGCTACAGCCACCAGCCCCCTGACTTCCTTCCTGCATTAAAAGGCCGGGAAAAAGCCCCGGTTTTCTCCCGCACCCATGGGTCAAGAAACTCCGGGAACATTTTTCGCAATCTTCCTGCGTATCAGGAATTCCAGGATGAAGCAGGCGGCTACAAACAGCACAATCAACGGAATCAGATAAGGCTGGCTGAAGAACATCTGGTAAAAGAACGCCCCCAGAATAAACAGCATCAGAAGAAAGCCCAGGATGATAAGCAGCGCATTTCCCTGAGTCTCTTTCCGGAGCCGCCAATGGGCGACGAACACCGCCAGGTAGCTGATCAGAAAACAGGCCCCCGCCAAATTGGCGATGGCTACCAGGTTAAAGGCATTCGTCATCACCAGAATCCCCAGCAAAAGATAGAAAAAACCCTCCGTTCCGTGGCCCCAGAAAGGCTGTTTAAAAATAGCTCCCAGCTGGCCGTTGCGCGCCAGAGCCCGGGAAATGTCCAGCATGCTGAACATGGTGGCATTAATGGCTGATGCCGTAGCAATGAGAGCCGCTACGGATACGGCCATGAAGCCCCACATGCCCAAAACCGGATAGGCGGCCTGCGCTACGGCCGTTTCCGTATGGCTTTCCAGGGAAGTAGCGGGAACGTTGGACAGTACTACGTAGGAGAGTATCAGGTACAAGGCCAGCACAAGGCCAATAGCCATAAAAATGGCTCTTGGCAGCGTCTTGGAAGGATTTTTCAGATTGCCCGCCGTATTGGCCATCATTCCGTAGCCGGCAAATGCGAAAAATGTCAATCCCACGCTGCCCAGCAAACCGTCCAGCCCTTTCACCGGAATGGGATCCGCGCCCACAGGCACGGAAGAACCGAAGCTGGCAAGCATTAAAACCGTCAAAATCAATAATTTGAATGCCACCATGATTACTTCCGACTTTCCAACGGCCCTGGCTCCCCCCATATTCAATGCCCCCAGCAGCAAAATAGCCACGCTGGCAAAAAGGGCCGTGGAATAAATGGTGACTGCCCTGTCCGGTAAAAACAGGCGGGACGCATAGGCTCCAAAGGATTTGGCCACCAGGGCCACGGTAATGACCAGCGTTCCCAGGTAAATAAGGGTCAGTGCGCCGGACAGGGTCTTATGGGAAAAAGCCTCGTTGAAATAATCCATAATTCCTCCGGAACCGGGATAACGGGAACCCAGTTTGGCGTAGGTGTACCCGGAAAGCAGGGCAGCAACGCCTCCCAGAATAAAGGACCAATATACATTTTTTCCCGCCATCAGGGTCGCCTGCCCCATGAGGGCGAAAATTCCCGCTCCCACCATGGACCCTATTCCTAATGCAATGACGCTCCACAGGGACAGATATTCTTTTGGGGCCTTCCCGTACATAAGGGATTTAGAGATACTACAGGAATGA
This sequence comes from Akkermansia sp. UNK.MGS-1, assembly GCF_000980515.1. Lineage (NCBI taxonomy): Bacteria > Pseudomonadati > Verrucomicrobiota > Verrucomicrobiia > Verrucomicrobiales > Akkermansiaceae > Akkermansia > Akkermansia sp. UNK.MGS-1. Next base: position 120,912 of record NZ_LBCB01000011.1, on the reverse strand, counting down.
AACGTTGACCTTTCCGCACGGGATGACACGTCCTGCTTATTCATCCGTCCTGCAGCCCCATCATGACTATTCCGGCACGGCTTTCCCCTTGAACCGTCCGTTGTCGGCATGTAGGGTACGGCTGATGATCAAAACCGCCATTTTTGATTTTGACGGAACTCTTGCCGACACCATACCCCTGTGCCGGGAGGCTTTTCGCCGCGCTATCCAGAAGCTGGACGGCAGAATATTGACGGATGAAGAAATCGAACGCCAATTCGGCCCGGACGATCTGGGAGTTATCCAGAAATTGATTCCCGGGAAACCGGAACTGCATGAACGCGGCAGGGAACTATTTATCCACTATTACCGCAAGCTGCACGCAGACCTGGCTCCCGCCCCCTTTCCCGGAACAGCCGAATTGCTGAGCACTCTCCGCAACCTCGGCATTCGGCTGGCCATGGTCACAGGCAAACGCCTGGAAAGCGCAGAGATATCCCTCCAGTTTTTTCATCTGTCCGAATTTTTTCCTATTCTGGAAACAGGCTCCCCGGAGGGAGGCGTAAAACCGGACCGCATCAAACGGGCTTTGTCCCGTCTGAATGCCGTCGCCTCAGAAGCCATCTATATTGGAGACGCCCCCACAGACGTGGACGCATGCCGCTCTGTCCCTATCCGCATTCTCTCCGCAGGATGGGCCGCGGAGGCGGACATCAAAGGCCTCAGGGAAAAAAAGCCGGACTTTCTCCTGACCCGTTTTGAAGACCTGGAACGTTTCTTCCGGGAACATCATGAAAATGAAGGCCTTTAAGATTGCAATCCTGCAGAAAACAGGCTACCATTACCCACCCCGTTAATATCAATCCTTCCATGACTTTTCAGAAAGAATCCGGAAAAGAGGGCCTGAAAATTCTGCTCATGCTCGCCAGCGTCATTATCATCACGGCCGGGCTGCAGGCGGGAAAACCGGTGCTCCTGCCCATCGTTTTATCCGGCTTTCTGGCAATCGTCAGTTATCCGCTGACGACTTTTTTCAAGAGCCGTCTTTGCTTCCCGCACTGGCTGGCAGTGACTTTCACGGTCATCATGGACTTTGGCATTCTGGTGGGCCTGGGCTATCTGGCCCAATACCTGGGGCAGGATCTGGCCAAAACGGTCACGGTCAAATACCAGCCTCTTATGATGGAGAAAATCCATGAACTCCGCGCTTTCCTGATTGAACAGGACTGGAACAACCTGGCTGACCAGATGCTTCAGGAATTTCCGGACCTGCTCAACGGCCAGCGCATCGTGGCGTTTTCCACAGGGGTGATGGGGCAGTTAGCTTCCATGCTGACCTTCACCACCCTGATTCTGATCCTGATGACTTTCTTCCTGGGGGAAGCCCCCCGCTTCCGGGCGAACATCAATAAACTGGGGCATAACAGCGACACAGGCATCCGCAAATTCTCCAAGGCCCTGGCCGGAGTTCAGAAATATCTCATTATTAAAACCTTCATCAGCGCAGTTACAGGGCTTCTGGCTTTCCTGCTTTGCTATTACATGAACGTGGACTTTCCGCTGTTGTGGGGCATCGTGGCTTTCGCCCTCAACTTCATTCCCACCTTCGGCTCCATCATCGCGGCTATCCCCCCCACACTTCTCGCCATGCTTCTGATCAGCCCTACTGCGGGCATCATTGTTGCCGGCGGCTACCTGGTGATCAACACAGCCTTGGGAAACTGCCTGGAACCCATGCTGTTGGGACGACAATTCGGCATTGTGACCAGTATGGTTCTGCTCTCCGTCATCTTCTGGGGCTGGGTATGGGGCCCCATCGGCATGCTGCTGGCCGTACCCATTACCATGTTGATTAAACTCGGGCTGGAAAGCTCCAAGGATCTCGCCTGGATCGCCCAGCTCATTGACAACCCTCCCACTCCCAGATTCCCTCTCCCCCCTCTCCATTCCGGGAAAACCAACGAAAGCACAACCAAGGAATAATCCATGCATTCATTCGCTTACAAAAACGGCACGCTCTACTGTGAAAACGTCAACCTTCAGGAACTGGCGGACAAGGAAAGCACACCCCTGTACGTTTATAGCAAACAAACCATTTTAAACCACTTTCACCGCCTCAGGGAAGCTCTGGCACCGCTTAACGCGGAAGTGGCCTACGCCGTCAAGGCCTGCTCCAACATCGCCATCCTGAACCTCATGGCCCGCAACGGGGCGGGATTCGACATCGTCTCCGGCGGAGAACTCTTCCGCGTCCTCAAAGCCGGGGGAGATCCGTCCAAATGCACTTATGCCGGCGTAGGAAAAACCGAGCAGGAAATCCGTTATGCCCTGGCGCAGGGCATTTATTGCTTCAATGTGGAATCCGAAGCGGAACTGCGGGCCATTAACGCCATTGCCGCCTCCATGGGAGTCAAGGCTCCGGTGGCCGTGCGCGTCAATCCCAACGTAGAGGCGGGAACGCACAAATACATTACTACCGGCAAGGCTGAAAATAAATTCGGCGTGGACTTCGAACGCATTGAATCTCTTTATGAGATGGCGGCCCGCGAACTTCCGAACCTTCATCTGAAAGGGTTGCAAATGCATATCGGCTCCCAGCTTACCCAGGCGAAACCCTTCCTGGAAGCCGTCAGGAAAGTCGCCCCCCTGGCTGCTTCCCTGAAAGAAAAACACGGCATTGAATTTTTCTCCATCGGAGGAGGAATTGGCATCGTTTACCAGGGCACGCTGGATTCCGGCGTTCAGGAATGGTGGAATGAGGACTGCGCCCAGCTCACGCTGAGCACTTACGCCCAGGCCGTCGTCCCCACCCTGCAACCTCTGGGATTACACATCATTGTGGAACCGGGCCGTCTTATCGTAGGAAATGCGGGAGCACTCATCACGCGTTGCCTGTATGAAAAAAACGGGAAAGCCAAAACCTTTAAAATTGTGGATGCAGGGATGAACGACCTCATCCGCCCCGCCCTCTACCAGGGCTATCATGAAATTATCCCGGTCAGAGAACACCCCTCCGGATCCTGCGTCACAGCGGATGTTGTGGGTCCCATCTGTGAATCCGGAGACTTCCTCGCCCAAAACAGGGACATGCCGGACGTGCGCCAGGGAGAACTCCTGGCCGTACTGTCCGCCGGAGCCTATGGTTTTTCCATGTCTTCCAACTACAATTCACGGCCTATGGCGGAAGAAGTCCTGGTGGACGGGGACCAATGGAACGTCATTCGCAGCCGCCAGAGCTGGGAAGACCTCATCCGGGGAGAATCCATTCCGGAATAACATCCCCATCCCGCCCATCTTTAGAATGCCCTTCCAGCGGTAAAACGAAGGAGGGGCATTTCCTTTCAACCGTACTGAATGGAAAACAAGGTAGAATTTTCAAGTCCGCCAAGCCACGCGGAGCTTCTTTCCGGAGACGCCGCACGCTACTGCCGTACGGGCTCCGGTGGACCAGTCCGGCCGCAAGTCACAATGATTCGAACATGAACATGTCCCGCAAGAGCGCTGCAACCCCGGCGTGCGCCTGAGTTCAGCCTTGCCCTCCTGAAAAAAAACACCTATCATATCCCCGTTATGCCAATAGCCACACCAGAACAATACATTACCATGCTTGAAACGGCCAAAAAGGAAGGCTACGCCTATCCGGCCGTTAACGTGACCACGATCGAAGTCATCAACGGCGCTCTCCGCGCTTTTTCCGAAGCCAAAAGCGACGGTATCATCCAGGTTTCCATCGGTGGCGGCAAATTCGCCTCCGGCAGCTCCGTAGGCAATTCCGCCCTTGGCGCCATTGTTCTGGCGGAAGCAACGCGCCGTCTGGCTGAAAAGCACAACGTTCTCGTAGCCCTTCACACGGACCACTGCCAGCCCGAACATGTGGATACTTTCCTGCGTCCTCTGATTGCCGAATCCCGCCGCCGCGTGGAACGCGGTGAAGCCCCCCTCTTCAATTCCCACATGCTGGATGCCTCCACGCTTCCCATGGCGGAAAACCTCAAGCTTTCCCGGGAACTGCTGAAGGAATGCGCCGAACTGGGCATCGTTCTTGAAATCGAAATCGGCGTTGTGGGCGGAGAAGAAGACGGAGTGGACAACTCCGGCCATCCCGCCGACAAGCTTTACACTTCTCCGGAAGATATGCTGATGACGTATGAAGCCCTCGCGCCCCTCGGCAAATTCATGCTGGCCGCCACTTTCGGCAACGTGCACGGCGTGTACAAGCCCGGCCACGTCAAACTGAAACCCAGCATCCTGCGGGACGGTCAGGAAGCCGTGGTAGCCAAACACGGAGAAGCGGCTCGCATGCCCCTCGTCTTCCATGGCGGTTCCGGTTCCGAACTTTCCGATATCCGCGAAGCCGTTTCCTACGGCGTCGTCAAGATGAACATCGACACCGACACGCAATACGCCTTCACCCGCCCGATCGTCTCCCACATGTGCGAACACATCAACGGAGTGCTCAAGATTGATGGCGAAGTGGGCAACAAGAAGGATTACGATCCCCGTTCCTATCTTGCCAAGGGTGAAAAGGGAGTCGCCGCCCGCCTTCAGGAAGCCGCCGACAACCTTATGTCCGCCGGCAAGACCCTCTTTGGCAAAATCTAAAAAGAGTTCCCTCAACGAGTTTAATGCCATGCCCGGTTTCTTAAAAGAAACCGGGCATTTTTTCTGGAAAAACCCGCCAACAGGGTAAGGCGGGAAACGCTTTCACCGAGTATTTATCCCTCTGAGACGACGGGAAAACGAACCGTTCCCCGTCTTCTTCTTTTCTGTCCCCTGGGCTTCTCCGATTACGGGACCATTAACCCGCATTCTTCCGCAAGGAAACCGCTGCGGACAAATAAAACGATAGCCGCACAGGAAAAACCGGAATTATTCATAACAGAACAAGGCCATTCCTCCGCTCAGCGGACCGCAGGGAACCCGGCAGCGCGGCCCTACCCCGGCGCCGCTTTGAACACAGGAGCCTTTCCCCAGCGCTCCAGGAACCTTAATTTCCTGCTTTGCGGGATTCCCTTACGCGGTCATTGGCGTTCAGGATGCGCTTGCGCAGACGGATAAAATGAGGCGTAGCCTCCACCAGTTCATCAGGTTCAATGTACTCAATGGCACGTTCCAGAGAAAAAATGACGGGAGGGGAAAGCTGGATGCCGTCTCCCTTCGTGGCTGAGCGGATATTGTTCAAATGCTTTTCCTTGCACGGGTTGACCGGCATATCCATCTGCCGCGGGTTTTCGCCTACAATCTGGCCTTCGTAAATATCTTCCTGCGGCCCCACAAACAGACGCCCGCGTTCTTCCAGCGCTACCAGCGCGAACGGAGTGGAAACGCCCGTCTCCATGGAAACCAGGGTGCCGGTGGTACGCGTGGTGATGTCCCCGGCATAGGGGCCGTAATCCCGGAACAGGTGGGAGAAAATACCGTGGCCGGACGTCAGATTGACCAGCTCAAATTCAAAACCGATAATACCGCGGGTGGGAATATAAGCCTGAATAAAAGTATGGCCCGTGCCTTCCCTGCATACCATGTCTTCCATCTGTCCCTTGCGGGCGTGAAGAAGCTTCATGACGCCGTTGGCATGTTCGTCCGGAACTTCTACGTACATCGTTTCATACGGTTCCGTAAGGCGGTCGTTTTCATCCCTCTTCATGATCACGGTGGGACGGGAAACGCACAGTTCATAATTTTCACGGCGCATAGTCTCCACCAGCACGGCGATCTGCATGGCGCCGCGGGCGGAAACGGAGAAAACGCCGGCCTTGTCCGTATCCTCCACCTGGATGGAAATATTCGTCCGCATTTCCCTCATCAGGCGGTCGCGTATCACGCGGGAAGTCACATTCTTGCCGTCGCGCCCTCCGAAAGGCCCGTTGTTGATGGAAAATTCCATGGAAATGGTAGGAGGATCAATCGCCACGAATGGAAGGGGCTCCGTATCCGCGGAACCGCCCAAGGTTTCCCCGATATTGACGTTTTCAAACCCCGCCACCCCTACGATGTTGCCTGCCACGCCGATGGCCGAATCCGTAGTGCTCAGGCCGGAATATTCAAACATGCGGGTCACTTTTCCGGAAATGCAGGAGCCGTCGCTCTGATGGAGCCACACGGTATCCCCTTTCTTCACAGTGCCGGAAGTAATGCGGCCGATAGCCACACGGCCCACATAATCGTCCCAGTCAATATTGGAAACGAGCATCTTGAATTCACCCTCCGGATCGGCATCCTTCGGAGCGGGGATATGTTCCACAATCTTGAATAAAAGAGGAGTGCAGTCCACAGGAGGTTCCCCCTCCATGGAATTCATGAAGTAACCGTCGCGGGCGGAACCGTACACGAAAGGGGCCTCAAATTGTTCATCCGTGGCGCCCAGCTCCAGAAAAAGCTCCAGCACCTGGTCATGCACGGCGGCGGGATCGGCATGCGGACGGTCGATCTTGTTAATGACGACAATGGGCATCAGACCTTCCTGAAGGGCCTTGCGGAGCACAAAACGCGTCTGAGCCTGCGGCCCTTCAAAAGCGTCCACCACCAGAAGCACGCCATCCACCATTTTCATCACGCGCTCCACTTCCCCGCCGAAATCCGCGTGTCCGGGAGTATCCACAATATTGATCGTATATCCATTCCAGAGGATGGATGTATTCTTGGCCTTAATCGTGATGCCCTTTTCTCGTTCCAGATCCATGGAATCCATGGCGCGTTCCTGCACGGCCTGGTTAGCACGGTAGGCGCCTCCCGCCTGCAAAAGTTGGTCAACCAGGGTCGTCTTCCCATGGTCAACGTGAGCGATAATGGCGAGGTTGCGGAACTTGGAAGGATCTGACATTGCGCGCGAGAGCTAAAAACACCGGAAAATAAATGTCAAGTCTGCTCCATGAATACCGACTATATTTTCAGCGGTTGCAAGCCTCCCTGCCGCCATTGCCGCAAGCGATGGAACTTTTATTTTCCTCCGGCGCATTTATAGCTTCCCCCCCTCCTCAAATAGGAGTATTCTGTTCCGGCATAAGTAATTTCTCAATTCTAGATAACAATGAAGATTTGGTTAGATGGAAAGCTGGTGGAACAGGAGGAAGCAAAAACCTCGGTTTTCGACCACGGCACACTCTATGGAGACGGCATTTTTGAAGGTATCCGGTTCTATAATAAGCGCGTTTTCCGCCTGGAAGACCACATGGACCGCCTGTACAACTGCTCCCATTATCTGTTGCTGGATATTCCTTACACTCAGGAAGAACTCTCCAACGCCGTATGCGAAACGGTCGCGGCCTCCGGCCTGAACGACGGCTATATCCGTCTGGTGGTTACCCGCGGCGTCGGCAATCTGGGACTTAACCCATTCAACTGCAAACGGTCCTGCGTCTTCATCATTGCGGATAAAATCTCCCTGTACGATCCGAATGTATATGAAAACGGGCTGGCCCTGATTACCAGCTCCGTGCGCCGCAACCGTCCGGACACTGTTTGTCCGCAGGTCAAGTCGCTCAATTATCTCAACAACATCCTGGCCAAAATGGAAGCTGTGCGCCAGGGTGCGGCGGAAGCCCTGATGCTGAACGACCTGGGTAATGTGGCCGAATGCACGGGCGACAACATTTTCATCGTGAAGGACGGTACCGTGTTCACGCCGCCAGTTACGGACGGCTGCCTGGACGGCATCACGCGCCGGGTAGTGCTGGAAATCTGCCGGGAGCTGCAAATCCCGGCTCAGGAAAAGACCATGAACCGCTTTACCATCACTTGTGCGGACGAATGCTTCCTGACCGGCACTGCCGCGGAATGCGTTCCCGTGACCAAACTGGACGGCTATCAGCTGGGCTCTGGAAAAATCGGTCCTGTTACAGCTCGAATCCTGGCCCGTTTCCAGGAACTGGCCCAGACCACGGGAACATCCTGTTAAAATCAGCCAACCCTTTTTTGGACCAACGAAAACGGCTCCGTCATCCGGCGGAGCCGTTTTTTTGCGCTATTCCGTTAAATATAAAAAAGAAAACACAGGTAAGCACATTCCCGCGGAGCTATACAGCAATCTCCTCTGGAAATGCAGACTTGTGACCTTCACGGCCTCCCGTTCCGAAACACTGCAGAAGAATCCAATATGAAAAGCCGCGCCATTTGTGAAATGACAAGGCAAGTGACATATTGCATGTCCGGCCGCCACGCCGGACATGTCTCAACCTGGAAAAAGGCTATTTCTTCTTGGGCAGGCCGGTTTCCGGGTCAAACTGCTTAGCCTGCTGGGCATGTTCTTTCGTCTGATAGAACCGAACGTAATCAACCAGGAATTTTACAGGATACCCTTGCCCGTCTTTAGGAGCTTTCTCGCACCAGGTGCCGCCCACGGCGGAATTGAGAATGAGATAGAACGGCGTACGGAACGGATTCCCCGCCCCATTGGCATAATTGGTGGTATTAAGGTCAATGGACTTCACCAGCTTGTCATCCACCATCAACTTGATGGAATCCTTGTCCCATTCCATGACATAGGTATGAAAATCATCGGAAAGATTATCTATCTTCACAGTCCCTCCGCGGGAAGCATCCCTTTTGGACACGCCGTCCGGACTCAAATGGAAAGTGGAATAAACCACATCCGGCTGTTGGGAAATATTCTCCAGCATATCAATCTCTCCATTGGTGGGCCAGCCCCATTTATTCTTGCCAAGCAGCCAGATGGCTGGCCAGATGCCCTTGGTTTTGGGAACCTTGGCACGCACTTCCAGTCTGCCGAACATGAAATTTTTTGTCTTGATCGTCGTAACGGAACCGGAGGTATAGGGCATGAACTTGGTATTCTTGATCCAATCCGCCGAACTTTTTTTGTAATTGATATTGGCGAACTTTTCAAAATGGGTTTCCAAAACCAGGCAGCCATCCTCCAATCTCATATTCTTGGGTCGGCCTGTATAAGTCTGCTGGGATCCCTGGTTACGGATTACTCCCAACTCCGGTTTCCACTTTTTGGCGTCTATCCTGGAACCGTTGAACTCGTCACCCCAGACATAAACCCATCCGCCGGGGAGGGTCCTCGGAGGTTTGGAATCTTCTCCCTTTACAGACATGCAAAGGCATGCAGTCAATAACACGGCAAATAGGCTCTTCTTCATACGGAGCAATACTGCACCTAGTTCCGCAGCCTTTCAAACAAAATACATCATTCGGGACCTCATACCTCCTTTCCCCTGTCAAATGGCGAAATATCCTGCAAAATGAATAGAACTTTTAACCCGGCACATGCTATGGTCATGATATGAAAACCACTTTTCCTCCCCATGCCCGAGCGCTCCTCCACCAGACGCCTGCAGGCGCTGTCGTGATTGTGGAAAACGGCACAGCCGTCACCCATCTTTTCTTCAGCCGCATGGCACAGCCGGAGCATTTGGAATGGGAGGAAACACCCCTGCTGCGTCAAACGGCTGACCAGCTGGATGAATATTTTCAAGGTTCCCGCCGCGTATTTGACGTGCCGCTTTCTCCCCAGGGAACCGAATTTGAACGAACGGTCTGGAAAGCCCTTCAAGCCATCCCCTATGGAGAAACCAGAAGTTACGGAGACATTGCCCGGCGAATAGGACGCCCATCAGCATGCCGGGCAGTAGGACAGGCCAACAATCGGAACCCTGTCGGCATCATCATCCCTTGCCACCGAGTCATCGGAGCCGACGGCAAACTGACCGGATATGCAAGCGGCCTGACCATTAAACAATACCTGTTGGAATTGGAACAGGGCTCCGCCACTCCTTTCACATTATTCACGGATGTGGAACGCATGCCCGGAAATACTCCGGCCAGTCCATAAAACGGCAGGACTGAAAAATTCCGGTCAGTGCTGCATACCGTTTTCCGTCTGAGGAAGAGGCATGGATTTCAAGGCGGCCTTGGGGGATTCAATATCCAGCCATTGAAGAGGCAGCAATTCACCCGTTACCCTGTAATGTTTGTAGGTTAATCCGGCAAACACAGCCAGAAAAAATATCAGGACGGCATAAAGAGCCATCCATAAATAATGATTCCGGGTCGTGCGGGCGGCTTCATCCGCCAACTGCTGTAAGTTCCGCATAGCGATCGAAGGGACGGCATCTTCTTCTCTCCCGGATGATTCGGCAGAAAATCCCGGAGATGGCTCTTCCGCAAACCGGAGCCTGGCATCCCCCAAAGCGATTTCATCGCCATCGTAAAGGGTCGCGGCGACCATCGGCGTCAGGCCGTTGATTTTAGTTCCATTAGTGGAGCCAAGGTCTTCCAGGACATATCCCCCTTCCTTAAACTGAAGCAAGGCATGCTCTCCGGAAACCGACTGAAAGGGAAGCACGATCTCGCAATGCTCGTCACGTCCGATGCGTGCGAAATATTCACCGTTCTTTGGAAGAACTATGGTTTTTTCAGAACCGTCGGGAAGGTGGATGGAAAGGCGTGGCATGATTCCCGGAAATCATGCCACGCCCATACTCATTTTCAATCCAAAAGACCGTTTGCCCATCACGTATAAGAAAAATGGCAATATCCGCCTTTCCCCAGAAAGACAGAATTCCATGCAAATTCATGATATGGGTTCATACTCCTCAATTTTTATTTTTCCCGCAGACTTTCGAAACATATTTTAAGCAATTACAGTGGCCTCCAGAGAGGTTTTCCATAAGTAATCCACTCATTTTAAAACATTACATGAAATACTGAATCAATTTTTTTCCTGATTGGAAACAGACCTTCCGAAACTGCGACGGATCATGCCGGACACGAACACTGCGCAAACGACAATCTTCAAGGGGGACAACTTGTTGGGAATCGCTAAACAGGCCATTTTCAAACATACCGTTTTCCGGGAGGGCCGCCCTCCCGGAACATGGATTGGATATACGCGCAAACTGCCGTCCTGCCTTTGGACATGTCCTTCACTATCTCGATAATTTTTTTATTTGCCTGGAGCGGCTTAAATCAAAAGAACTCAACTGAAATTTTTTCTGCTGTCTGGCATCTGCCGCTCCTCTTCTGGCATGGAGTTTATTCACCCTGGGTTCCCTTCCCCGTCCGTTACATGCAGACGTCTGCATGACACCAATAAAAGCGGCATGTCGCTGCCGCTGTCCCTGATTATTTTAATAAGAGGAATTTTTCTCTTCATTTATTACTGTGAAGACAGCCAGCATGGCACAAATCAATCCGGGGCATCGTAAAAACATCCGGAGTTCCCGTAATGATTCGAAATCCTCTTTCACGGGAAAGTCAGCGGCCTACACCGTGGAAAAACCGTGCAGCCCTGCACATGTCTTGCGTTTTGAAGGAAAATGTTTCATATTCAGACCATGTTTGTTGACAACATCCGCATATTCGCCAGGGCAGGAAAGGGAGGAAACGGGCTGGTCAGCTTCCGAAGGGCCAAATTCGTGCCCAAGGGAGGCCCGGACGGCGGTGATGGAGGCGATGGCGGAAGCGTCATTCTGGAAGTGGATCCGCACACGAATGACCTGCGTTCTTTTTTTTATGATCCAAAATTAATCGCCACGGACGGGGTAGGCGGACAAAGCGCCAAGAAACATGGCAAGAACGGCAAATCCGTCATCGGGAAAGTGCCCCCCGGCACCATTATCTACCGCAGCAATGCCTCTTCCATGGCGGAGGCGACCTGGCTGGAACGGGAAGGTGAAGGCATTGAACTGGAAAAAATAGCGGATCTGACGGAAATCGGCACCCGGTTCACGCTGTGCCAGGGCGGCCTCGGCGGCAAGGGAAACTGGCATTTCCGTTCCGCGACCAACCAGGCGCCTACGGAAGCCGAGATGGGAACGGAGGGGGAGGAAGGAGTCTTCTTTATGGAATTGCGCCGCATTGCGGACGCCGGGCTGGTAGGCTACCCCAACGCGGGCAAAAGCACATTGCTGGGAGACATTTCGGAAGCCAAGCCCAAAGTAGCCAGCTATCCTTTTACCACGCTTCAGCCTATCATTGGAGTGGTGGAATTCGACAGCTTTCGCCGCTGCATTGTGGCGGACATTCCCGGCATCATTGAAGGCGCACACAACAACCGGGGCCTGGGACATGAATTCCTGCGCCACATCACGCGCTGCAAAGTGCTCGTCTTCGTTCTGGACATGGCCGGCAGCGAAGGCCGCGACCCCATTGAAGACCTTCAGAATCTCCGCACGGAAATTAAACTGTACAGCGAAGACCTGGCCAAACAGCCCTGGTTCGTCGTCGCCAACAAAATGGACCTGGAAGGAGCGGAAGAAAATCTGGTTAACTTCCGCATGCGTTTCCCGAAAGTGGACGTCATCCCCATTTCCGCGCTCAATGGAGACGGTATTTCCCGGCTCAGGAACAGGCTTGATGAGCTTGTAGGTTATAAATTCATCCGTTAACTTATTCATTCAACTTTCTTTCAACCTTTGACATGACAGCCCCTCTCTCCGTAACGACAGCTCCCGACCAGCTTCTGTGCCGTATCGCCGGAATTGGAGACCTCTTCGCCATTGAAGGGGAATTCGTCACCGGGAAGGAAATCCCCAGCGGGCACATCAACACCACTTACAAGGCCACCTACCGTAAAAGCGACGGGACGGAAGATTCCTATATCCTCCAGCGCATCAACGATTACGTCTTCAAAGACCCCAAAGCCGTCATGCGCAATGTGGAAAAAGTCACGCGTCACATCAACTGGAAAGTCCTGCGCCGCCTGAAAGATTCCGCCGGCCAAACCCTCAACCTCTACCCGGCCCGGGGAGGACGCAACTACATTGACATCCCCGGCGACGGCATCTGGCGCTGTTACAACTACCTAGCCGGCACGCACACCTACGACGTGGTGGAAAACACCCGCCAGGCCTACCAGGCGGGATTTGCCTTTGGCTCCTTCCAGGATTTGATCAGTGACATGAACCCGGACGACATCGTGGAAACCATACCTGGCTTCCATCATACCCGGAACCGCTTCAACCGCCTGATGGAAGTGGCGGAACTGGATCCGCAGGGGCGTCTTTCCACCTGTCTGCCTGAATTGGAATTCATTAAAGCCCGTGAGCAGGATGTGGATCGGTTGCTGAATCTCCAGGAAAGAGGCGTGCTTCCTACCCGCATCACTCATAACGACACCAAAATCAACAATGTCATGCTGGATGAGGACACAGACCACGCCGTCTGCGTCATTGACCTGGATACGGTCATGCCCGGCCTGGTGTTGTACGACTTCGGAGATATGGTGCGCACCGTCACTCCGCCTACGGAAGAAGACGAAGAAGACCTGGACAAGGTGCGCATGCGCATGCCCATGTTCCAATCCATTGTAGAAGGGTATCTGTCTGCTGCCCACGGTTTCCTGACCCAGGCGGAAATAGACCAGCTTGCCTTCTCAGGAAAACTCATCACGCTGGAAATCGGCATCCGTTTCTTAACGGACTATCTGGAAGGCGACCCATACTTCAAGGTCTCACGGCCGAACCACAATCTCATCCGCTGCCGTACGCAGCTCAAACTGGTGGAATGCATTGAACAGGAACTTCCGGCCATGGAACAATATGTTCAGCGCGTCGCCAGGGGAATGTCCAGAAAATAAGGAAGAAGTTCTCCCTCTTCTATTCCACCACCTCCGGGGACGGCTATGCCGTCCCTTCTTTTTTATATTATTTGAACATGGCGGCCCATTCCATAATCCAAGAAACATTACACGTAATAGCCATAAGCCATGTTTGAAATACCAGACATCCAACTCAATCAATATGGCAAGCCGGCAAGGATCATGTTCCTGGCTCCATATGCCCCCGACGCTCCCGATTTCTCCAAAAAACCCTACACAGGCAATGGAGGCTACCCTCAGTACCACTACAACATTTATAAAGCCATCCAGGACATAGGCTATGACGTCGTCTCCTCCTCCAAACCCTATTCCGTCCAATTCGCCAAGGGAAACGTGGACTATGTATTCTCCCTGATGAACAGGTTCGCCATGTCCAGACCTGAAATATTCATTTCTTCCTACTGCGAATTCATTCAGATTCCCTACCTGGGCGCCCCTCCCAACATCCGCGCCATAGCGGAAGACAAATTGCTGACCAAAATGGTATTCCGCTCCCTGGAATTGAACGTTCCGGAAGGCATTGGACTTTCCGGAGAAAAAGGTATTCCGGCCCAGGCCCCTTTCCCAGGCCCCTATTTTGTCAAAAAGCGTTTTGGAGCCGCTTCAGGCGGCATCCGGGAAGACAGCATCTGCAGCTCCTGGAAAGCCGTGGACTCATGCGCCCGGCGCCTGATGGAAGAAGGGCACGAAGTGCTCGTGGAACAATACTGCGAAGGCATTGACGTCACCGTTCCCGTACTGGGCGGGGAAAACCCCGTCATCCTGGGATATGTGCAGCCGAAATCCGACAAACCGGGCAGCATCATCACGGAAGACCTGAAACTGCACGACCATCTGGGCTACCAACTGGTCTCCGTTCAGGATATGGAGCAGGACATCGCCTGTGACGTCCGGAAAATCTGGAGCGCTCTGGGGCCGATGGACTATTTCCGCATCGACTATAGAATCGACTTCGAGACGGGAGAACGGCGCATTCTGGAAATGAACATCTGCTGCCACCTGGGCAAAAGCGGCTCCATCTGCCTGGCGGCCGCAGAACACGGCTACTCCCAGGAGGACCTCCTCAAATACATTATCGCCTACAGCATGCACAGGCAGAAGAACCTCCGCCAATACGGCACATGGCTCATCTGACCCGCAGGGAAGAAACGGTTCGCATTCCGGTCAGAGCAAAAGCGGCACTTCACGAATCCGGTATCCGGCTGATTGCCTCAAACACCTCCTGCCAGCTTTCCATGGAAGCTTCCTGGCCGCCCAGGGCCATGCCCCGCTCACGGGCGGCAGCGGCCATGTCTTCCCGGTAGTGGGGCTCCCAAGCCATCTTAGTGGCGTACGTGATGAAATCACCGGGGCATTCGCACAGCCATCCGGTCTTCCCGTGTTCCACCATTTGTTCCCACCCCCCGCGCCTGTCCACAACAAGCACACTCCCGCTTGCCATGGCCTCAAAACCCACACGCGGCCAATTCTCCGTCGTATCGGTGGGCTGCAAAACGATGTGGCAGCGCCGGTAAAACTCCTGTTGGGACAAAGACTTTTGATCATGGAAAGTCTCCACCCAATCGGGAGGCCTGCCGGTCTTCGCCTCGCTCCGCCGGTCAAAACCGAGAAAAGTGCCCTTCTTCCGGACAGGAGAAGCAAAATGCTCGTAGATATGCCACGTATCCTTGCTGAACTTATCTTCATCCTGCCGGGAAATGTGTCCGGCTCCAAACCAGTCCGTGGAACGCCCTGCAGCAAAAGGAAAATCTGCCGCATCAAAATACGGCCTAAACGTCATGAACCGGATGGCCGGGTCGGGATTTAAAGCTCTCAGGCGAGGCATGACGTTTCCCATTACGTTGCTATTTTGATAAAGAAACAGGGAAATATCTCCCCGCCTCATGGCTTCCTTTTCCCTGCCGAAAAGCCAGGTCATGCAATTGACGAAAACTGTCCTTCCCGTCCGTTTTCGTATCTTCGGGAGAGCAGCCAGAAACTCTTCATTACAAAAACTGATGACGGGAGCCCCTGCCGGAATGGCCTCCCAATCATAGCCTTCATGCACCGCAACACCCAATTTCACCATCTCCGGATAAAGTCCGGCGCCGTGTGCATTTTTCTGGGTGGGGATAAGATGCATTTCCACCCCCATCTGCTTCCAAACCTTAATCTGGTGATAAAGCTCGGCCCCCGCACCGCCGTAAAGTGAAGGAAATCCAATGATGTAGAGAGAATATGTCATTAATTAATTCATGCCTGAATGATATTTCCCCGGAACTGCATGGAATAGTCTTGCCGTAAGGTTTCCAAAACACTTTAACTATTGACAATCAATAAATTGATTCGGAAAAATCAATAAAACAAGACTAAAGTAAACAATTCCGTAATTTTTTATAACTCTTAAACCGGATCCATTGATAACAAAGAAAAAAATAATTACAATATTACTCTATATAGTTTCAATGCTCTTCTCCTCTATTAATAATGATAACCAAGTAACGCATTCTTTATAGTCATATGGATTAAGTCCGCTATTCTCCTCGCCAAGATCAAGTAGCCATTCCAAAATGGTTCGTAACTGAACAGAAGAAAATTTTTTAAAGATATCCAAATCGTCACGCATTCTACCGATCATATTCTGACATGTGCAATCTACTAAGAGATCTGAATCTTTCAATTTTTGAAATTTAATCAGCTCTTCAAATGAAATATAAATAACAGCAGGCAAATAATATCTAAAAGCCTCGTTGCTGAAAACAGGAAAAAAATCCCATATATATTTACAATCACTAGCTTTCAAAGATATCCACGATTTCCCTTGAATATATGTTATATCTTCAAATTCATTTTCATCTTTAATGTTATTTGGAATCGGCAATATCGGAAAATTTATTTCTAAAGATTCTTTTTTTAATAATTTCATTTTTCTTCTATGAATTTTTCACATTTTGATAAATTATTCCAAGCATCTTTCGCTTGTTCGTGATGAGTTTTATTTCCACCCTTAAAACATTTATTATTAATATGACTCCTAGCACTAGCAAGCATTAACCATGCTTTCTTTTTCATTTTTAATATATAGCAACAGTCATGGCCCGTACACTTTCCACTTTTACCAACCTCTTTCTTTGCTCTATTCACTTTGTCTTGTAAATATTTTTGTTCGGAAGCAGAACAATCACCAAGTTTTGGAATATCTGGATAAGGCACGGCAATTGGCTCGACTTTAGGAATTACATTCTCAGATATTTTTTAATAACTTTTTCTGCCGTTCCTGGAGCAATAACTCCAGTAATGGCTACGGTGGTTACTGCAACAGCTGCAACTGTCAATCCAACTGGATTCAACAACGCCGGCAATGCAAACCCAAACTTTCCTTGTACGTCTATAAAAGCGCTGGGGAAATTTCCCACATAGCCACACAGATTTTCCTGAAGCCTTTCCATCATCGGCTCCCGGGACAACCATCCAAAGTTTTAGCAGTTCCAAAGAGAGAACTATTCAAAATGATTTTTTCAATATTTGAATTTAATCCATTAATAAATAACGAATCACATCTAGGTATATCATTATTTTTCAAATTCTCAAAATATGCCATCATTGAGTTGAATAGTGAATAAATTTTAAAGGCTGTTGAATCCTCACGTGGTAATAACAGTCCCCCAAAAACTACTCCAAAAATTTTTGAATTGTATCCGTATGCAACCAGAGGAGTTCCAGAAACTTCATTTCCATATGCCCCAAATAAATTAATTATAAACTCCAGATTTTCTAACGACACTTGCTGATTAATCATATTTGATAATTTATATTGTTTCATTATTTTCATCAAAGCGCTACTGACGACGTCTTCAGAATCGGAAACCATAATAGAATATTGTTTCATCATTTTATTTTCAAGAAGACATATATAATAAAAATATATTTTATTATCATTCAAAAATAAAATATTATATTTTTTTCTTTCTTCATCTGCTTTCAAAAATAAAATATCATACTTATCAGGAAATTCAGCCTTTAAACAAGGATGTTCTTCAACCCAACATTCATAACCAAGAAAAGGCAAAATACTTCTCTCTTCACATAAAAAGGGAATGTATGTAGACAGACTTTTATTTATTATTTCAATATCTGAACTGATTTCTTTTATCTTATGCAAAGCGGTTTCTACAGCTGCATCCAACGGGGTAATATTATTGTTTCCCGCAAATAAAATATTACCCGCCGAAATAAAAAATAATAAAAATAAATAAATAATATTCATAGTCACTGTCTTATTCCATTAATAAATGTTACATTTGTTTTTCCTGCAGGTCTGTTAGGGTTATAGAGATGGATACGCATATTATCATCCCGATCTCTTACTAATACCGTAATTATTACTACTGAAAAAATTTTAACATTTTCTTTCATTTTTAATATTTTTCATTTATATGAATTTATTATAATGTTTATAATTAATTTTTATTTTTAATTTCCGAATCTAATATTTTAAGAGCGTTGTTACAGCTATCTGCAAAATAATTATCTTTATTTTGAAACAATATCCACTTCCTTACAATTTCAAGCTGATTTTTTGTATAAGAACGGTATATATAATTTACTTCTTTTTGCACATAAGTACGTATTCTCTCCGAAAAACAAACGACAATAAGTTTATTCATCATCCATTCCTCAGCGTCAGCCATATAATTATTCACCCTTGATATTTCTTCCATATAAGAATTCCTTATAATAGAAGGGAAGAAATATGCAAGGGCTCTGCTTGTAGCAAAACTCACAAATTCGGCATTATCGTACCATTGTATCGCAGGAACATCAATCCAGCGCTGGTTTAAAAACGGTTCCCCGCATTCTCGTCCTTCATCATCCGGATAATCAGGATTTGCAATAAGATTGCGAATGTTTTTTGTTGGAAAAAAAGAGTTTTCTAAAGGAAATTCTCTTTCCACTTCCCGAATCATATCATTCAAATTTTTATGAGTATAATAATTCACCATTATAGTAATTTTTTCCTGCATTCTTTATATAAATTCCAACATCTTTCGGCACCTTTTCCTATCTCTTCAGACTGCTCTATATGTCCATTATCTCCACCATCAAAGCAATTTGAATCATACATTTTTCTTGCTTCTTCAGCATTTTTTAATTTTTGAGCCCGTCTCTTAAATTCATCACAAACAGAAGCTGTTGGATGCTCTGGGATACATAATTTTTTGCATGATTGACCTCGAGATGCTTCTTTAGCTTCTTTCTTTTTCCGCTTTAATTCTTCACAATCTGCTTTGGGAACTGTATTTGAAACAGGCACGGCAATTGGCTCGACTTTAGGAATTACATTCTCAGATATTTTTTTAATAACTTTTTCTGTCGTTCCTGGGGCAATAACTTCAGTAATGGCTACGGTGGTTACTGCAACAGCAGTAACCATCAATCCAACTGGATACAACAACTCCGTTAATATAAATTCATAATATCATTAGTTCAAATCATTGTAAAAATTTCCCGGGAGACTGTATCTAAAGAAAGCATTTATCCTATTAAACAACCAAATGAAGCAAACTGTCATTCCTTATTTTCAAATGGAATATATACTTCTACTCTCATTTATGATACTAATCTTAGTATTTTTTTCTTTGTCTACATACGTCAGTTTCAATTGCTACTTGCAAAAGAAGAAACGAGAATTTCGTCGTTTTTTACGAGCCTGTTTTTTTACAACATCGCTAAAATTACGAACATTTTTTAAAAATATACCCTTGCGAATACAACTATGAATCCGAGCCTGATAGCACGACCAAACTCTACTTGAACTTATCAGATTTCCTATCATAGAACATTCAACTTCAATACCTTCTGATACGTTAGCATGCATCATGGGATGCATGATGAATAAATCCATTTCCATTTCTACAAAACAACGGGCATAATACTCTTGTTTACATGATAAAAATGTCTCTATTTTTAATCGTTCAATATCTCTTCCTGCATCTGGCAAAAAACAAAATTCTTTGAACCAATAATAATCCGTTCTGATTTTTCTCCCTGATTTAATTAATTCAGCCATGGTTTAATGGATTTTCATCTATAATACAGTTTTTTACATTAGGTGGGATTTCCCTGTTATTGATCCAATGATTGAGGTAGCTCTCCAGAATTTGTACTGCATGATCTTCATCCTTCGCCCGAATATGAGCATCCCAGCATAAATCTCTAAACGATTCTTCTGTCCACAACCAATGAGACACCGAGCGTTTTCCATGTCTTGAAATCATATAGAGTTCCCGACTAAAAATTCGCGGATAATAAAGAACCTCCTTATTTTTTTTAGTTTTATACAAATCTAGCCTAACAATCCAATCAGGCAAAGAAGATTCTGTTACAAGTTGGAATTCCAAAGTTGTAACTAATTCATATTTTGTGATTGACTCCATCATATTTTACCATTTTGCACATTTATAGTTGTTAGATTCATGTTTGGCTGTGCATCCCTTAGGAGTTCTAGAGGAAGCGTATCTCTTTGCAGCCTCATGAGCAATGTTTTGAGTTTTTCCTACACCATAACCATGAATAACTTCTGGACAACATGTTCCTTTATTTTCTTTCGTCGGGAGAGTGCTTCCTCGAACGTAACATACCCACATCCCTTTCCGATGTTTTAATTCTTTTAATATTTCTTCAACCTTGACTCCGCTTCTCATCATAGATCTTTGAAGGGATTCTTTAGAGACTATGGCTACTGTTCCAGCCGCTGCTATTACTCCTGCTGCCAGTGCCACTTTGGCAGGTTCTATCAATGTAGCTGCGCCGACGGAATTTGTTGGGCCAGTACCAAGCAAAGACGCATCTATTGCCTGAAATCCTAAAAAATCAATATGTTGAGTCAATTTATTGTTGACAAAAGAATACAAATTCCATCCATCTATTTCTCCAGCAGGCTCTCTACTAATCCACCTGCCATTTTGGGGATTATAATAGCGGTAATTGTAGTAAACCAGCCCCAGTTCGTCATCAGCGTATTCGCTGGAGAACCGGAACGGATTGTCCTCTGCGGCATTTCCTTCCATCCTGAGGATATTCCCATATGGGCCGTATTCGTACAAGGCGCGGCGTCCCGCTCGGATGCCGAAGAGCGCCGTAGCGTTTTTCAACAGGTCGTGCGTGCAGTACAGGTCTTCCGCCCAGGTTCCCTTTTCATCAAAGAGGCTCATGGCCAGGATGCGCGTGGCTACCTGCTCCAGAGGATTTCACAGATAGGTTTTTCTTAATACGGGCGTTATCGTTTCCGTTGTCCGATCATATTGTAATATTACTTCACAATACTATTAGTTCAAGATCTTGTAAAAACCATTGACCGTTCTTATTGAATGTTGCTGTTCTAATTTAGATCTGCACATATTATATTAATCATTAAAAAGAATTTGATATGTAGTTTCTTCTAGAAAAGAACATGAAGAGGGTCGCTTGAACATCTTCTTTCGAAACGTCAAATCGGATATATGCCACACGGTCATTAGATATGATGATGAATATAATAAAGGAAATCCTATATTCTCAATCTTGAAGAGAGGATGACAATATAAATTATTATATCTAATTATTCATAATTTTATCTTTTAATTTTATGCATTCATTTTTATAATCGTAAAATGGATTGTTTTCTATTATCTTTAATATTCTTCCCAACAACGTTCTTTCACTTTCATTCAAATCCTTATAATTTTCAATAACAGCATCAATTGTATGTTCTACAAATGAATCGATATTCCCAACTTCATATTTATGATAATCCCCAAAAAAATATTTGATAGTTAAATTTAAACATGCCGGGAAATAATATCTAAGAAAAGATGTCGAAAATATATAATTCGGCAAAATTGTTGTATCGTATTCAAGTGGCATTAAATCATGTTCCCACGAGCATTTTAACCAATTTATTTTATGAATATGAACATATTCACAAAATTCAATTGCAGGTAACGCAAAAGATTCTGATTTGATCAAATCAATGCATATTTCGAATTGTTTATTATTCGGAAGCGGAAATACAGGATATATAACCTTCATTGCATCAATAAAGGATTGATAGGATAGGAAATTAGTATTCACGATAGATAAAAATTTAATTTTATGAATTTTTTGACTGTGGAAATTTTTATAATAATTGATTGAGTTTATCTTGGCAACGTTTTTTACCCGCTAAAGCGCGCTCAATTTCATCATTATGTGCATTATCTCCACCATTGAAACACTCATTATTTATTTTTGTTCTTGCATCAATACAGTCTTGAAATCTTTTTATATTTCTTTCTATTTCATTTTTACACATATTTTTGTTTTTACAATGCATTGATGAACCTTTGCACTTACGACCAACCTCTTTATTTAATTCACTATGTCTTTGTTTTGAACAATTTCCATATCTAGGTTTTTGAGGAATTGCTATTGGAACTGTTTCTGGAACTGTTTTCTTTGTAGTATCCGAGCTTATTTCATCTATTACTTTTTCGGCAACTACCACCACTACCGCAACAGCTACACCTACTGCCGCTGCCGCTACCACCGCCGCTCCTATAGGATTAAATAGAGCAATCGCAAACGCGAATTGCCCCTGCACATCAATCAAAATAGAAGGTGTGTTATACGCATATGAATAAACATTATCTTTCTGTTTCTCTATAATAGGATCCCTACTAATCCACCTGCCATTTTGGGGATTATAATAGCGGTAATTGTAGTAAACCAGCCCCAGTTCGTCATCAGCGTATTCGCTGGAAAACCGGAACGGATTATCCTCTGCGGCATTCCCTTCCATCCTGAGAATATTCCCATACGGGCCGTATTCATACAAAGCGCGGCGTCCCGCTCGGATGCCGAAGAGCGCCGTAGCGTTTTTCAACAGGTCGTGCGTGCAGTACAGGTCTTCCGCCCAGGTTCCCTTTTCATCAAAGAGGCTCATGGCCAGGATGCGCGTGGCCACCGGTTCCAGCAGATCCCACAGGTAGGTTTTCCGCAGTACGGGCATTGCTGTTTCCGTCGCAACGGCGGCGTCCAGTTCCGCGATTTGCAGGTAGCCGTGATAGATGAACCGTTTCTTCGACATCAGGATCTCTCTTTCATAGACGGATTAATAAATTTTGCCGACTACTTCGTGTTAAGAACCTATCGCGAACCCTATGATCATGATGACAAGCCATGTACCTGACAATATAAGTGCAATAAGATCGTCTTTTCTGTTTGAATTCACGATGATACCACACAATCCCCAAAACAGGCTTGTGAATTGACCGAGGAACATTACCAATCCTAATGTTATAGATAGAGAGACAGGAAAGCGAATGTTTTTGTCGAATAGTGTTACACAAGCTATAGGAAACAGTACTATCCATCCGATTAGTGAAGGGGTGTAAGATTTCATGATTGATTATTTTTAATGCATTCACAGATAGCACTCTGTATTTGACTATATCGATTCTTTAATTCTTCTGTATTAACGCCTGGATCCGTCACGTACTGTGGATTACCTTTTTTGTTCTTTCGAACTTTTCTGAGGTAATCCTCTACTCCCTGTCGGAATGCATTCACATGAATTTGATTTATTTGTAATTTTTTTAATTGTTGGTCAGAATTTTGCGGATATACAACACCGTTCGACGCCTTTCCTAAATCATCAATGACATGACTCATAATAAGAGCAGAAAATTCTATGGCTCCTTGATTAGTTCGAATATAATCCTTTACCTGTCCAAACGTTGCTGAAGAGCCTAATAAACTTTCCCGTCCATACCGAATGGCGGTTGCAAAGTGAATATTGACAGGACCAATATCTCCCTTAAAAAAGTAAGCGTTATCAGGAAGTATGTTTTCAATAATATTATCTTGCACCCAATCTGTCGCCCATTTAATTGGCCAACTTTGATAATCATCATATTCTTCTGCCATAGCCATTGAAAGAGCATACGGATCAACTTTATACAAGGAAGAATACTTGACAATATGCTTACAATTTTCTTTGAGCCACTCAACGGTAGAGTCTTTGTATAAACCAAAGACATCAAACCATGTGGATGGTGAGTTTTCAGAAAAGCAATATGGATTTCTTGAAGGAATAAGATCCCTACTAATCCACCTGCCATTTTGGGGATTATAATAGCGGTAATTGTAGTAAACCAGCCCCAGTTCGTCATCAGCGTATTCGCTGGAGAACCGGAACGGATTATCCTCTGCGGCATTCCCTTCCATCCTGAGAATATTCCCATACGGGCCGTATTCGTACAAGGCGCGGCGGCCCGCTCGGATGCCGAAGAGCGCCGTAGCGTTTTTCAACAGGTCGTGCGTATAGTACAGGTCTTCCGCCCAGGTTCCCGTTTCATCAAAGAGGCTCATGGCCAGAATGCGCGTAGCTACCGGTTCCAGCGGATCCCACAGATAGGTTTTTCGCAGTACGGGCATTGCTGTTTCCGTCGCGTCGGCGGCGTCCAGTTCCGCGATTTGCAGGTAGCCGTGATAAATGAATCGTTTTTTCGACATCAGGACTTCTCCTTCATAGACGGCTTTCTCAATCCGCCTGTTCAGATAGTCGTAGCGGCACTCCACCCGCCTGTTCCCCTGAATAAACCTTGCCGCCTGGTTCAGGGCATTATAAGAAACTTCCCATTCTCCTGTGGACGTTTGAATCTTTGTCTGGTTGCCGTCGGCATCATAGCCAGGCGCGAAAGGCGCTTCTTCCTCCCGGGTGATGGCCGTGTACTGGTTCAGGCTGTTGGCCGTGTACGCCGCCGCTGACGCACCCGAACCTTCCCGGGAGGTGACGCGGTTGCCGATGTTGTCATACACATAGGAATATGTTCCCCCCCGGCTCATCGCGTCGGCGGCCAGTTCGCCGCGGCCGTTGTAGCTGTAGCTGTGCGTCAGGTCAGGAGCAGGGGTATTGAAGTAGTCCTTCTTTTCTGTGGGCCGCCCCAGCGCGTCATAGGCGTAGTCGGTTTTGGCCGGGTAGTTGACGCTGCCGGGACGCATATAGTCGATTCTGGTCAGCAGATCCCGTTTTTCTTCCCGGGTGTACCATCTCCGGAGGGTATTGGGGTAATCAAGCGTTTCCAGCAGTCCGTTGACGGCGTGGTAACCATAGACGAAGGGATCGGCGCCGTTATTGAGCGAAACCGTAGAAAGACGTCCGCAACCGTCATATTCCCAGGCCGTCTGCTGGACAACGCCCTCCCCGTAATGCAGACTGTAACCCGAAGGCCGCCCCAAACCGTCGCGCAGATAGTTGAGCGCGCTTGCCGCCAGCCCTGCCGCAGTTTCCGATTCCGCTTCATTATATTGGTTGTAAGCCAGCGTCCTCGTGCCGGAATCGTCCGTGACCTGCGTGAGCAGGTTAAGGTGATTGTAGGTACAGGTGATGGAAGGAGTCGCGTCGTTGTGAGTGACGGAGACCAGGTTGCCCGTCTGCGAATCGTAGGCATAAGAAGTCGCCAGAGGCGTTCCCTGCCCGTCCGCCGTCCGGGCCTGTCGTTTAACCGCCAGCCTGTTCCAGTCATCGTAAGAGTAGCTTTCCCCATGGCCGTCGGCATAGGTTTTAACCGTCATCAGGCCGGAGGCGTCGTCATAGCTCCACGCCGTCACGTCCCCGTCCGTCCGTTCCCGCGGATCGGCAGCGATGGTTTCTCCCGGAACGCGGAACGTCATGAGGGATACCAGCCTGTCCGCATCATCGTAGCCAAAGACGGAGGGCTGAAGGGCCGTACCGTATTCGGCGGTTTTGCGTCCCCGCGGGTCGTAAGCGTAGCAGGCCGTGTTGCCCAAAGCATCCGTGACGCAGGAGGGAGAAGCCGTGGACGGGTCATACTGGATGGCGGTCGTATTGCCGGCGGCATCCGTCCTGGCTGTTTCACGGCCGGCGATGTCAAAGACGGTAACGGCGGCATTGCCGCGGGCGTCCGTATAAGTCTCCGTGCTGCCGCTGGCCGTATAAGCGCGGGAAGAGGTGGTCAGAACTCCCGCATGGTCTTTCCGGGATACGGCGTAACCGTCTATGACGACAGTTTCCGCAATGACGGAAGAAGCCGGAGACTGCGTTTTTACCGTCCGGCCGGCCGGAGCTGTGTATTCCGTCCATTGCAGGGTTTCATTGCCCCGCGGATCGGTGGAGATGTTTTTTCCGGCCAGCAAGGGGGACAGGAAGGAAACCAGTTCGGCCGTGCTTTCCGTATATGTTGTTCCCTGGCTGTTGCAGCGCGTGACTGTGGTTACCCGGTACACGCCGTCTTCCCGCTGCCGGCGGGCATAGGCGTACTCCGTGACTAGGGAGTTGGCGGATGTGGGGTTTTCGGCCAGCTTGAGCGTGGTTTTGACGATATTGCCAAACGGGTCATAGTCATAAAGCAATGGAGCCATTCCATCCACCTGCTGCCGCAAAAGCCTGTTGTTCAGATCAAAAGCGCGCCGGTCATGAATAAGGCCGCCGTTGGCGTTCGCCCGGGAGACGCGCACCATGTTGCCCCTGCCGTCCGTGACGGTTTGTTCCACCAGCGCCGGTTCTCCCTCCGCCCGGGGAAGCAGCGTGGAACGGACCACGCCTTCCGCGGAGTATTCCGTACGGTAGAGGAGATGCCTCTGCCCCGTGCCGCTCTGTTCCAGTACGGTTCCGTCCGCATGGCGGATAGTGACGAGCGTCGCGCCCGTCGGCGTGGTGACGGTTTCCGTCAGGCCGTCCGCACTGTAGGCATGCGTATTGCTCCTTCCTAATACGTCCGTTTCCTGCACCAGCTGCCCCAGCAAATCGTAAGCCCTGCTTTCCGTCGTCGTCATGGGGCCGACGTCCCGGCGCGTTTGCAGGATTCTGCCGAAGGCGTCCCGCGTGTAGCTGACGATGGTTTCAGGCGTGACGATTGTTTCTCCGTCCGTGACTTCCGACCGGCTGACTTCCACCAGCTGGCGCGCCGTATTGTAGGAGTAAGTAGTCATGATGCCGTCTTCATCCTTTTCCCACAAGGGGCCGCAGCACATCATCTCCCGTTCCGTCACCCTGCCGTTGCCGCGCGTACGCTTAATCCATCGGTTTTCCTTGTCGTATTCGTAATCCGCCGTATCCGTCAGCGTCCAGGTTCCATCCGTCAGCAAGGCGTATTTCTCAACGCGCGTGTTATTTCCGTGAGCGGAAACGTACGTGACTTTCCTCGTGCTGTGCCCCGGCACGGCCTGCCCCGCTATCTGCGTTTCCCTGGTCTCCCTGTAGAGGGCGCCGTACTGGCTGGCCGCCTCATAGCCATAGACCGTCTGCACGCCGCTGGCGGACTGCTTCATCTTCAGCCTCCCCCGGGCGTATTCGTTAGGCGCCGCCGGCAACCACGTTTCCGTCACTTCCAGCTGCTCTCCCTCCGCGCCCAACGCCGTGGTGCGTTTTTCCACACGGCGCACATGGTTGGCTTCCGTATAGGCGTAATGCGTATCCGTCAGCCGGGCAGCGTTCATCGTGAGCACCACGTACTGGTGCGCAATATCCGGATCGGCATGGTCGGAGCAGCGGTAATAGGTGTAGGTGCCCTTCCTTCCCCCGCCCGCCCAGGGTTCCATCCGGACGGTTTCACGCCCGAAGGCGTCGTAAGACCAGGTCTTTTCACTTCCGTCGGGGACCGTCTCCCGGATCAGTTTGCCCGCGGCGTTATAAGCGTAAGTCGTTTCACGGGCATAGTCGGTTCCATAAGCCTCAATACGGCTGGTGCACAGGTTGCCGCTGCGGCCCTGTTCATAGGTTTCGCACACCCGGGAAATAGGAGCGCCGTTTTCCCCGCGCTGCACGGTAGTGAAGAGTTTCCAAATCCCCGAAGACACCTCCTGCCTTTCACGGATCGTGTAAATCGCGTCTTCCCCTTCCCCCTGGGACATGCACCAGGCCCCTCCCGTTCCCTGCCAGTAGCGGGTGACGTAAGGCGCGCGCCCTTCCGCCTGCTCCGTGACGGTGAGCTTGCCGGTCTCCGCATTGCCCTCAATGGTGAAGGTTTTAAAAGGCGTCCCCGTAACGGCGTAAAGACCGGTGGAAACGTTTTTGGCCCCCACCTGCTCGGGCAGATAAAAGGCGATCACATAGCCCGTATTCGTCACGTTCTCAATATTGGCCAGACCGTCCCACAGGTTCCAGACCTGGCGGATGACATCATCTGCGCTTCGGACGATGTCCAGGTAATTGGCAAAATCCTGAGCCGTCCATGAAGAACCCAGCCTGGTCCGGTAGCCGGAGGCCGCGCCCAAAGCGGAAACGGAAGAACCGCCGTAGATGACTGTATTGCCCCCGGCGTTGCTGACCCTCATTTCCGCCGCGCTGGCGGAAGCCGAGACAACACGCCCCTCTGCCGCGGCATACGCCATGGAAACGGAACCCGTCCTTTTCCGCGAGCCGCCGATGGAGCCTGCACTAGCCGCGCCGGCATAGCAGTAATAGTTGGCGCGGGTGCCTCCGTTCCGGATCTGGAATGCCATGTCAGCCCCCAACTCCCGACCGGAAGGGGGCAGAATACAGCTGGCCATGGGATGCAGGTATTGCAGGGCTGCGGGCGTCCACAACCTGGAAGAGAAGTGATAAGCCACAATTTCCAGCATCCCGTACGGCACGCCTTCCATACCGCGGAAGGAACCGAAGCTGGTGCGCCATACCATGCTGGTTTTCCGCGTCTGGGCAGTTACCCGTCTGCCTGCGGAAGAGAACCTTCCATATGCGGAGGCGGAGGAAACCAGGCTGCGCACGGCAGACGTACTGGGGGAACCGCCCCGGTTGTCCATGCAGTCATCCGGGGAAAAAGGATTGTCCGGATCAGTCTCATCCTCATCCCCGCCGTTGTCGCCATTAGGGCATGGATTGCTGGAACTGCTGTTGGGAGAACTGCTGCTTCCGCTGCTGGAGCCTCCGCATGGATCATCGTCGCCCTCGTCGTTGTTGTCCACTGGCTCCGTTTCCGCCTCCGGGGGCACATAGGAAGAAGAAGAACCCGTTTGCCGGTTGGTAATTTCCACCTTCAGGTCAAAGGAGAATTTGGCAATGTTGTTATTGGCATTGGGAATGGAAATATTGCTATAGTCCACATGCGCCCGATGCATTCCGGGCTCAATGATGAAAGAAGCCGTCTGCGGCTCGTAACTGCCGCCTCCGTACTGTCCGCGCGGGCCGATGTCCAGCCGTTCTTCTCCATCCACGGTCAAGTTAGCCAGATCGTCGGCGCCCATGGTCACCTTGCATTCGGCCGTTTCATCAGGCCCCAGCTCCCTGACTTCAAAATCCCAGTCCCAGCTTCTTTCAAAAGCGTCCGTTGGCGCTTGTTCGTCGATCGCGGAGGGAGCTCCGCTATTGGAATTGCTCATGCCCGTCAGGGAATTGACATCGTTATCAAAGGATTGTTCTTTCATGGTTTGAATCGGATTAGCTATTGAAACGCAAACATTGCATCATCCCAATCTTGGAAAAACTGCAATAATTTTTATCCGTTCCTTATCCATAACAACAAAACCTCCTGTTTCAACACGTCCAACACGGGATGCCCCCTGGCCTCAGCCGTGGTTCAATAAATGGTAAAAATTTCTTCTCTGCACTTCCGAATGGAAAACTCTGGCCCATATGGAAAATTCCGGAAGCAACATATCCAAATGGCCTTTAACTGCGCGCCATGAAACACGGCAATTTTTCATTTAACATGGATTCATGAACTCTTCAACGGAAAAAGCATGATCTCCCTGAATTGGAAAAGAAATCCAAAATCCATAAAAACGGTTATCGCCTGCGGGCATGTTCAGCAACCCCGGCATGTCTGAATGGAGAGAAAGCAGGATAAACCACCACTTTCCCAGCCTCCACGCCTGAATTTACAAGGAAAGCTGCTCCTTCAAACGCTCCAGCAGATTGCCGCAACCGTCCTGAAGCAGTTTTACCACATATTCAAAGCCTTCCTGCCCCCCATAATAGGGATCAGGCACTTCTTCATCCGGAAAACGAGTCGTGAAAAAACACATGGGCGCTATCTTGCCTGCCCACTGTCCCTTTTTATCCAACCGTTTCAAATCCCGCAGATTTTCACGGTCCATTCCCACAATCAGGTCAAATTGTTCCAAATCCTCTTTCCGCACGGGGCGCGACTTAAGCCCCGGATCCTCATATCCGTATTTTTTCAGCACCGTCAGCATCCGGCTATCCGGAGGGCAGCCCCGATGGTAACCGATCATTCCGGCGGAATCGCTCTCAATCAAATGTTCCAGACCTTGTTCTGCGACCATTTTTTTGAAAATGATTTCCGCGGCAGGAGAGCGGCAGATGTTGCCCAGACAGACAAACAGGACTCGGTAAGGTTCGGGAGCACTCATGGACGTCATTTCTTTTTCAGGATAGGCAGGCGGCCTCCCCATTTCAAGAGGGAAGAGTTTCTGCACGGGAAACGGAAACGCCCGCGAATATGGCATGGGGCAAAGAAAGAAACTGCGCCGCTCATTCAAAAATAAGATTCTCCTGTGTTTCGGCTTGCGTTAAAGGATGTCCGGCTGTAGATTATCGCATGGCAGATTTCCCTCTTGGATTAAGTTTTGATGACGTGCTCCTGCTGCCCCGCCTGAGCGCGATTCTTCCCGGCGACGCGGACATCAGTTCCCAGCTTGTTCCCGGCTTTGACATGAAAATCCCCGTGTTGTCCGCGGCCATGGATACCGTTTCCGAATCGGAACTGGCGATTGCCCTGGCGCGGGAAGGCGGCCTGGCCGTCATCCACCGCAACAACCCCATTGACATCCAGGCGGCCATGGTTTCCCGCGTGAAGCGTTTTGAAAACGCGGTTATCCCGAACCCCGTCACGGTCAACAAGGACATGACGCTGGAAGAAGTCCACCAGATCATGATGGACCAAGGCTATTCCGGCTTCCCCGTCGTGGATGCCAACCGCAAGCTGGAAGGCATCATCACCGGCCGCGACATGCGCGGCGTGGACGATTACCAGAATGTCCGGGTCAAGGATGTCATGACCCCCCTTGCCCGCCTGATCACGGCGGCTCCCACCACGACCATTGAGGAAGCGCGCCACATCCTTTACACCCACCGCATTGAAAAGCTTCCTTTGGTGGATGAACACGGCGTGCTGGCCGGCCTTATCACGGAAACGGACATTCAGAAGCGCGCCATGTTTGCAGACGCTTCCAAGGATGAACACGGCCACCTGCGCTGCGGCGCCGCCGTGGGTGTCGGCCCCGATTATCTGGACCGAGCCAAAGCCCTGATTTCCGCCGGAGCGGACGCCCTGTTCATTGACGCCGCCACAGGACACACGACCCGCGTGATGGACGTGGTTTCCAACCTCCGCAAGCTGACGGACCGTCCCATCGTGGCCGGCAATGTGGTTACGGCGGAAGGAGCGGCCGATCTCATCAAGGCGGGCGTGCAGGCCATCAAGGTGGGCGTGGGCCCCGGCTCCATTTGCACTACCCGCGTCATATCCGGCGTGGGCATGCCCCAATTCACCGCCATTCAGGAGGTAGCCTCCGTGGCGCGTCCCGCGGGCGTCACCGTCATTGCGGACGGCGGCATCCGCTATTCCGGAGACATTGTCAAAGCCCTGGCCGCAGGCGCCGACCTGGTGATGCTGGGCGGACTGCTGGCAGGTACGGAAGAAAGCCCCGGCAAGGTGGTTCATTACCAGGGCCGCCACTTCAAGCAGTATCGCGGCATGGGCTCCCTGGGCGCCATGCGCCGCGGCTCCGGCGACCGCTACGGTCAGAACAGCTCCGGCAAGCTCGTTGCGGAAGGCGTGGAAGCGCGCGTTCCGTATAAAGGCATGCTGGCGGACGTGGTATTCCAGCTCATGGGCGGCCTGCGCTCCGGCATGGGTTATCTGGGCGCGCACAATCTGGAGGAACTCCGGAACAAGGCCCGGTTCGTTCAAATCACCTCCGGCGGGCTGAAGGAAAGCCATCCCCACGATATCACCATCACGGAAGAACCCGTCAATTATTCCTGTTAACTCCTCCCTCACATGGACGACAAGCACCTCGTAGCCGTCATTGACTTCGGCTCCCAATACACCCAGCTCATCGTACGCCGCGTGCGCGAACTGGGCTACATGGCCAAGCTGTATGCGCTGGAAGACCTGGACCAGATTCACGAACCCGGCGCCGTCATCCTTTCCGGCGGCCCCAAAAGCACCACGGACGCAGACGCCCCGGACATTGACTTTGAATGGCTCCAAAGCCTGAATGTCCCCGTCTTGGGCGTGTGCTACGGCATGCAGCTGCTGAACATCAAGCACGGCGGCACCGTAAAAGCCAGCAACAAGCGGGAATACGGCCCCGCCGCCCTGCTGCCGGAAACCTGTGCGGGCCTGTACCGGGACATGTCCCCTTCCTCCCAGGTATGGATGAGCCATTCGGACACGGTGGACCATCTGGCGGAAGGCTGCCGCGTAATCGCCCGCAATGCGGAAGGCGTCCCTGTCTCCCTCCAATGGGGAGAAACCACCTTCGGCATCCAATTTCATCCGGAAGTGACTCATTCCCATGAAGGGCGCACCATCCTGCGCAACTTCCTTTCCTGTGCGGCCAATCTTAAAAAGTTCGACATCGGAGACTTTAAAAGGGAACTCATCCGGGAAATCCGGGAACGCGTAGGCAACAGGCAGGTGGTCTGCGGCGTCTCCGGCGGCGTGGACAGCACCGTTCTGGCCGTTCTGTTGCATGAAGCGGGCGTGAACATGCGCGCCATCTTTGTGGATAACGGTCTGCTCCGCAAAAACGAGGCAGAGGAAGTGCGGGCCAATTTCGCCCGTATGAACGTGGAAATTGAAACGGTGGATGCCTCCGAACGCTTCCTGGCGGCTCTGGACGGAGAAAGCGATCCGGAAAAGAAACGCCGCATCATCGGAGGCCTGTTCATCGACGTTTTCTGGGATGCCGTGGGAGACGCGGAAATGCTCGCCCAGGGCACCCTGTACCCGGACGTGATCGAAAGCGCCTCCAACGCCAAATCCAAGGCCTCCGTCATCAAGACCCACCACAACCGCGTGGAACGCGTGCTGGAACTCCAGGCGCAGGGGAAAGTACTGGAACCCCTGGCGGAACTGTTCAAGGACGAGGTGCGGGAACTGGGCGCCTCCATGGGCATCCCGCATGACATTCTGTGGCGCCACCCCTTCCCCGGCCCCGGCCTGGCCGTGCGCTGCCCCGGCGTGGTCACCAAAGAACGCCTGGACATCATCCGGGAATGCGATGCCATCTTCATCGGCAACCTGAAGAAATACGGTTGGTACGACAAAGTCTGGCAGGCCTACGCCGGCCTCATTCCCGTAAAAACGGTGGGCGTGAAGGGGGACGAACGTTCCTATGAATGGGCCACCAACCTGCGCGCCATCGTGTCGGAAGACGCCATGACGGCGGACTGGGTGGAACTCCCCCCGGCCCTGCTGAGGGAAACCAGCAACCGCATCCTCAATGAAGTAAAGGGCATCAACCGCGTCCTTTACGACATTTCCACCAAGCCCCCGGCTTCCATTGAGTGGGAGTAAAGCTTCCGCGCCCTGTTGACGCTCGTTAAGCAGGGTGCCCCGCTCCTCCTCTCCGGTAATAAGGATCAAGAAAGGAGAAAATAATGACTGAACTGGAAAAATGCATGGCGGGCGAATGGTATGACTGCCATGACAAGGTGTTTCTGGAATTCAAGAACAAGACGCACCGGCTCCTGATGAAATACAATTCCCTGCCTTACGACCATAAGGAGGAAAAGCGGCAGGTGCTGCAGGAAATGCTGGGCAGCGTCGGCGCCAAGGTCTCCATCGGCCATTCCTTCATCTGCGATTACGGCCGCAACATCCATATCGGAAACAACGTCACCGTCAATACGGGCTGCACGTTCGTGGACTGCAACAGGATCACCATCGGCAACAATGTGCTGATCGCCCCCAACGTACAGATTTACACCGCTACGCACCCCATTGATCTGAATGAACGCCTCACTCCCGTGGAAACGGATGAAGGAATTGAATACATCCGCCATACCTACGCTCTTCCGGTAACAATAGAAGACGGCTGCTGGATTGGCGGCGGCGTCATTATCCTGCCCGGCATTACCATCGGAAAAGGAAGCGTCATCGGAGCCGGCAGCGTGGTCACCAAAAATATTCCTCCCGACAGTCTGGCGGCGGGGAACCCCTGCAAGGTTATTCGTAAAATCAACGGAAGTCGGGAACAATGATCAAGCTGATCGCTTTTGATCTGGACGGAACCATAGGGGACACGGTCCCCATGTGCATCAGGGCATTTGAAAAAGCGGTTTCTCCCTACGCCGGCCACACGTTGAGCGAACGGGAAATCACGCAGACTTTCGGCCTGAATGAAGTAGGAATGATCAAGAAAGTCGCCGGAGAAAAATGGCGGGAAGCTCTCTATGATTTCTACCCGGTTTATGAAAAAATGCATCAATCATGCCCGGCTCCGTATGAAGGCATACGCGAATTGATAGAAACCCTGCAAAAGGCTGGCGTGCTTGTCGCCCTGATTACCGGGAAGGGAGACAAAAGCTGCCGTATCACGCTTGAGCAATTCGGCATGCGGGATTTATTCTGTTCCGTCAAAACCGGAGCGAAAGACAGGCCCAATAAAGCAGAAGCCATTGAAGAGCTTCTGCACGACTTCCACTTGAACAAAGACGAATTTTACTATATCGGGGATGCGGTTTCAGATGTGGCCGCCTGCAACAAAGCGGGGGTGACCTGCCTGTCCGCCGCCTGGGCAACGACCGCAGACGTCAGCGGATTGAAAAAAGCCAATCCCTCAAAGGTTTTTCCCAGCATAAAGGAATTGACATTATTCCTGTCCATTGAGAAATAATTAGAAGACACTCCTCACTTGGATAAGGAAAACATGATGGGAAAATTTCAAAAACTGGCCCTTCTGATTGATGCTGAAAACGTCGCTCTGGATAAGCTTGAAAGCGTCATTCAGGAAATATCTGCATATGGCCGTATTGTGATTCAAAGAGCCTATGGCGACTGGAGCAAGGAAAGTTTAAAAAACTGGAAAGACTCGCTAAACCGGTTTGGCATAAAAGCGGAGCAGCAATTTAATTATACTCCTAAAAAAAACTCGACGGATATGGCGTTGACTATTGACGCCTTGGATTTATTGTATCAGTCATCTTACGATGCCCTTGCCATTGTTTCGAGCGACTGTGATTTCACTCCCGTTTCCCTATATGTCAGGGAACATGGTGTTTATGTAATTGGTATCGGAGAGAAGAAAACTCCAGAGGCTTTTAAAAAAAGCTGCAATGAATTTATTTTATTAAAAACTGCTGACTCTAAAATAGATAATACACTACAAAATAAGCCTTCTCAATCTGGATCAGAAAAACGAAAAAAAATCCCTGAGTCTATTCATAAATTACTTAAGGAGGCATTTGAAACGCACAAAAAAGAAGGATGGGTAGCCTTATCTCGGGCATCATCTTATATTAAAAATAAACAACCTGATTTTTCTTTAAAAGAATACTATTCCAAATTTTATAAACTCATTCAGGATTTTCCGGAAAAATACAAACTTGAAAAATCGCATACAAAATATCAATGCAAATAAAATTATAGAGTTATCTTCTATAACTATATTCATCTGATTCTATCTTGGAACAGGAAATAAATTCCTGTTTTTTATACGCTCATTTAACGCAAAAACAGTTCCTTCTGCCATGGATACCGGCGCCGTCATCCTCACCACCTTTCTCTCCACCATTCCCGTTTATCTTTTCTTTGCCACGGGTTTCTATCTGCGCCACAAGCAAGTCATCCAGGCAGACCATGACGCGCCCATCATGCGCATCGCGATGGATGTGGCCTATCCCTGCCTCGTCTTCCACAGCATCATGAAGTACATGGTACTCTCCGGAAATGAGACGCTCAGCAGCGTTTCCTTTTCCCTCCAGGCCATCGCAGCCGGGGCCCTGGAACTTCTGCTGGGCATCGCGGCCGCATGGCTGGTCGCGAAAATGCTGCGCATGCGCATCGGCACGGGCCTTCGTACGTTCACCCTGACGGCGGGAGTGCAGAACTACGCTTTTTTCGTCATTCCCATCATCCAGATGCTGTTTGCCGCCGGCAACGATCCCACGCTGGGCGTCCTTTTCGTCCACAATGTGGGGTGTGAACTGGTCGTCTGGAGCATCGGCGTCATCATCATCGCGGGCGGCCCGGGCAATCTGAATATGGGCGTTTTCTTCCGCGGCCCCCTGCTGGCCGTTATCGTGGGCCTGGCTCTTGCCTGGTCCGGTTTGGGAACCTATGTAGCCCAACCGCCCCTGATGAAGACTCTTGAAATGATCGGCAACTGCGCCACTCCCCTCTGCCTGATTCTGTTCGGCTGTTCCATGCGCGATTTGTGGCATAACATGAAATGGGAACCCAAACCCATCATTTGCGGCCTGCTGACGCGCCTGGGGCTGGCCCCCGCGCTGCTGCTCCTGATGGCTTATTTCCTGCCAGTGGATGATTATATCAAGCGCGTCATCATCATCCAGGCAGCCATTCCCTCCGCCGTCATTCCGGTCATTCTGGCCAAACGTTTCGGCGGTCATCCGGATCTGGGCACTCAAATCCTGCTGACAACGACGGTGGCTTCCTTCCTCACGCTGCCCTGCTGGCTGACCCTGGGTTCCATCCTGGTCGTACCATTGTATTAACGGGTGGAACCACGGCATCAATCCCGGGACAGCCTGAAGCGTGCCGCCTGCCCAAAATCCTCCGGTTTTCCGAATGACTCCGTCTTGTTTCCGATGTCCCGCCCCCTGATGGCAAAAGCCGATCCGCAGGATTTGGCGGCGGAACAATCTTACTGCTGAAATATCCGCATTCTTTCCGTCTCCATACCACATTTTCATGCTGAAGCTTCCCCACCTTTGGGTTGACTCCCCGGACAGATATGTATTGAATGGAATCCATGAAATTTCCTGCTCCTTTCTGCGCCGCCCTGCTGCCGGTCCTGTTTTCCTGCGCGGAGCAGGTTTCCCGGATTAAACATGTGCGGGAGGTTCCCTTAAAAACCACGGTGGTTCCTGCGGAAGACGTAGGCATGCACCATACCCAGGCCACTTACCTGCTGCACGGCGCCGTCTCCCAGCAACAGCGTCTTCAGCGTCTGGGCCAATACTACTTCGTCACCTGGAACGATGCCAATCCGGAACAGGCGGCAACCCTGGTCATGATGTATCGCCAGGGAAAAACAGGTTCAGCCGTCCTGACGAAATCCATTTCCTATCCTGCCGGGAGAAAAGGCGGCACGCAAAACTCCGTTTTCGAATTTATCGGGGATGAAGCCAAGGGAAAAGGGGAAATCCTCGCATGGAAACTCGTCCTGAAGGACAACCGCGGCAAAACGATTTCCGAACGCCATTCCTATCTGTGGGGGGACGAGTATTGACTCTTCGGCAAAAAACACCAAAGAGCCAATAAAATCATCCGGATATGAAAAATGAACCCCGCAGTGTCCGGCTGCCCCGTCAGCCAAGGCATAGCCGTTCCAGCCTCCAACTCCGTTGATAATCCTCCGCCTCCGGAATATGAGAAAGCTTTACGCTTCCTGCCGTTTGGCACGGCGTTTGCGGACAGCGGCGGCAAGGGTTTCCAGCACTTCCTCCGTCGTCTCCCAGCCAATGCACTGGTCCGTGATGCTCTTGCCGTACACCAGGTCGGAACTCAACGGCTGGGCTCCTTCCACAATGTTGCTTTCAATCATCACGGCAACAACCTGTTCGGACCCGCTGGATATCTGTTCCGCGATATTGGCGGCCACAGCCGGCTGTTTGCGATAATCCTTGCAACTGTTTCCGTGGGAGCAGTCTATCATGATGCGGTTATTGATGCCGGCCTTCTGCAAGGCTTCTTCCGCTTCCTTTACATGATCTTCATCAAAGTTCGGCCCCAAGGAGGAACCGCGCAGGATCAGGTGGCAGGATTTATTGCCCGTAGTGGAAACAATGGCGGAAACTCCCTGCTTGGTCACGGAAAGGAAGCAGTGCGGACAGGAGGAGGAAACAATGGCGTCTACAGCGATTTGCAGGCTGCCGCTGGTGCCATTCTTGAATCCCACAGGCATGGAAAGCCCGGAAGCCAGTTCACGGTGTACCTGGCTTTCCGTGGTACGCGCGCCGATGGCGCCCCACGTGATCAGGTCCGCAATGTACTGCGGCGTGATGGTGTCCAGGAACTCGGTAGCTGCGGGCACTCCCATATCCCCCAGGCGCAGCAGCAGCCCGCGGGCCATGTGGAGGCCGCGGTTGATGTCAAAGGTATGGTTCATGAACGGGTCGTTGATGAGGCCCTTCCAGCCCACGGTGGTGCGGGGCTTTTCAAAATACACGCGCATGATGATCACCAGGTCCTTTTCAAAGCGCGCCATTTGTTCCTTCAGGCGGGAGGCATAATCCACGGCAGCCTGGGGATCATGGATGGAGCATGGCCCCACCACCACCAGCAGGCGGTCGTCGTGGCCGGAAATGATGTTCTCCGCATTCTTGCGGGTCGTAGCCACCATTTTGGCAATCTCCGTGGTTGCCGGATAATCCTTGATTAAAATGGCGGGGGAAATCAGGGGCTCAATGTCTTGAATGCGTATGTCGTCTGTTTTGAACCAGTTCATGTCTGGGGCTTATTGAGAGGTTTTTGAGAGAAGTTGAAAAGAAAAAAATACGGTTTGCGGGCTTTATGCCTGAATATACCGCGGGGCCTCACGGCCATAAGCCGGAAGCCCCGCAAAATGAAGCGGCCACGCCTCCCGACAAGAGGCGCCGTCATGCATTACCAGGAAGTCACATTGTCTTCCGTCAATTCCGGATTGTTGATATGGCCGTCCGCCGTGCTGCCCTGCTTGTCCTTGCCGGTGCTGTAAACGGCCACGTTCTTGGTCACCATCCGGGAACCTACCTGGACACGGGGAGTACGGTCGTCAGGGTTGGCATTCAAAACAATGTAATAGGGAGATTCCCAGGGATCCATCAGGCCCACACGGCCGCGGCTTTCAAAAAACAGGCCGGGAGCACCTTCCACATCCGTAGTCGTCGTATTGAAATAAGCCGTTTTCTTGGGGTTCAGCTTTCTGTCCTCATCCGCCCGGTCCATATAATTGGTCAGGATGCTCATGATGCGGCTATCATCGTCCACGGCGGTTGTCACGTAATACTGTCCGTCCTTGTGGGCCTGCTTGGTCATTTCCCGACCGCTCCAGGCCACGGGAACGCGGCCGTTGTCCAGCATGTAATTTTCCACAGCCGTCTGCAGGCCGTTGCAGTCGCTCCGCGCCGTGGTAACCTTGGATTTTTCCATCACGCCGTTCACCACCGTCATGGCGATGCCGGCCAGCGTCAGGATAATGGCGATCACCACAAGCAATTCAATTAACGTGAATCCCTTGGATTTACGGTTCAAAAAAGGTGTCTTCATACTTTGCCAAGAGTAGCGCAATTACGGTTCAGGGCAAGCGGAAAACAACCGGTGCCGCCAATTTCAAAGCCTGTTCCCGAAACGGCAGCAGACGGAATAACCCCGGTGCACAAACACCCCGGCTGCCGGAAGGCGCCGGGGTGTTTAAAAAGAATGCTCCTTTAGTTGGAGGGGACAGGGGTTTCTGTGGAAGCAGGGGCCGGGGCTTCGGTCACGGAGGGAGCCGGAGCCTGAGAAGAAGCGGCTTCCGCCTCAGCGGCGCGCCTGCGCAGCTCCTCCTGCTGGAGTTCTTCCGGCGTCTTGGCGGGAACGGAGGCTTCCTGCCTGGCGGCAGCCTTCATCATTTCCGGGCTCAACAGGCTTTCCGAACTCTTAACGTGCTGCCGGTTGATCAGCATGCCCAACCCTAGGCAAAGAACCATGAACGCGGTTCCGAAGTACACCGTGGCTTTTTTCAGCACATCCGTCGTCCGGGCGCCAAAGGCCTGGTCCGTAATGGCTGCGCCAAAGGCGGCTCCCAGCCCTTCCTGCTTGGGCCTCTGCATAAGCACTACGCCCAGAAGGAGAAGTGATACAATCACCAAAACGGCAAAAAGCAACTGAATGCTGATATTGAGTGAATCTGCTAAAAAAAGGTTCATGAGCGCGGGGAGTATGTGTGAATTCGAACGGTTTGTAAAGTCTAGGAAATGATTTCGTTATGCTCGTTGCAGACGATTTTCTTGGGGATGATGGGCTTGTCCGACAAGGCAAAACTCATGATGACCACCCGTTCGCCCGTCTTGATTAAATGGGCCGCACCGCCGTTCATGATGATGTTCCCCGTGCCGGCAGGCCCCTGGAGAGCATATGTTTCCAGACGGTTCCCGGACGTGACGGACGCCACGAGAACTTTTTCCCCGGGCCACAAATCCACGGCGGCCATCAGATCGGCAGGAATTTCAATACTGCCTTCATATTGAACATCGCCACGGGTAATCATGGCGCGATGAATTTTTGATTTTAACTGCTCAACCAACATGACGTTCGAACAACAAACCCCCGATCGCCCCTCCGGTCAAGCCGTCATCCTCCATTTTACGGTTTTCTGTGTCTTACTCCCCCTCCTCCAGCACTTCCGCGGCATGGGCGGCATCCCGGGCAAGCTGGCTTTTCAATTCTTCCAAAGAAGGGAATTTGATTTCCGGCCTTAGGAAACGGACCGGTTCCACTTCCATCTCCCGCCCGTAAATATCCCCCGGGTGGCCGAATAAATGCGTTTCCAGCAAAAGTTCCCCCGTCTCACCTTCCACGGTGGGGCGCACTCCCAGATTGGCTACGCCTCCGTATTTTTTGCCGGCCACCCGGGCGCGCACGGCGTAAACGCCATGGGGAGGCTGCAACCCGCAACCGGGTCTTATATTGGCCGTGGGGTAGTCCAGCAGGCGCCCCAGTTGGCGCCCGTGAATCACCGGCCCCTTCCAGCGGTAGGGACGGCCAAGCATGCCGGCAGCCTGTAAAAAATCCGCCGCGCGCACGGCTTCGCGGATCCGGGTGCTGCTTATGCGCTCCCCGTCCTGCAGAATAGAAGGAACGGCCGTCACCCGGAACCCGTAGCGGCAGGACAGCAGGCGCAGGGTTTCTACATTCCCTGCCCTGCCGCGGCCAAAATGCCAGTCCTCTCCCACGGCAATCTGAGCCACCAGGCAGGAGGAACAAAGTTCCCCGATAAACTCTTCCGGGCTCATGGACGCCAGCCTGGAAGAAAATTCCAGCGACAGCACTGCCTTCACTCCCAGCTCTTTCATCAAGGCAAATTTTTCAGCATCTTCCCCAATGATGGCGGGCGGCACGCTTTCCGGCCTCACCCGGGCCAGCGGATGAGTGCGGAATGTCAGCACGGCGGGAATTCCTCCGTCAAGAGCAGCCCCTTTCACCGCCGCGGCAATCACTCCGGCGTGTCCCAGATGCACCCCGTCAAACATCCCCATGGCCCAGTGTACGGGGGCGGCAAGGCTTTTCAATCCCTTGAATTCCCGGTAAATGACCATATGCTACCCGGCAATCAGAATATCCGCCAGCTCCTTCAGGGAAAGCATGGCCCGGAACAGTTCCTCCCTGGGAGCGGTTTTCAGGGTGTCCACCGTAATGGCGCGGTCCAGCGTAAAAGAACCGGACCTGGTGCGCCGGAGGGCGCTCAAATGCGCTCCGCAGCCCAATGCCTTCCCAATATCATAAGCATAGGACCGCACATAAAAACCTTTGGAACACTGAACGGTAAAATCCACTTCCGGAATGGCCACGCGTGAAATTCCGTGGCCAAACACTTCCACAGGCCGCGGTTCCCGCACAACTTCCTGACCTTTCCGGGCCAGCTTGTACAGCGGAACCCCGCCCTTTTTAATAGCGGAAACCA
Source organism: Akkermansia sp. UNK.MGS-1 (assembly GCF_000980515.1). NCBI lineage: Bacteria > Pseudomonadati > Verrucomicrobiota > Verrucomicrobiia > Verrucomicrobiales > Akkermansiaceae > Akkermansia > Akkermansia sp. UNK.MGS-1. The sequence continues at coordinate 79,550 of NZ_LBCB01000011.1, read as the reverse complement.
TCGGAGGGATTTGTTCAAAAGCGCCGTCAAACCGGTCAAACGCCTCGCGCACGGCCTGTTCCGTCACTCCGTCCACGGAATACTCCGCCACTATTTCTCCCATGGCATCCTGGGAGGAAGTCTCCACGCCCAGCATGAGAGTTCCGGCGTATTCCTTGTGTTCACACATCAACTTGTCCTGAAGCTTGGTCGCCTTTCCCACCACCAGCATCAGCAGCCCCGTGGCCATGGGATCCAGCGTGCCGCAGTGGCCTATTTTCTTAATTCCCAGGGAACGCCGCGCAATCGCCACCACATCGTGGGAAGTCATGTCCCGCGCCTTGTCAATCAACAGGACGCCCGAAGGAACCTGGATGGAATCTGAAACATTCATGAAATCTTCTGTCGGAGCACTCGTTCCACTTCTTCCCGCATAGCCTTCAGGATAGTAAGGCGCACTTCTTCAATAGGCCCCCGGATACGCACTCCGGCGGCCATGGAATGGCCGCCGCCGCCGAAACGGGAGGCCAGCTCCGCGACGGATATTTCAGGCGTCTTGGATCTCAGGGAAATACGGATGCGGGGATCGTCCTCCGTTTCTTCCAGATAAGCGGCCAGCCAGACTCCCTGCACGGAACGCAGGAGGTCAATCAGGCCTTCCGTATCTTCCGGACGGCTTCCAATCCGGGCTTTTGCCTCATTCGTCAGGCAAAACGTGCAAATCCTGCCGTCCGGCGTCAGCTTCATTCCGTTCAGCGCCTCACGCATCAACTGCATTTTCACCCACGGCTTTTCCTGGTAAAGCTGGCGGTTGATGTCCTGGACGTCAACGCCCATCCGGATCAAATCCGCAGCCAGTTCCATGACGGCCGCCGTCGTCATCTGGTACTGGAAAGACCCCGTATCCGTGCTGACGGCCACGTAAAGGGCGTCTCGCATCACCGGAGTAACGGGAATGCCCAGATACTTGAAAAAGTAATATAAAACCGCCCCCGTGGCGCATTCGTCCGGCAAAACGCACTGCACATCTCCAAACAGTTCGTTCGTCCGATGGTGGTCGATGTTCGCCCACACCTTCACTCCCGCCAAAGCCTCCAGGCTGCGTTCTCCCAGCCTCTTGAGCGCGCCGTTATCCACGGAAATGGCTACTTCCACATCCACCGGCTCATCAGGCGTGGGAATAATATTTTCCACACCCGGCATAAAGGCCAGATTGGAAGGCACCCCGTCCTCGTTCATCATCACCACCTTCTTTCCCATTTGCTTCAGGGCTTCCCCCAAAGCCAGCGTGGAGCCGATAGCGTCGCCGTCCGGATGAACATGCGCAATTACCGCAAAACTGCCATGGCTGCGGATCAGATCCGCCAAAGGCGCAAATTGGGGACAATGTTTCCAATCTTCCATATGTACTGCCGTGTTTTTATAGAAAAAGCCGCACCTGGACAATCACCAAGTGCGGCTTGAAAAGTCGTACTTAATCCCGGAAGAGGATTACTTCTTGGACTTCATGACCACCGGAGCCACATCCACGGCGGGCTGGTTCAGGTCATTGAACTTGGGCAGGGGGGTCAGGGGCGGAGCACCCTGATCCTGGCAGCAGCAGGAAGCCATGATGCTCGCCGCAAAAGCGGCAAGAGCCATAACGGTAATCTTCTTCATATGCGTGGTTAAATGATGGGTGATAAAGGATATGGAAATATCTTGGAGCATAAAAGCATACCATGCGGGCGCCCGTCAATCAAATTTGCGAAAATCTCCCAAGGAGACGCCTTTCCCAAAATGGCAAGACGCATAAATCGCTCGCCCGGGGTTATCTGTAATTATAATCTCTGCCAAGCTGTATCCTTTTCATGCCCTTTTCCGTCAAAATACTCCGGTTTTTCGGCATTCTCCTGCTGAGCCTCTGCGCGCTCGGCGTGGCCAGCATGACCTGGGCGTACCTGATAGAACCCAATCTTCTGTTTGTCAGGAAAGTGGACTACCGTGTCCCCCAGTGGAAAGGGAAGGGAACACCCGTTAAAGTCGTTATTGCCGGCGATTTGCACCTGATGCCCACCGCGTTTGATGAAGTGAGGGCCCTTCGCTATGTTCAGAGGATCATGCGGCTCCGGCCGGACCTGATTCTGCTGGTTGGGGACTATGCCCGGGGAAGCAGCGAAAACGCCAGCATGGATCCCGCCACGGCCGCCCGGCTGCTGAAAGGCCTGACGGCTCCCTGCGAGGTCTTTGCTATTCAGGGAAATCATGATTTCACCTTCGGCTGGAACAACTGGAGCAGGGAACTGAAACAGGCGGGAATCACCGTGCTGGAAGACCAGAGCGCGCTTGTCACGTTCAAGGACGGAAGGCAGCTTCAGCTTTCCGGAATATTGGATACGACGCGCAATGTCAGAAAACGGCTGCCCAAACGCCAGTCGCCGGACATCCCTCATTTCCTGCTTTCCCACCGTCCGGAAACGGACCGCATACTTTCCCATGGAGACGTGGACATCGTCATCAGCGGGCACACCCACGGAGGCCAGGTTTGCCTTCCTTTCGGCCTCCTGCGGTTTGAAGCCAGCCCGGACCATGCCCTACCCTACACCTATCCCTGGCATATCTCCGGCGGCAATACCTACCTGATCACCAAGGGGCTGGGGACAAGCACACTCCCCCTCCGCTTCAACTGCCCGCCGGAAATCTATCTGCTGGAACTGCATTGACCCATTCCTCCCGTTAAAATACAGTCCCTTCCTTCCCGGTGCCCTCCCCCTCCGCTCCACGCCGGCGGCAATCCATAAGGAAAACGGAAAAGAACGGCCGGGTTCCATAGTTTCAAAGGAGCCGGTTATCAAACCCTTCCTTCAGCCTTAAAATCTTTCTGGCCGTCATCCGGTAAACAGGCCGGTAAAGGTGCTTTTTCAAGACGGCCGGGAGCGTTCTTCCGGGCAGCGGACCGCGCAGCAGCCCGGCTTCACGCATAACCCGTTCGTAACGTTCCCCTTCATAACGCCAATTATACCGCCAGGGCTTGTGCACCCCCTGGTAATGAAGAATGCCCGGTTCCAAAGCCGCTTCCACCGCCTGGCGCGGCGTAACGCCGCGCCAAAACTGTTCCCGGGGATCGTTTTTCAAAATGCGGCGCGTCAAGCCGTCATGCCAGTTCCAGCGCGGGTGCAGCGGCACGGTCAGCTCGCACAGGGCTCCGTTCAAGGCATCCTGGTCCGGACACGTCAGCCTGTCCCGGTGAGTGACGGCATAATCCAGCACAGCCCTGACCAGATTCCTCTCCCGGAAGACATCTACATTCATCAGCAGCACGCCGGAATTGAAATATCCCGTGCAGGTCAGCGGCATCTCAAGACGTTCGTTAAAATGGGAACCGGGTCTGGAAAAATTCTCAAACACCACCCCTACTGCTTTTCCGTCCATATTCGTCCGGAACAGCTCCGTCAAATCCCGGCAAACCAGAACGTCAATGTCCAGATACAGAATATTGCCCCGCTCTTCCTTCAATAATTCCGGGATGAACACGCGTCCCCAGGCTGGCACCGGCCATTGTTCCGTATGGGGAAAGTCGTGCTCTTCCAAAATGCCGGAAACGTCTATGAATTCCAGACGGCAATCGAACGGAGCGGCCAGACGCTCCACGCTTGCCCGGTTCTCTCCGTCAATACCGTCGGAAAGCACGTAAATTTTGTAAAAAGTCTCCGGACCGGCAGTATTCAGGAGAGAAAAAACAGTAACGCTCAAAGGCAGGATTCCCCGATTGTCACTGGCCAGGACGACGGCAAATTCATTCTTTTTCATCGGATTATTCATTCGGGTGATGTCAGCGGCGCAGCAACCGGGCTCCCGCCTTGCGTATTTTCTTCCAGTAATAGGAAAAGTCCAAGCCGGATTTTCCGCCCATCCAGGTTTTCAGCAATTTTCCTTCCCGGCGGGACAGACTGGAATCATCCTCTCCGGGACGGTACAGATTTTCCTGACAAAGCATATCGGCCACCTTCCGGGTAACCTCCTTTTGAACGGCATGAGGGGCGTATTTGCGGATATTCCTCACGCCCATTACCAGCATTTTCAAAAATGCCGTCCTGTATTCCTCCAGAATTCCGGCTTCTTTCCATTCCTTCAGCACCAGCTCCGCCACCGTCAGGTAATCCAGCGACTGGAGGGAACTGCCGGACGCAAAACCACTGGTAATGGACCCGGCCCGCTTGCGGTAAACGTAAGCCGCCCTGCTGACGACGCAAACTCTCCTGCACCACGGAAAAACGGCGTAATGGAAATACAGGTCTTCACAGGCAACGCCCTCGGGGAACCGGATGCCATGCTTTTCCACAATGGAACGCCTGATCATCATACCTCCCGCTCCATGATGTATTTTCCCAATGGTCTCCGGAGAGCAGGGAATCCACCCCTTTTCCGGAGAGGCCATATCCTCCGGCAGGAACCGGTCTTCCCTGTCGGGGTCGGCCTCGTAATAATACCGGAACCCGCATACCAGCTTGTCGGCATCCAGCGCCTTCGCACGGGAATACATCTCCTCCAGCAAATCCGTCTCCAGCCAATCGTCGGAATCCACCAAAAACAGATATTCTCCCACAGCATGGTTCATCGCCAGATTCCGGGAACGGGATAAACCGCCGTTTTCCGGGGCCTGCACCACTTTCACCCGCGGGTCCCGCTCCGCGAATTCCCGCAGAATGGACAGGGAACCGTCCGTGGAAGCGTCATCCACGCAAACTACCTCCAGTTCACGAAGCGTCTGAGAGCAAATGCTTTCCAGGCACTGGGCCAGGTACGGCTCCACATTGTAAACCGGAACCAGCACGGAAATGTTCACGGGAGCCGTCATAAGCCATGCGGAAAATCTGCCGCCCTTATTTGTTCAAATCCTTCCTGCGGCGGCAGAAAAGGCTCCAGCGCGGACCATACCTGGTCCACTGTAATTTCCTCAATGGCGCCGGGGGAAACCAGGTTGGAAATGCACCGCGCAGTAATGGCGGAGTTGCGCGTCCGGTGGCAGAAAATGGCGGTCACGGGCACCCCGGCATAGGCACACATATGTGTAGGCCCCGTATCATTGCCTACACAAGCCAGGGAACGCAAAGCCATCTGGGGAATATCCATCAGGGAAGACTTGCCCAGAAAACTGACAGCCAGGGGAGAGCTGGCGGCAATAGCCTCCACTTCCACAGCCTCCGCCCGGGTGCCGATGACAACGGAGGACACGCCCCGCGCCGCCAGGCGTTTCGCCAGGGCACAGAAATTTTCCACGGGCCAGCGCTTGTAGGGATGGTTGGGGGAACAGCCCGGAATCATCATCACATAACGTTCCGGAAGCTCGTCAAAATGCAGCCCCTCCCCGTGCATGAAAGAAAGATCCGTCAGAACGCGTTCCAAACGGAACGGCTCCCGTACCACCTTCCCCCACCGGAAGGATTTCTTCTTCAGCAATTTGCGCCGTTCTCCGGAATTGCAGGCCACCCAGTCCATGTCATGGTTCAGCAGGAAGCGCACGGCGGGATAATAGCGTTTCCTGGTGCGGGAAGATTCCTGAAGATCGTACACCACATCAAAATTCCCTTTCACAATGGAACGGACGGCTCTCCAGGTGGCGCCCAGCTTCCAGTAAGGCAGGCGGTTGTCCACAATAAAATCGTCAAACACTCCGAGCTGCTCCGCCATGGGAACAAACATTCCCATGGTCATCAGGGTGATATGCGCCTCCGGATGAAGTTCGCGGAGCCGCTTCATCGTCCCCATGGCGAGCACCACATCGCCAAGGGCTCCATGCTTGATGATCAGAATGCGCTGTGCAGGCATGGGAGAAAAAAGGAATGCGGGTTAAACGTAACTGTCTTCCCTGTCCAGATACTCCTGCACGTATCGGCGCACGCCATCCTCCAAGGAAGTCATGGGAGCTGCATAACCGGCAGCGCGCAGCCTGGAAAGGTCCGCCTGCGTATAATACTGATATTTCCCCCTGAGCTCTTCAGGCATCTCCCGGTAGGCAATCTTTTCCTGGAGGCCCAGCGCATGGAATGCCGCCTTCGCCAGATCGTGGAAAGAACGTGCCTTCCCGGAACCTACGTTGAACAGGCCGCTCACCTCCGGATGCTCCAGCAGCCAAAGCACCACATCTACGCAGTCGCCCACCCACACGAAATCCCGGAGCTGCCATCCGTCACGGTAGTCGGGATGGTAAGATTTAAACAGCTTCACCGTTTCATTGGCCTTCACCTGGGGGAATATATGGGCCACCACGCTTTTCTGCCCGCCCTTATGGTATTCATTAGGGCCGTACACGTTGAAAAATTTAAGCCCGGCGTATTGGGGGGGAACCGGACGCCCTTCTTTCACTTCCCGGGCCACTTTACGGTCAAACAGGGCCTTGCTCCAGCCGTATGCGTTCAGGGGGCGCAGCGCGTTGACGTGCTCCAGGGAGGCGTCATCGTCAAACCCCATGGAACCGTCCCCGTACGTGGCTGCGGAGGAGGCGTAAATAAACCGTTTGCCGTACAGGGAACAAAACTCCCACAAATGCCAGCTCAGCGTGAAATTCGTCCGGATAATCAAATCGGCGTCCGTCTCCGTGGTGGCGGAAATGGCCCCCATGTGAATGACCGCCTCCACCTCATCCGCATGCGCCTTCATATAATCAAGCATGCCTTCCGGAGAAACCACGGCGCACAGCTCTCTCTTGGCAATGTTCCTCCACTTGTCGGAAGAGCCCAGCTCGTCCACCACCACAAGATCCTTTTTACCGGCTTTTTCCAGAGCGGCGACAATGTTTGAGCCGATAAACCCGGCCCCACCCGTGACAATAATCATAAGAGAAGAATCAATGAAAAAGTTGTACGGCCTTTTGTACCACATCCACCCGTCCCTAGGCAACTGCCATTTGAGGCGTTCCCCGGCTCCCAATTTTCAACGAATTTACAATCCGGACACTCCAAACCCTGACCGTTCCATGCGGAAAACCATTGGAACGCAATCCCCGCGCAGCCTGCGGAGGATGCGCCCCTCAAATCCTCTTTTCATACTGGCAACGTTAAAAACTTTCGGTAAGACCTGTCTTGCAAAAATTATCATTGACCACGGATTGTAAATCCGTTACACACATTCCCACCCCCTATGATCCCCGATGTTTCCATCATTGTTCCCTGCTACAATGTAGCCGCCTACGTGGACAGCTGCCTGGATAGCCTGGTACGCCAGACTCTCCGGAACATTGAAATTATCTGCATCAACGACGGCTCCACGGATGAGACTTGGATACATCTGCTGCGCTGGAAAGAAAAGGACAGCAGAATCATCCTTCTGAACCAGCGGAACGCGGGCGTTTCCGCAGCAAGGAATGCAGGGCTGGATGCCGCCCGCGGCCTTTATGTCGGCTTTGCGGATCCGGACGACTACATGGATCCGGAAATGTATTCCCGCCTTTTTTCGGCGGCTCTGGAATATGACGCAGACATTGTGGAATGCGGAAACCATGTTTTTGAAGACTCGTCAGACCGGCTTATCGAAGCCAAAAGAAGATCACCCTCCCGGCATTTTGAAGAGAACGCCTCTCCGGCCAGCTTCTTCCGGGATTCCATCTGGGGGAAAATGGATATCTGCGTGTGGAGCAAACTGTTCCGGAAAAGCATGCTGGACGCCCACCGCCTCCGCTTCAACGTACATCTGAAATCCGGTGCAGAGGATGAAACCTTCCGGCTGATGGCCGTTCCCCATGCCTCCCGTCTCCTGTTCATTCCCGACTGCCTGTATTACTACCGCCTTATGCGCAACGGCTCCCTCTCCCGCCGCTGCAACGTTCCCACCTACTCCAAATGCGTGCAGGAATTCCAGCGGCTGCTGTACATTGTGGACTACTGGCAGAAACAAGGATGGCAAAATGAAGGACTGTTCGCTTACGGTGTTCGGAAAATCAGGCCCTTTTTTGTTTCCAAGCATCCCCTTTTCCATCAAATGACCGCTGTCCAGCAACGTTCTGCGCTGAACTTATGGAAGCTGTTCTACCAGAAAGCGGAAGGAGAACGTTTCCTCTCCGCGCTGGCGGGACGGGACAGGCAACTGGCGGACCTGCTGAACTCGGCGGAACCGGTCCCCAACGGCTGGGGGCGCATTCTGCTGGCAGCCTGCTCCCTGCTTCCCGGACAAAAAGGACGTTATTACTCCTGCAAAAAAATGCTTGCGGAACATTTTTCCCAAGTCTGCCCCAATGGGTTTCAAAAAGAAAACGCTTCTCTGGAAGAGCCGTTTGACACATCGCCGCCTTCCCTGTAAATTGCCTTATCCTCCCATTCCGGATCAATGAACCGTTTTCTCTCATTTGCAGACTCCCGCATGTCGGCCGCCCTGGAGCGGCTGGGCAGGCAGGCGGAAGCGCTGGATTTTTTTGATGAGATCACGCTCTTCACGGAACACGACCTTTCCGCAGAATTCACCAGCCGCATGGGCCGGTACCTGACGCCGTCCTGCCGGGGATTCGGATACTGGTCCTAGAAACCCTGGTCCATCCACCATGTCCTCCAAGAAATGGAGGAAGGCGACCGCCTCCTTTATCTGGATGCAGGCTGCCATATCAACGCCAACGGAACGGAGCGCTTCCGGGAATACGTAAATATGCTGGACCGCGACAGCCGCGGCATGCTGGTTTTCACCAACGGACAGCCGGAATACAAATGGACCAAAGGAGATATCTTCCGCCACTTCGGCGTTTCCCAAGAAGACGGGCATATCACGCATACCCAGCAAATTGCGGGCGGCCATGTTTTCCTGAAAAAAAACCCGCTTACGGAAAGCCTGATCCGGGATTGGCTCCATGTCTTTTACGACCATCTGCATCTTGCGGACAACACTCCTTCCGCCTCCCCCAACCTGCCGGGTTTTGTGGAAAACCGGTATGACCAGAGCATCTTTTCCATCCTATGCAAACTGAGGGGCATCACCACCCTCGACGGATCGGAAACCTATGCGGAAAACTGGGAACAGCTCTCCTTGTTTCCATTCCAGGACAGACGGGACATGGGAATCCCACGGGCCGGGAAAAAGGGATGGCTGGAAAAATGCAGGCAGCTCCTTCTTTCTTCCAAAAGAAACGGATTAGGAATCCGGTAAAGCTTCCCCATTCGGAACAACCGGGCTGCACGACGTTTCCAAACGGGGCAATCTGACGCACCATGAACTATTTTCCCGTCCTTTTCCACAGCTTCATCCCGAGAATTCCTTTCCCCTTCGGCTGCCGTTTCCGGAATGTAATGACGGTTATTTGGACAAGCTCTTTTCATTTGATCAGGAATGTTTTGCCTTCATGAAAGCAAACATCCCTCCATTCCAAAACTCCGCACCCGCACTATCCTCCGCCGACATTCTCCCACCCCTATTCACAGTTATGCTGTCACCGGAATCCGGCTTTCCCCCATTCATACCGGAATGAAAATAAAAAGGCCGTCATGCTGGGAACAGCCTGCCGCAGTTCATGGAATACTGGCAACCTGGATTTCCTCAAAACGTTTTTCTTTCAGATTTGTAGGCTTGACGGCGGATTCCTAATCCTCATACTTTCCTATGTGGCTTCTCCTCAATGCCGAACAATATTTCAAGTCTCCCATAGCGTCTCGGCCAGCTCCGCCCCTTACCGGTTGAGCGACGCTCTGAACCGGCATATTCCCGGCCTGAAATCCACCCTGCTGCTCCGGAGGCGCAAAAAAATTGACGGCCTGGAAATCCACAGGACACCCGCCAGAAGGGCTACGGACGCCTTGCGACGCCATCTGGCCCATGGATTTGACATTCTGCTGCCGGAAAGAAGAAAAGACCTGCCTTTCTCCCTGAACGTGCTGGGCATGGGATTTGACACGGCCCAAATGGAAAAAGCCGATGTGGTGCATCTGCACTGGATAGGCGGCAGAACCGTGGATTTCTCGCAGCTGCGCCATATCCGCCGTCCATTGGTCTATACCCTGCACGACATGTTTGCCTGCACCGCGGGATGTCACTGCACCATGGACTGCAGCCTGTTCCAAAACGAATGCCGCGGCAACTGTCCCCAGCTTGGCGCTCCCCGCCTCTTCCGCAACATTCCAGCGTGGCTGTTTTCCCGCAAACGCCGCGCCTTCGGCCGCATCCCGTCCCTTACCCTCGTAACTCCCTCCCTCTGGTTAAAAAGGGAAGTGGAAAGAAGCTGCATGTTCCCTGGAAGAAAAATCGTACAGATTTACAATCCTGTGGACACGGACCTTTTCCGTCCGGCGGAAGACCGGAATGCCATCCGGGCCGGCCTGGGCATCCCGCCCGGAGCGTTCGTCATCGCCTGCGGCGCAACCGGCCTGTTCAATCCGGTCAAAGGCGGCCATTTCATCCCCCTGGTGCTGGAGGAACTATACCGGCGCGGGCACCGGAATCTTCATCTCCTGCTCTTCGGCAACCAGGAAAAAAGCGTGGACTACCCCTTCCCCAGCACAAGCGCCGGATTCATTACGGACATGAACAAGCTGGCCGGGCTTTACAGCGCGGCGGACATTTTCCTGAACCCCACGCTTCAGGATGTCCTTTCCAACGTAGCGCTGGAATCCATGGCCTGCAAAACCCCTTCCGTTACCTTCCGGACGGGAGGAGTTCCGGAAGCGGTTCTGGACGGAAGGACGGGGCTGGTCGCTCCGCAGGGGGACCTGAACCAAATGGCCGCCCACTGCGAACGGCTCATCCAGGACGGAAAACTCCTGCAAACCCTGGCGGAGGAAGGCCGCCGGCACGCGGAACAAACATTCTCCTACCCCGTCATTGCCGCACGGCACGCCGCCCTGTATGAGGAAACGCTCCGGGAATACCGTTACGAAGAGTGAAAACGGCCGGCGTTCAACTGACGGACTGCCTGTTCCTGTACATCCGGGCGCATCTTCCTTTGTCATTGACAAGAAAAAGACGCCTCATACACTCTGCACCGTTTCAACCCTTCTCTCCCCATGAAAACGCTTAAAATCTCCTTTTTACAGTCCACTCCGGATTTCGGCAGGGAAGGAATGCTTCAGCTTCTGAAAAGCCGGTATCATGTGGTGGAAGACGATTCCTATTTTGATTACCTGGTCGCCACCCCCTGGTTTTACGTCAACCGGGAGGCTTTTTACGATTTTCTGGAACGGGCCCCCGGCCACATCACCGTCATGTACGGCTGTCATGAAGCCATTGCGCCGGATTTCATGCTGTTTGACTATTACATCGGGCTCGATACGGTGCCCGGAAGCGACCGCACTGTCAAACTTCCCTACCTTCGCCACCATTTGCAGGAAGTGCACGGCGGAAAGGAAGGCCTGGATGCCCATGCTCTCCTGGCCTCCAAAACGGGTTTCTGCAACTTCATTTACGCCAACCGCAAATCCCATCCCAACCGGGATGCCATGTTCCACAAGCTCTCCGCTTTCCGGTTCGTCAATTCCCTGGGGCCCCATCTTAACAACACCCCGGGCGACGGCCACCGGGCGGAAGACTGGTACGCATCCTCCATCAGAATGAAAAAGCCGTATAAATTCTCCATTGCCTTTGAAAATGCATGGTACCCCGGCTACACCAGTGAAAAAATCGTCACCAGCATGCTTGCGGGCACCATTCCCATTTACTGGGGAAATCCGGACATCAGCCGGGAATTCAATTCCGCCTCATTCATCAACTGCCACGACTTCCCAACCCTGGACGACGCCGCGGCCTATGTGCAAAAAGTGGACGAAGACGACAACCTGTGGTGTGAAATCATGTCGCGCCCCTGGAAAACCCCGGAACAGGAAGCCCGCTTTCTGGAAGAGACGGAAAGGGAAACGGTCAAGCTTTACAAAATATTCGACCAATCTCCGGAAGAAGCGCGCCGCAAAGGTGACGGAACATGGGTATCCTACTACCAGCGCTTTTTAAAACGCGGCCACAGGATGCAGCTGGCATGGCGGCGGCTGAAAAACCGCCTGCGCCGCTAACCAACGTTTCCGGGCAATTCAACCCCATGCCGGATTTCCTCTGCCCGCCTTCCCCCGTCCCCATCCACTTCCTTCCGCTTCATGAGCAAATGCTTTTCTGAACCCTTTTGTTCACCTTCTCCCCACCAAGCCGGAGACGCCATCCACGGAACCTATTTCCCGCACATTGACGGCCTGCGTACTTTTGCCGTGCTGGCCGTCGTCCTGTACCATTTGCAGGAAGGGATCTGCCCTGGAGGCTATGCAGGCGTGGACATCTTCTTTGTCATCTCCGGATATCTGATTGGCGGAGGCCTCATCCGTAGCCTGAAGGAGGGAACGTTCTCCCTGACCTCCTTTTACCTCCGGAGAATCAGGCGCATCATGCCCGCCTACTTCTGCCTGATTGCGGCCGTGCTGGCTTTCGGCTGCGTCGTTCTGGACTGCGATGACCTGCGGACTCTGGGCCGGACGGTGAGATCCAGCGCCCTTTTCATCACCAACACTTACTTCAGCAGAACCACAGGGGATTACTTCAGCCCGGCGGCGGAAGAAAACCCTTTGCTGAACCTGTGGTCCCTGAGCGTGGAAGAACAATTTTACCTGATGATTCCGCTTACCCTGTGGCTGCTCTGGAAATTCAGGGAAAAAGCCGTCAAACCCGTTCTATGGGGGGCGCTGGGTCTCTCCTTCTTCGCCGCCGCCTTCCACATAGGGCATCTGGAACATAACAAGGCCTTCTATCTGCTTTACTGCCGCGCCTGGGAACTTCTGGCCGGCTGCCTTCTGGCTCTGGCTCCCGCCGCAGAACAGAACCGGGGAACCGGATGGCTGCGGACGGCGGGATGGGCCGGAATCCTGCTCCCATTTGCCTGCTATACGCCTTCCACTCCTTTTCCCGGATACACGGCCATCCCTTCCGTCGCGGGGGCGGCTTTGCTTATCCGTTACGGGAACCATGGCTGGTCCGGGCGTATCCTCAGGCACCCGCTCAGCACAGGCATCGGCAAAATCTCCTACTCCCTGTACCTGTGGCATTGGCCGGTTATCGTGTACTGGACGTACATCTGTTTCGACGAATGCGCTCCCTGGGATTATGCGGGAATGTTCCTTCTCTCCCTTCTTCTGGGTTTCCTCTCCTGGAAATTCGTGGAAACTCCCTTCAGGACGACCGTCTCATGGCAAAATCCCCAAAAAGCGTTTCTGGCCACGGCAGCAGGGTGCCTCATGCTGGGACTTGCCGGCGAATGGCTCAAATGGACGGACGGCGCGCGGGATTACTGGCATGTAGCGGCCAACAACATGGAATTCCCTGAATACTGGAAAGGGCCGGCCTTCCCTCCCTCCTTCGGCATCACGCCTCCCGACCGGGCGGTAGTGGAAAAGGGAAACGCCATCCAGCACCATCATCCAGAGCTGGGGGATGTGACGGATTACCCCTTTGTCCTGCTGGGAAAAACCGGGCAGGCCCCTTCCTTCCTGCTTATGGGGGACAGTCATGCCATGGCCAGTTCCCCCGGGTTTGACGAGGCCGCCCGGCTTCTTCAGCGTTCGGGCCTGTTCTACCGCGCGCGCCTGTGTCCGCTGAGCGGCATTTCCAGCTCCGGAGACTCCTCTTCCCTAACGCTCCTGCGCCTGATGTACCCCCATTGGGAACACAATATGGAACTAATCCTGGACTGGCTGGAAAATACCCCCCAGGTACAGACCGTATTCATCCACAACCGCTGGATTGAACTGGTCAACAACCACCGGGATACGCGCCTGAAACAACTGGTTGCAGATGGCCTGCGCCACACCTGCGCGCGCCTTCGGAAAGCCGGCAAGCAAATCGTGCTGCTGGGTCCCGTTCCCGAATGGACTTTCGGCCCGCGCAAGCTCATGCGGCGCAATGCCCTGCTGAACGCCAACCGGACAGACCGCCTGCTGGGCGGAGATTTCAACACGCGGCAGCGTCCGGTATTCGCCCTGTTGGAGCACATGGAATCCACAGGCCTGTGCCGCTTCATTCCCCTCCACGGCACCTTCCATAAAAATGGGCGGTGGCAGGCGGAAGACGGCGGCCAATTAATGTACTGCGACGACAACCATCTTTCCCCCTATGGGGCAAAAAAAATGGTCGGCGGCATCATCGACCAGCTTTTCCCGGGAATGGAAAGAACAGCAGCCAACTGACGGAAGTACCGCACGGAAAAACATCCAATCCTTTGACATTGACAAGGCATGCAGGCCCCCTACACTGGCGCCAGGCAGCAAAGCCTTCGCGATGGTCCCGGATAAAAGCCCGGAATATGGAGGCCATACCGCGCCCCCCTCTTCAACGCCTGTACTCCCATGACGGATTCCCCCCGCCCCACACGCATCAAGGTCATCAGAAAATCCATGAAGGCCTCTCCGGATCAAACGGAATCCCTGTTGTGGGGCGACTGCCTGTTCTGCACGGACGCCGCCATGACGGATTACGAATGGGTTCTGGTATACGACGAATTTCCCAGAACTCCCGTGGGCACCATCAGAAATGAAACGGAACCCCTTCTCTGCCCTCCGGACCAGACTATCCTGATTACGGTGGAGCCCCCTTCCATCAAAATCTACAGCAGGGCATACACCAGCCAATTCGGCACCGTTCTCACCACCCACTCCGCCCGGGACCTTCCGCACCCCGGGCACACCCTGGGCCGCGGATGTCTTGAATGGCTGTACATCAAGCCCATGCAGGAAATTCTGGACCAGAAGGAATTCCCGAAGACAAAAATGCTCTCCACCATCTGCTCCGCCAAGCAGCATACGCATACCATGCATAAAAAGCGCTATGATCTTACGCGTTACCTGGCGGACCGTCTGCCGGAACTGGACTGGTTCGGACACGGCATCCGGGAAATAGAAAATAAAACCGTCGCCATGGATGACTACAAATATCATCTATGCGTGGAAAACCATCTGGAACCCCACCATTGGACGGAAAAACTGTCTGATGCCTTTGTCGCCATGACCCTTCCCTTTTACGCCGGGGATCCGTTGGCAACGGAATGCTTCCCGCAGGAAAGCTTCATCCCCATCCCGCTGGACAACCCGCAAAAAGCCCTTGAAATCATCCGCAAGGCCATGGAGGACGGAGAATATGAAAAACGGCTCCCCGCCATCCGTGAGGCAAGGCGCCTGGTGCTGGAAAAATACAACATGTTCGCTCAAACAGCGGCAGTCATTCACAACCACAGGGAAACGGGAACCATACGGCCCGGAGCCATGCTGAAAGGACGTCACGTCCTGCGGAAAAATCCGCTCAATGCCCTTCGGGAATTGGCAGACACCCTGGCCTATAAAATCAGATCGTTCGGCAGACGCGGAACCGGCCCCGGCGTGTAACCTGGATTCCGGGCGCGTGCCAACAGGAGGGAACAAATTCCCCCTGCCGGTAAAAAAAATAGGCGGCCAATATTCCGCCAACTGCCTTGCGGCAGACGGAACGGCCCAGCCCGGTCTGAAACCGATTCAAACCGGACGGGAAACAGGCCATTAAAACGGAAAAAACTTAATCCGCTTTGCGGGAAGCGTGCCTCTTGGCCCGTTCCTCCTCCCGCTGCTTCTTCAGGTCTTCCTTCATCTTGGCCTTCTCTTCGGAATCCAGCTTTCCATCCTTGTTAATATCATATTTTTCAAGGAGAGCGGCTTTCTTCTCCGCAGAAGTCATTCTCTTGGGAGCGTCTTCCTCCGCCATGGAAGGCATGGCGAACGCAACGGCCAGAACAATAAGCAAATACTTCATGATTAAATGGGGTTTTTGAATAATCCTTTTCTACTCCCGCACGTGCCGGTTGTCTCTCTTTTTTTAGCAATACATGCAAATTACCCGGCCATGCCCCTTTTCCGCCGCATGAACTCCCCCCGGTCAAGCCTTCCCGAACGGGAAAAATAGCGGAATCACCACGACCATGACCAGCCCCATAATCACCTGCAGGGGAACGCCCACTTTCACGTAATCCATGAACGTATATTTCCCCGCCGGCATGACCAGGGCATTGGGCGGCGTGGAAAAGGGAGAGGCAAAACACATGCTGGTGCCTACGGAAACCGCCAGCAGCAGCGGATAGGGGCTGATGCCCATACTCGCCGAGGATTGCAGCGCGATAGGCGCCAGAAGCACCGCCGTAGCCGTATTGCTGATAAACATGGTCAGCAGGGACGCCGTGAAATAGACGCCCGCCATCAGGGCAAACGGCCCGAATCCCCCCAGTCCGGCCACCAGCCCGTGGGAAATGGCCTCTGAGGCTCCCGTCTTCTCCAGCGCTACGGACATCGGCAGCATGGCGGCAATCAACACGATGCTCTCCCAGTTGATCGTCCGGTACGCCTCCTCCACATTGCGCAGACAGCCGCACAACACCATCAGGACGGCGGCAATCAATACCGCCGCCACAGCAGGCACCCAGTTGAACACCATGGCCGCAATCATCAGCAGCATAATGCCTGCGGCCAGGGGGGCCTTATGCGTCAGGGTCACCTTGGAGGCTTCCGTCAGAGGCTGGCCCACTACAACCCATTCAAAGGTTTTCTCACTCAGGCGCGCAATATCCGTCCAGGTTCCCTGAACCAGCAGCGTATCTCCGTACTGGAGCTTCACATCCTTCAAATTATGGAAAATGTAATGGTTGTCTCGCTGGATGGCCAGAATATTGACCCCGTACTTGGCGCGCAGCCCCGAAGATTTCACGGGCATGTTGATAAGGTCCGAGTTCCGCATGAGCAGCATTTCCGCAATGCCTATCTCGTCAAACTTCAATTTGCTTTTCAACAGGGAATCCGTATCTTCCGACGTCTTCCGGTTAATCATCTCCGCCCCATATTCCCGGGCAAAACGGGCCACGTCCTCAAACTCTCCCATTACATAAATGACGTCGCCCCGGGCCACCCTCGTATCTGAACCCGCCATAGTCTGGCTGACCGTCTGCAGGAAGGAATGCCGGCCGGAATGCCTGCGGCGCACCTCCACAATATTCACGCGGTAAAGGTCCGGTATCTGAAGATCATGCAGAGGATGTTCCGTCAGAGGGGAATCCTCCAACACCCGGAGGCGGTAAAGATTATTAATAATCTGGTACTCATCTATCAACTGGCTGAGGGATTTCCCCTTGGCCTCGTGTTCCGCCCTGTCGTCATGACGTCCCAGAAATTTCCTGCTGAGGGGGATCAGCACCAGGATGCCCGTCACGATGCAGACAAGGCCGATGGGGGTGAACGCAAAAAAGCCCAGCCCCTCCATTCCGGCCTCCTGAAGCTGGTTGTTGACGACAAGGTTGGGGGGCGTGCCGATCAGCGTCAGCATGCCGCCCATACTGCTGGCAAATGCCATGGGCATGAGCAGGCGGCTCGTCTGAATGCCTCCGTCCGCAGCCAGGCTCACCAGAATAGGCAGCATCAGCGCCACCGTCCCCGTATTGCTGACAAAGGCGCCTATGCCGGCTGTAACAAGCATGGTCAGAACCAGCAGGCGCAACTCGCTCCTGCCGGCCAGTTTCATGATTCTGCCGCCCATCATCTTGGCCAGGCCCGTCCGGAAAATGGCGCCTCCCACCACGAAAAGCCCCACCATCATCACCACAATGGAATTGGAAAAGCCGGAAAGCGCCTGTTCCGGGCTCAAAATCCCGAACATAATCAGGCAGAGCAGGGAACACAGCGCGACAAGATCAGAACGAATCCTCCCCTGGACAAATAAAACGGCGGATATTCCCAGAATGAGAAGCGTGGTCAACATAGCAAAAACGGCAGGAGTGGAAAAATGGCAAGGGAGGATATCTAACATGACCGGCATGTCTTGTCGATAGGCTGAACAAGTCATTCACAAAACCGTCTCTCCGCCGGCATCCGGCAGAAAAAAACACTTTGTGCATCCTGCTCGGAGAACCCCGCTTCCTCTTTCCTTTCCCGGTATCATGGGGATGATGAAACAATAAAAAACGCGCTCTCTGAAAGAACGCGCCATAAAATGAAAAGTGGTGGGTAGAGAAGGATTCGAACCTTCGAAAGCAAATGCTAACAGATTTACAGTCTGCCCCCTTTGACCGCTCGGGAATCTACCCACTTGAAGTGATGTGCGGCGAATGTATAAGGATTCCCGTGCCTTAGCAAGTTTTTTTTCTAAAAAGTAGGTCCTCCCAGAAGCAGAACCCCTATATGCAACAGCCATGCCGCCGGAAGGAAAGCGGATGCAGGAACAAAAAGTCGGAAAAGGCAATTTTTACGAATCTCCCACATATACCGGAGCGCGGCTGTCCGGGGAATCCGCATCCAGTTGCTCCAGTTGGGGCAGAATGTTCTCCATGCTCTCCCATACGGAGGGAACAACCTTGATTGCGGTTCCAAACCGGACTGCCATCATCAGGGCGTCTGAAGGGCGGGCGTCCAGCTCCACCAGCTTGTCCATCACCTCATTGGCAGCCTCTATGGTCACGCGGGCATAAAAGACTTCATCCTTGCGGCCGTTGATAAGCACCAGCCTCACCCGGCATTCCATGGCGGATAAAAAGTGAGCCAGCAGGGAAGACGTGTCCGGCCGTACCGGGCGTTCCCCGTTCAGGCAGCGTTCCAGGGCCATGCCGTCTGTCAGCTCCATGAAAATGACGCCCACCTTGCCGGTCAGCGGATCACGCAGGCACACACCCGCCCCGGCCCGGGTGTAAAGCAGGGCGTAAGGTTCCAGAGTAATCAAATGTTCATCCGGCATGGCGGGCGGAAATCACATGTTAAAAACCGGGATTAATAACCCGTTCCGTATAGCGGGCAGCCACCTTGACGTATTTTTCCGCCCATTTGTGGTTATTATCCGCGGATTCCGGCCCCAGGTCCTTCACCACCTTGGCAGGAGAACCCAGCACCAGGGAATTGGGAGGAATGACGGTACCTTTGGTAATGAGCGCGCCCGCTCCCACCACAGACCCCTGGCCGATGACCGCTCCATCCAGAATAATGGACCCCATTCCTATCAGGCAATTATCCTCCACCGTGCAGGCGTGCAGAATCACGCCGTGCCCCACGGTTACGTACTTGCCTACATAGCAGCCGAAATCGTCTGCCAGGTGGATGCAGCTGTTGTCCTGGATATTGGAGTAATCACCAATGACGATCTTATTGATATCTGCGCGCAGCGTGGTATGGTACCAGACGCTGGCATGTTCCCCAATGGTAACATCTCCAATCAGATCAGCGCTTTCCGCCACAAAAGCGGTATCCGCCACTTTGGGCCAGAAGTTCGCGTAAGGTTCTCTTGCCATATAAGTCATGTATTAATTGAAGATAAGACAGCATTCCAGTCTAAAAACGTTCATTCCGCGGGTATGCCGCAGCCGGAAACGAATACGGCCGAACCCACCCGAAAATGAAAGGCCGCAGGCACCTCCGCACTAATTTTCTTCCCGGATGCCCTTCTTGCTGTTCTTCTCCCGCTTCTCCGCATCCTTGCGCAGGGAGTCGGCTTTTTTCCCATTACCCCCCTTTTCATAATACCCGGCTATCCTCCGCTGGATGGCGGCTTCTTTTTTTACCTTGAAATAATCGCCCGATTTAGTCCGGATATACCGGTTGTAGGAAGACTCCGCCTCCTTGGCCAGCTGAAGCACGGCATCCTGATCCTGGGAAACGTACTCGTAATATTGCCCCATCAGCGCTTCAAATACTTCCGCGCGGCGAGCATAATCCTTCATGGACTTCCGGTACAGGGCAGCCACCCCGGCCTTGTCCCCGTTTTCCATCAGGAGATCCGCCTGCCGTTTGATGGCGGCGGAAGTCAGGTCGCTGCGCCCCTCGTCCGTCTCCTTTTCCAGCTTCTTCAAATCGCGGGCAACATGGCGCTTATTGGTGGAAGCGTCCCTCATGGGGAAAATATACTCATCTTCCACGCGGGCGGCCATGGCCAGGTAATCCGGACGGGAACGGAACTTGCGCTTGATCATGGTCACCAGCTCCTCCCATTCCTCCAGCTTCGTGCCGCTCTCCGGGCGGCTCATCAGGGCAATCAGGCGTTCCCAGCCCAGAGGGCTGCCGGGAGCGGCCTGCGTAGCGGCTTCTAGCATTACCCGGGCGCAATCCGGCTTCTGCATCTCCTCAAACAGGTCCGCCAGGGAAAGATAATCCAGGGAAGTATCCAGCCGGACGCCATTCACCTTCTTGTCCATACCCTGGAGAAGGGTGGATTCATGCTTTGACTTGCAGTTGTGCGGATGAGAAAAATGCCCCGTATTATATCCGTACCCGCCGTAGGACTGCCAGGTTTCATCCGTCGTCAGCAGATTGACCCAGGCATGCGGCCCGCGGTTGCCGTCCCCGGTAACATAGGCGGAGGGAATGCCGTTGCATTTGGCGGTATTCACCGCAAAATAGGCCTGGTCCATGCAAATGCCGCCTTCATCCAGAATCTCCTGGAAGGTATAATTAGTATAAGGGTCCTTGCCCAGTGCGGCGCGGTCCATCCGGTAACGGATCATGGAATAGGCTCCGCCCCATCCTTTCCGGGTAAGGCGTACCTTTTTGCGCGCCCAATCCATCTCCGACCTCGGCAGACGCACATCCACCACAAACAACAGCTCGGAAGGGCTTAATTTGGAAATGTCCGTGAGAAGCTCACGGGCTTCATCCATCTCCATGAAGTACTCGAATACCTGTTCCAGCGTCAAAGGCGTGGTGGAAATATTGGTGGAAGAAGACGCCCTCAGCTTGGACGGGCTGGAAGCGATGCGGGGATTCAGCATGGCGCAGGCCAGCGCCAGGGAGGAATACCTGCTCCGGGGCATGGCGGAGGTTTTCATCCAGAATCCCGCCCACTTCCTCAAAATCCCTCCCCACTCCTCCCCGGGTGTCTGCTCCCGCGCCATCGTGCGCAGGAAAAGTCTCAGGGGATCGGAAGGGTCTGAAAAAAGCCATGGATAGAAATACCTGGGGGAACTCTCCTTGATTTGTTCCTGGATGGTTTCCGCTCCCACTTTGCTGATGAGCTGGTACAGCTCATTGGCGCGCATGAGGTACGGGCTCTGATCGTACATGGACGCGTCAAATTTGCCGAATTTGATGACCTTCACGGCATCCCGTTCCAGATTGGAGCGCAGGAAATCGGCATACAAGTCATAGCGGCCCGTTTCCAGGGCCAGATTGAAAGCATCCGTAAACAACTTTCTGTTGGCGGCGTTATTGGCCTTCAGGCTGACCAGAAGAACAGGCTTCTTGAAAATCTCCAGCCGCGGATCTTCCTCCTGGACCACGGGTTCTTCCTTCGGTTCCTCAGGGGAAGGCTCCGCCACTTCCTGTTCCTTGTTCCGCCGTTTTCCGGCGGCTTCCTCAGCAGCCAGGCGTTCCGCCTCAAGACGGGCTTTTTCCTCCGCCTCCGCGCGCGCCCGTTCCTCCGCCTTCCTGCGCGCCGCTTCCAGTTCCGCGGCTTTCCGCACACGCGCCGCTTTCGCTTCCGCCTCCTTTCTGGCCGCCAGCTCAGCGGCAGCAGCCTTACGTTGAACGGAAACCCGGTGGTAAGCCACCCCTCCGGCGGCAAGAGCCAGCACCAGGACAATAGTCATAATAATTCCGCCGGAAGAGGATTTTTTATGCTTGGGAAAACCGGGACGCAGAGGATTGACAGGATTCATGGGGATGCAGCTTGAACGCGTTGAAGCAAATTGGGGTGGGGGATGAGACGGTTTTATCCCTGTTCCGTGTGACATAAAAGCGCAATACCTTTCCGAGGTCAACTTGAAACAATGGTCTTTTGCTGAAGGTTCGTTTTCCCGGAACCCGTTAAGAATCAAACCAGAGTATTTTTCCTTGTATTTTCATAGCCATTTTATAGTATCAGGCCTCTTCATGTTTCCAAAAACATGAGAAAAACACAAGTATCCTGCTGATTATTCCTGGCTGACATATGTTTTTCCCGTTGCCTATGAACACTTTCTCTCATCTCAGTCCGTTTCTGGCCGTCATTTCGGGAATCCTCTTCTCCGGAACGGCTCTCTGTAACGACATCGTGCTGCCTCCGCCAGATAAAAAGGGAGGAAAGCCCCTCATGCAGGTTCTTCATGAACGGCATTCCACCAGGTCCTTTGCAGACAAACCTATCCCGGTGGAAATCCTGTCCTCCCTGCTCTGGGCGGCGCAAGGCGTCAACCGGGACGATCCCGACTACCGCACGGCGCCGTCTTCCCGGAATTCCAATGAAATAGAAATCTATGTCGTTCTGCCGCAGGGCACCTATCTTTACAGGCCGGAAACCCACCGGCTGGAGAAAGTGGTTCAGGGCGACATGCGGGCCGCTACGGGAACACAGGAATTCGCGGCTACCGCGCCGTTAAACCTGGTCTATGTAGTAGACCAGTCCAAACAGCCGGGAGACTTTGATGCCAGGAGAAAGCTGGTCACGGCCTGCACGGATGCGGGGTTTATTGGAGAAAACGTTTACCTTTTCTGTGCTTCCGAAGGGCTCGGCACCGTGTTCCGCGCCATGATTAACGCCAATTATATCCAGCAGTGCCTGAAGCTCCCCGTCCTCAAAAAAGTCCTGTACGCCCAGAGTGTCGGCTATCCGTCAAAATCCTGAAAAAACCATAAGCCGGAACGCTGTGAGACTCGCCGTTCCATCGGCGGCTCTTCCTCATGCCCTGCGAAAAACCGTCATGGGAACCGCCGTTCCCATGGAAATAAAAACGCCAGGAACCATTGCCGGGCCAGTCAGGAGCGCACTCTTCCGGACAGCCCGGCAACAATAGAAAAAGCGTTTGGCGAACTGTTGGATGAACGTTTCGGGCAAGCCCGGTTCCGCCACTCCGCCCTGCGGCATTGGCTGGAGAAATGTTCAAACCGGAATTCCCGGGAAACTGCGGCGCCAGGAAATCTACTCCCCGCTTGCGGTCTTTCCCATAGTTCAAATTCATGGAAAATCCGGAACCGCAAGCGGAAAACGCACCAGCATTACCACTGGTTGTCCAGGTTTTTGGTATTTATCTTTCCGGGTTCCTTGTTGCGTTCCTTCATGCCGCGGACAGGCTTGGGCTCCTTTTCGTGCAGGTCCAGAATATCAATCACATTCTCCCCTTTTTTCAGGAATGGGGCCGGGACATACAGCCTTAACTGAGGTCCCACATTCCAATAGCGCCCCACGTTGATTCCGTTCACCCATACATACCCCTTGACATAGCGGGACATATCCAGAAACGTGTCCTGAGGCTCTTCAATATTTACAACGGCCCGGAAATGCGCCCCTTCCCGTTTCTGGGAAGGCCCCTTTCCTTTGGGAGCCCGCACAATGGAATCAGCTTTCAGGGGAAGCGCCCTCACCGTCCAGTTCTTTAACTCCCGCGTTCCCAGTTTCACAGGACCGTAAATCCCCTTGCGGTCACTCTCCATGCTGATATGAAAATTAATATGCCCCATGGCCTCTACCAGAACTTCCAGCGTCCCCGGCTTCCTGCGCTCCGGCAGTTTCACGCTCTTCTGCCCCAGCCGCCGATCCAGCGTGCCGACCAGCTCTCCATCCAGATACACCTGGGCATAGTCATTGACATTGGTAAATTCCAGCGTTTCAGGCGGTCCTGACGGAACGGCCGTGCTGTAAACGGCAATACCCTGGTTCTGGTTCCATTGTTCAAAATAGGGAGGCTGCGGGAACTTGGACCGGAAAGGCTTGGGCAGGTTCTCCCAAAGGCCGGCATGCACTGCGGGCGTAAACTCCGGAATTTCCATGGCCGGAATGTCCGCGGGAGGTTCCGGCACAGCGGCTTCGGGAGGCAACTTTTTCAAAATGATGTCCCTCATCTGGGCATAATATTCATTCATCCGCCCCTGCTCATCCACGGGAGAACCGTAATCATAACTCGTCAGGTCCGGCTGGTATTTTCCCGGCCCTCCGTTGTTGGCTCCGGCCGAGAATCCGAAATTGGTGCCTCCGTGGAAAACGAACAAGCTGAAGGAACGCCCCTTGTCCATAAACCAGCGGACGTGGTTGACCACTCCAGGGGTGGGAGCCCAATTCCCCTCCCCCCAGTGCCGCAGCCAGCCCGGATACGTTTCCGAGGAAAAAACGGGAACTCCCGGATTGCATTTATTAGCCACTGCCCAATGGCCGTCGTTCAGCCCCGGATCCAGCCCTACGGCCACGCCTGGAAGCACCACGCCTTTCAGAAAATGTTCTCCCGCGCCGTCGGAGGTGTAAAAGGGGCCAAAACCCTTCCTGCTCCAGAACGCCTTCAGCCATTCCATATACTTGCGGTCTTTACGCTGGTAGCTCCCGTATTCGTTTTCAAGCTGGGTCATCAGAATGGGGCCCCCGTTTTTGGCTAAAAAAGGCTCCGCCACACGAGCCACGGCCTCCAGATAACGCGTCTGCGCCTTCATGAATTTGGCGTCTTCCGTAGTTCTCAACTTGGCCTTGGGATCCTTCAGCAAATAATGAGGCAGCCCACCCAGATCCCATTCCCCGCATGCATAGGGGCCGGGGCGGAATAAAACCCACATGCCTTCCTCCTGGCATAACTTGAGGAACCCTTCCAGATCCCGATTGCCCGTCTTAAAGTCAAAGCTGCCGTCCGGCTGCTCATGGTCATTCCAGAACACGTAAAATGCAATAGTATTCAGCCCCATAGCCTTGGCGGTCCTGATGCGGTGCCTCCAGTATTCCCGGGGAATGCGCTGGGGATGCATCTCCGCGCCGCGGATCTGGAAGGGTTTCCCGTTCAGCATGAACTCCTGGTTCCCTTCCCCGCCGAACCCGAACACAACGGGGGGTCCTCCGGAAAGAGCGGGTTTCTGTACATTCTGGACAGCCTCAGGGCCAGCCCATGCCAATGCTCCCACTCCGACGGCCATCAGTGCGGCAGACCAACTGAAACTATATTGCTTCATCATGTTGAACAGTTAATTCATTTGAAGACGGTTGCCAATAACAATTTTTTTCTCTCTTCTCCGAATCTTCGGAATACCCTTCCCCTCCGCCAGAAATCTGACGGGGCCGGACGGAACGGAGGCCTTCCGTTCCGTGGAATGTGATCATGTCATATATCTTCATCCCTTTGTATGAAAACCGGAGGACGCCTGTCTAAATTGATCAATATGAAAACAATTGTTCTTCTTCGCCATGGAGAAAGCACGTGGAACCGTGAAAACAGATTCACCGGATGGACGGACGTGGATCTGACGGAATTGGGAATACAGGAAGCCAACCACGCGGGCGACCTTCTGAAAGACAGGGGAATGGCCTTTGACCATGCCTACACCTCTTATCTCAAGAGGGCCGTGAAAACGCTCAACTGCGTGCTGGACCGTTTGGACCAGGACTGGCTGCCCGTCTCCAAAAGCTGGAGGTTGAATGAAAAGCACTACGGCATGCTCCAGGGCCTGAATAAAAGTGAAACGGCTCAAAAATACGGAGACGAACAGGTACTGATCTGGAGGCGCAGTTATGACGTGGCGCCTCCTCCCCTGGCGGAGGACGATCCCGCCAACCCCAAATGGGATCCCCGCTACAAGGGAGTGCCGGACAGCGAACTTCCGCGAACGGAATCACTGAAAGAAACTATTGCCCGCATGATGCCCTACTGGGAAGGAACAGTTCTCCCTTCTCTACGGACGCTGGACAATATCCTGATCGTAGCCCACGGCAACACATTGCGGGGCATGATCAAGTATTTGAAAAACATTCCTGACGAACAGCTGCTTTCCCTTAATCTTCCTACCGCCACCCCCTATGTATTTGAATTTGACGACTCCCTGAACCTGGAAAAAGACTACTTTCTTGGGGATCCGGAAGAAATCCGCAAACGCATGGCGGCCGTCGCCGGCCAGGGAAGCGCAAAGAAAAAAACGCCTGCGGAATAACCTCACTATCCTTTCCTATGACCGCCCATTCCTGCCGCATTGCGTTCTTTGACGCCAAGCCCTACGACCGGGATTCCTTCAATTCTGTCAATGAACGCGAATTCCATTACGACATCCGTTACTTCAAAGGGCACCTCACTCCGGACAGCGTGCCCCTGACCCGCGGTACGGACGTAGCGTGCATTTTCGTCAATGACACGGCAAACCGGGAAGTAATACGGAACCTGAAGGAAAATGACGTCAAATTGCTGGCTCTGCGTTGCGCCGGATTCAATAATGTGGATCTGAAAGCTGCGGAAGAAGCGGAACTGCCCGTCGTGCGGGTGCCCCAATATTCTCCCTATGCGGTGGCGGAACATGCCGTAGCCCTGATGCTTTCCCTGAACCGCAAAATACACCGCGCCTACTGGCGCACCAGGGACGGCAATTTTTCTCTTCACGGCCTGATGGGCTTTGACATGAATGGAAAAACGGCCGGCATCATCGGAACGGGAAAAATCGCCAGAATCCTCATCCGCATTCTCAAAGGCTTCGGGATGAACATCCTGGCCTATGACCTGCACCCTGACCAGCGCTTTGCGGAAGAAGCTGGCATTACGTACACCACCCTGGACGATCTGTACGCCCGGTCCGATATCATCTCCCTGCACTGTCCCCTTACTCCGGAAACGGAACACCTGATTAATACGGATTCCATTGGAAAAATGAAGGATGGAGTGATGATCATCAACACGGGACGCGGCAAGCTGATTAACACGGAAATGCTGATTGACGGCCTGAAATCAAAAAAAGTGGGAGCTGCCGGACTGGACGTGTACGAAGAAGAGGGAGAATATTTCTACGAAGACAAATCCGACAGGATTATTGATGACGATACTCTGGCCCGTCTTCTTTCCTTCAACAACGTCATCCTGACTTCCCACCAGGGCTTTTTCACGAAAGAAGCCCTGCACAATATTGCGGAAGTCACCCTGCACAACATCCGGGACTTTCTGGAAAGCAAACCTCTGATCAACCGAGTCTCGCTTCAGTCACGCTGAACGTGCCCGGCGGGCGCTCTACGGAAATCCGGGACTTTCTCATCCGCCTTCTGCCGGACAGAAGGCGGAATTCGGGGAAAGGCGGCAGCTTTTTTATGCAAGCGCCGCCACTTCCCGCCGTATTATATACTATGAGCACTCCAGCCCCTGCCTCCGTCCTGGCTCCCAAACCGCACTACGCCGCTCTGGACGGCCTCCGCGGGGTGGCCGCCGTCATGGTGGTCCTGTTCCACATGTTTGAAGGCAGCGCCAGGGACTTCCAGTTCCATACGGACCAGATCATCAACCACGGCTACCTGTCCGTGGACTTCTTCTTCATGCTGTCCGGCTTCGTCATCGGATACGCCTATGACGACCGCTGGGAAAAAATGAACCTGTGGAACTTCTGCAAGCGGCGGCTGGTGCGCCTTCAACCCATGGTGGTCATGGGGATGCTGCTGGGGGGAATCCTCTTTTACTTCCAGGGGTCTGAAATCTTCCCGAACCTTGCGCAAACCCCCGTATGGAAAATGCTGCTGGTCATGACCGTGGGATTCACGCTGCTGCCCGTTCCCGTTTCCCTGGATGTGCGCGGATGGTCGGAAATGCACCCGCTGAACGGTCCGGCCTGGTCCCTCTTCTTCGAATACGTCGCCAATATCCTTTATGCCATGCTCATCAGAAAATTTACCAGCAGATGGCTGGCGGTCCTGGTCTTTCTGGCGGGCTGCGCCCTCATTCACCAGTGCTACACGCAGGGCAACAACATCGGCGGCTGGACTCTGGATGCGGAACAGTGCCGTGTGGGGCTTACACGGCTCATGTTCCCTTTCTTCGGCGGTCTGCTCCTGTTCCGCCTGTGCAAACCTGGACGGATCAGGCATGGTTTCTGGTGGTGCAGCCTGCTTCTGGCGGGAACCCTGGCGGCGCCCCATGTAGGAGGCGCGGAACATTTCCGCCTGAACGGTCTGTATGACGCCTTCTGCATCATTGTCATCTTTCCCGTGATAGTCTTCCTCGGAGCCAGTGACATCCCTGGAGACATCTCTTCCAGAGCCAGCCGGTTTTTGGGAAACATCTCCTATCCCCTTTATATCACCCACTATCCTATCGTATATCTCTACCTGGCCTGGGTTCACGATGCGGAAGTCCCTCTTTCCCGTGCGCTCCCCGTAGCGGCAGGCGTCTTATTCCTCTGCATTGCCGTAGCCTACGGGTGCCTGAAGCTTTATGACGAGCCCGTGCGCGCATGGCTTTCCAAACGCGTGCTGAAGCGGCATCCTCCGGAACCCGGGGCGTAAAGCGGAACAAACATCTGCCTTGCCCCGGGCGGGGCCAGGCCGGATACTGTCAGCGGTCTTTCATGGAAAAACTGCCGACATCCTCCAAAGCTCTGCGCTACCTGCCCTTTCTTGTGGCATCGGCATTCTTTATGCAGATGCTGGATGCCACCATCCTGAACACGGCCATTCCCACCATTGCCCGCAGCTTCAACAGCCATCCGCTGCAGCTCCACTCCCTGGTAACGGCCTACATGCTCACCGTCTGCGTCCTGATGCCGGCCTCCGGATGGATATCCGACAAACTGGGTTCACGCCGTACTTTCCTGCTGGCCATCTCCGTTTTTTCCGTAGGCTCCCTGCTGTGCGCCCTTTCCGCCTCCGTTACCATGATGACGGTATGCCGCGTCATCCAGGGAATAGGCGGCGCCTTCCTGATGCCCGTCGGGCGCCTTGTCATCCTGCGCTCCTATCCCCGCTCCATGTTCGTCAATGTCCTGAACATTGTAACGATTCCGGCGCTGCTGGGCCCCCTTCTGGGGCCGGTGCTGGGCGGTATCATCGTACAGTACGCTTCCTGGCACTGGATATTCCTGATCAACATCCCGGTAGGCATGGCGGGCCTGTGGGCCACCTGGAAGCTGATGCCGGACCTGAAAGCGGTCCGGGAACAGAAATTCGACTGGCCGGGTTTCTTCCTTTTCTCCTCCTCCGCCGTCCTGGCTACGATGGGCCTCTCTTCCGCAGGAGGCATAACCGATAAGCCGCGCATGGTCATCCTCACGTCTGCCGGAGGCATTCTTCAACTTCTGTACTGGGTGCTGGCGTTCCGTTCAAAAGCCCCCATCTTCAGCCCGGCCCTGTTCCGCATCAGAAACTTTGCCATCGGAATCGCCGGCAACATCGTCTGCCGCCTGGGCGGAAGCTGCCTGCCGTACCTGATGCCGCTTTTCTTCCAGGTGGTGCTTGGTTATTCCGCTCTTCAGTCCGGCATGTCCCTGATTCCGCTGGCCCTGAGCAATCTGCTGGCAAAAACGGTTGCGCCGCGTCTGCTCGGGAAATTTGGTTACCGGAACATCATGGTCGTCAATACCTTCACCATAGGAGCGCTGCTGGCCTCTTTCCACTTTGTAGGCCCCGGAACCCATGAACTTATTCTCCTGGGCATGCTCGCGCTGCTGGGCGGGGCCAACTCCATTCAGTTCACCTGCATGAACACCCTGACGCTGATTGACCTCCCCAATGCAGACGCCAGCAGCGGAAACTCCCTGCTTTCCACGATCATGCAGCTCTCCATTGCTGTCAGTATTGCCGCGGCCTCCCTGCTGCTGGACAGCTTCGGCGGCCATTCGGCTACCTCCGGAAAGGCTGTGGAAACCGCCTTTCATACCACTTTCGCCACCATCGGCGCCATTGCCGCGGCCAGTTCCTTCATCTTCGCCCTGGTGGACAAAGACAAGGGAATCACCCGCAAACGGAAAAAAGCAGCTTGAAGAGGAAAATTCCCGCCCCTGTTCAGGAACAGGAAGAGGAATCTCCCGTCTCAAGAGAACAGCACTGCGCAAACCGGGCGCGGGACTCTTCCAGGGTAATCGGTTTCTTATCCTCCCCCAGGGCTACATAAACCAGCTCCGCCTCTGTAATTTTGGCAATGTTATTGCAAAGCTTCGTCAGACGTTCCGCATATACCTCCACCTTCACGGTGACGGAGGTGCGGCCCACCTTGATAATATCCGTATAAAAGGACACTACATCGCCCACCAGCACAGGAGCTTCAAACGTCAGGCTGCTCACCGCACGCGTCACAATATAGCGGCTCAATGCATAGCGCATGGCGGTATTGGCTCCCGCAAGGTCCACCTGGCTCATCACCCAGCCGCCGAATACTTCCCCGCTCTGATTGGTATCCGCAGGCATTGGTTCCACGCGCAGGGCGGGAACGCGCCCTTCCGGAAGCTGGGCATGACGATATGTATTTTCCATAAATAAGAATTATTATAAATTGATAAGGACATGCTTATCTATCACAGCCCTCTTGTAAAGGGTAAAACGCGGAAGCGGAAAACGGGCGGTGCCGGCACGCTCTGCGGAAAAAAGAAAACAGCCCGGAATAAACTGCTTTCCCATATTGATTAAGTTGGGCAGGCGGATTTCCGTGTCTTATCCCGGAGCTTTTCCACCATGGCCGGTAAAGGCGGTTGTCCATTACTCATGGACCGCAACCATGAATCCAAAACAAAAAAAGTGGACGGGGAGGCACATCCCGCTTCCGACTTTGCCTACGTACCCGATCCGGAAAAGCCTTCCACCTGGAAACTGCCGATTTTCAACATGCGCCACGTAGGAGGGGCCCTGGCCGCCATGACCAGCGACTATCGCGGCAACCCCGTGGAAATACCGGAAGGAGATCGCCGTGCCGTCATGAAAAAAATCCTGGCCAGGAAAGCGAAACTGGAACAGGAAGAAAGCTGATTCCGTTTTCTTTCATTTCTTTTTTTCCGCCTGTAAACAGGAAGGAAAGAAATATCTTTTCCCTTCGTTCCCCGGTCTTAACCGTTTGGGGACGGGCTGACACCATCCAGATACCGGCTTTCTGCGGCGCCTTCGGCTGGCACCCCCGTAGAAATGAAAGACATTCCCACCCTTCCGACGCTCCTGGCGGATACAGCCGGATATTTCACTTACGGACGGCATCAAAAACGGTGGTAAAACAGAAGAAGAAATTAAATTATTCTAAAATCATCAATCATCCCAAGGATGTTTTTCCCCTAAAGTGGATTGGGGAAATTCAGGAAATCTGAAAATCAAATAACTTTCTCCGGCCAATAAAAACAACATTTAGAAAATTCCTATATAAATAAATATCAATGGCATATTGAAATAAAAACATGTCTTTCCCTGAACAGGCTGTCCGAAGCCTGGTCATCACGACAGGAATGAAGAATGCCGGAAAAGGGAATGCTGCCGGCTATTTCCCGCATGGCAGCGCTTTTCCCCTTCCGTCAACTCCGCATCAAAATATGACTGACGAAAAAATGAGCACAAAAGGCACTAACGAAATACAGGACCCGCGCGGTGAATTCCAACAGGAAAGATATGAAAAGCAGCAGCAGAAAGCCCCCGGACTGCAATCCGGAATGAAGCCCGTGCCGGATTCCGGGGAACAAAGCTACCATGGCTGCAACAGGCTCCGTGGACGAAAAGCCCTGGTCACAGGGGGAGACTCGGGAATAGGCCGGGCGGCGGCTATTGCCTACGCACGCGAAGGAGCCGACGTAGCCTTGAACTACCTTCCTGAAGAACAAAGCGATGCCGAAGAAGTGGCGGAACTCATCAGAAAAGAGGGCCGGAAGGCCGTCCTACTGCCGGGGGACCTCAGCGATGAAGTCTTTTGTAAAAAACTCATCAGGGATGCCTTGGAAAAACTTGGCGGACTGGACATCATGGCCCTGGTAGCCGGTAAACAAGTGGCGGTGGAAGATATCCGGGACATTACCACGGAACAATTAACCAAGACATTTGAAGTAAACGTGTTCTCCCTGTTCTGGATTGCCAAGGAAGCCCTTCCGCATCTCAAGCCGGGGACGAGCATCATTACCTGCTCCTCCATTCAGGCCTACCAGCCCGGCAAGAACCTGGTGGACTATGCTTCCACAAAAGCGGCCATCATCGCGTTCAGCCGCTCCCTGGCCAAGCAGGTTGCCCCCAAAGGCATCCGGGTCAACGTGGTGGCTCCCGGCCCCATCTGGACAGCCCTGCAAGTAACTGGAGGCCAGCTGCAGAAGGACCTGCCGGAATTCGGACGGAAAACACCTCTCAAAAGGGCAGGGCAACCTGTGGAACTCTCCGGACTATACGTCTTTCTCGCCTCCCAGGAATCCAGCTTCATTACTGCGGAGGTCTTTGGCGTTACCGGCGGCATGCATCTGGCCTGATGCGGAAACCCGCAATCCGGGAAAAGGGCCGGACTGACTTTCCGGAATCTCTTTCCGCAGCGCCACACCCCCGGATGACCGGGAAAGCGGCCGGAAACGGCTCTGCAAGGAAATCAGGGCATTGCTCCATTTCCCGGTTGTCCCGGCAAAAGGTTCCTGCTTGAATAGGGTAATGGCATTTTGGAGGTTTTGGTTCATCTTTTTCCCTTTCACGGCGCTTCTCTTTTCCATGGTGCATGGCAGTCCTCTGAACGCACCCGTCATCACCCTTGGAGAGAAAAAAAGCCTGTTCGGAGAAAAAGCGCAGGCCAATGAATATGTCAGCTATGCCCTTTATTACTGGCCGGACCCCGCCAATCCGGACGGTCCTTACAAACCCATTGACGGCAAAAAGAACAAACGGCTCCGCAGCATGGACGACAGCGGCAGGATGGCCGCTTTCATCGGCACGGTCTGCAGCCTGGGACGGCAGTATAAACTCGACAGGGATCCGCAGGCCGCCTCCCGGGCCGGGCAATGGCTGAAAGCCTGGTTCATTGCTCCGGCAACCCGCATGCAGCCCCATCTGAAATATGCCCAAATTCGCCCCGGAAACCGGACGGAAGGAGGCGGAGGAGGCATCATCGACCTTTACCGCATTCCCGAATTCCTGGAAGCTTTGACGGCGTTGAAATGCTCCAATGCCCTAACGGCAGAGGAATGGAAGCAGGTGGATGCGTGGCTGAACCAGTATTACACATGGCTGACTACCAGCAGGCAGGGCAGGCATGCACACACGTGCAGCAACAACCATTATCTGTTTTATGTGGCGCAATGCGCCCATTTGGCATCCTTCCTGGGCCGCAGTCATGAAGCGGCCCAATGGCTGGCGGAAGCCTTCGCCAACATGGACCGCCACATCGCTCCCGACGGATCCCAGCCCGAAGAACTCAAACGGGCGGAACCCTGGCAATACAGCGTTTACACTCTTCAGGCATGGGGATACCTGGTGCATCTTGCAGAACGCATGGGCGACAAGAACTACCGTTACCGGAAAACACCCGCCGGGGCTTCCATTCAAAAAGCTGTGGATTATCTCCTGCCTTACCGCGCCAACCCTGAAACATGGCCCTGGCAAGGCTCCAGGGCAAACACTCCGCTGCCCGCCATCTTTGAACCGGAGCAGGCGGGCAGGCCACAACGGAAATGCTCCTGAACCGCGCCCGCCGTTAAAAGCATCCGTTTTTCCTGCTTATTGAAAATCCCCTGTCCAGCAGCATCACGAACGAGGCATTTTCCCGGAAAACGATTTAATAAGGGATCTCCCCAGTATTTTTCCCCTTAGATTTTTCCTTTCTTTTTGCTGCTTTCCATTCCCACGGAGATATGGGATTCGGGTCAGACCAGATGCCTTTTTGGGCCTTTCTGGCATCCCTTTCAAGAGAAACGAGCTTCCGGCTGGCGGAAAAATTTTTATAAATCCACGCCCATCCTTCCTTCACCATCTCTTCGTTGACGAACATTTTTCCATGCCATATTTCCCCTAAAATACGGCCGTACCTGTCATTCTCGGTATACCGGACTGTAACCGTCTCTCCCCAAATCAGCTTTTCCAGGTATTTCTTGGCGCCTTCATACCCGTCCTGCCCCCTTTCCGGCGTATCAATTCCCTCAAGCCGTATCCGGTGCGTACGCATTTGTTCAGGCGTCTTTTCCAGAAGGATGACCGTGTCGCCGTCAATCACGTTAATCACGACTCCCCTGATACTTTCAGCAAAAGCCATGCAGGGACTTATCAGGAAAATCAAAAGCCATTTCATGAAAAATGATATAATCCAAAAAATATCAGGATGCAACTACTCTTTAGAGAAACCGTTCCCGCACTGTTCACACGGCCGGAAACAGATGAATGCGGTCATCTGTGGACAGCCTGTTCTGGAACAGGCCATCATGTTTTCCGGCATGAAGGAACACAATTCCCGAACCTATTCCAACCTGTCCGGAACAACGGTAAACAGGCTGTATCATTGCCCCGCTCCGGAACATCTTTATTCGCTGCCGTGCCGGGAGCGGAAGAACATCCCGCCGGCGCACCCAACAATCCAATCATGCTGCCATTTAGAAAAGCTGCATGTTAAACAAGAAGAACCGGGCGCCCTGCAACATTCAATGGCATGGCGTGAGGCATTTCACTCATTTTTTCAATTCTTCGGCTATTCTGCCGAGGTTCTTTTCCGTTGCCTTTCTCAGTTTCTCCTGCTGTTTCCAGTACCATGCCGTTCTTTCCGACACCCCGGCCTGATTCGCCAGCCAGCGCACGGCGCCGCTCGTGTCACAGCCTGTTTTCTTCTGAATGACTTCCAGCAGTTGAGCGACATATTTATTCATGGATTCCGGGTTGATATTATTTCGATTCCCATGCCCGGCTGAATTCCTCGTCCCGGAACAGGGAGGCAATCCCGCTGAGCTGCTTGAGGCGCAACAATTCTTCCGCGTCCATCCCCAGATTTTTGAGTATCCACGCATCCGACATGCCCGCCTCCGTCAACTCCTGGATAATATTGGTCATGAGGGCGATATTATGAGATCCCCGGGCACGGTTGTGCCTGATGGTGGAAGCCATGCGGTTTCCAAGAGGCTTGTCGATTACGGCCACCGGCATCATGCCACCCTCCCGTTCGTAAATATCGCGGTAAGTCTTCATGATCTGGCAGCGGTGGAACCCGTCCACGATTTCATAGGTCCCGTCCTCCAGCTTATAACAAACGATAGGCATCGTATAACCGTCCTCCTTGATGCTCTGGTAGAGCAGCTTCATTTCGGGGGGAGCTACGCTGTTCGGGTTATAGGCATTGGAACGTATCTGGTCCAGGGGAACGCGCCGGATTTTGTAAACGGGGGATTGATAGGAGGTTTTCATAAAATATTGCGGTATTTATTGACGGCGGCCCGGCGCCGGGCAATCGCTCCCTTGGTTGGACCGAACCCGGCGTACTTGCAAAAGTAATCATTCTTCATGATGCAGATGCACATGCGCTTGTAGGAAGGCACCTGCCGGAAATTGCTGACCGGCATGTCGTCGGGATAGCCCATAAACTGAATGACGTCGCGGTCGACGTAACGGCCCGACTTTCCCGTCACGGTCGCCAGAGGATAGGCGGCCAGCACTTCATCGGCAGTTCCGGGATCGACGGTGCCCCCTTTCATCCAGTACTTTTTAGACCTCTCCAAAATATTGTTGTAGTGTTCCGCCGTTTTCTCGTTCATTGTGGAAAGCAGGAATTCATAATAGGACTTCCAGGTATGGCCGGGCGGCAGTTTGATGGTTTTCCAGCCCATGGCCGTCGTACCTCCGTACAAACCCGTGAAGTTGACGCCGTTGACGCGCCCGACCATGCGCGCCCAGTTGGCAGGATCAATAACTTTGTAAAGCTTCAGGCTTTCCTGGGCGCAGTCATTAAACGGGCTTGCCACCCGCATTTGCCCGATCGTAAGGCCTGCCTGGTACAGGAGATCGTAAAGGCGGTTATAGTCAAAACCAAAACGGGCGTTAGCCGTCCAGACGTCACTGACGCGCCAGTCATAAAGAGGGTAGGCGCTGACGGTCACGGCATCAGCCCGTGTAATCCACTTCCTTCCCTCATAAGACGTCCTTTTATTGCCGCGGGCAACGGCGGCGTATCTGTTGAGGCTTTCATCCGCCCGCAACCCTACCATGACGGCAGTATTTCCGTGTTTTTTGGCAAAATGGCGTGAAAGCTTATCCTGGAATTCATAGTCCACCATACCGTGCCGGAACGGGACGTCCAGATTCTTTTCGTTGATTACATAGGGATTTTCCGGCATGGGTCGCACCCACAGTTTTTTCTGGGCGGCGCTCCACGGCGTCCAGTAAGGTTCCCCCAGGGAGCATGCGGACTGGGCCCTGATCGGTACACAGTACCACATCTTACGAATGCCGGGGAATTGCTCCAGAAATGTTCTGGTGACATACTCGGTCGTCATTTGATATTGGGCCTCATAATCAAGGTGATACATGGACAGCTTATCCAGAAGGCCCTGTTCGGCGGCGTAACGATAGCAGAGATTAAGCATGACGCCGCTGTCCTTGCCGCCCGAAAAAGACACCAGGACATTGTCAAACTCTTGGAAACAATAGGCTATGCGTTCTAAAGCCGCCTCATAAACATTTTTATCCAGATATGTTTTCACAACTTTTCCAAAGCCTGTCTTTCGCCATCCGCCGCCAGCCCCCTGCCGGACGGGAACACGTCGGCCCGGATATGATTGCCGGAAGCCATGCATTTTCCCTGAAACCACTCTTGCAGCTTGCAGCTCATAGGGATATCCCCTGTTCTTTCAAACAGGGTTGCAACGCCTTCATTTCTGCATAAATAAGCAACATCATGTTTTTTCATGTTTTCAAATGCGCAGCAGCTTATCGTCCGTTATTTTCCGTCAACAATACCAACCTACTGAATTATTGCGGCGGGTCAATGTTTTTACTGCAATTATTTCAGTAATTTTATTGTCATCACCCTCCTTCTCAAAATACCTGCGCTTTTTAGCGAGCAACACCATTCCAGAAATGCCTTATGCATTGCGCCATGACCTCCTTTCCTTCTCCGCAACATCCGCGCTATGTGCAGCATTCAAGACGCTGCGTTGGAATGCACGGTTTCAAAATCGGAGATACAAAAATCATAACTTGCTTAAAATTAGGTGAACGAAAAAATGTACGACTCAGAGCCATTTTCCGGTTCCAACATCTTTCCCCCAATACTCTTTCCGGAACCGCATCTTCCAGGCAGACGATACATCCATCATTTCCTTCCTGAAGGAAAAATAAACGTGTTTCCCTTTTTGCAATCCGGGATGCTGTCCAAACATGAATATGCCGGTACACGCCTTAATCATGCCGTCAGATTAGACTTTAGGCGTTTTATGATTTTCCCCGAAACGCCAATTTCATGCCAGAACGGAATCAAAAAATGACATTTTGTCAGCACTTATGGTTGTTTTTCCGCGGTTTTTCACCTTTCCAGCCTCAAAACAGACAAAAAAGAAGCCCTGTAATCCATTAAAATTACAGGGCTTAGAAAATTAGTGGCTCCCCCGGTTGGGCTCGAACCAACGACCTAGTGATTAACAGTCACCCGCTCTACCGCTGAGCTACAGGGGAGTTTGCATTCCATGGAACGCGGAGGGATTTTTACTGGAGGTACGGGCGTTTGGCAAGTACTTTTTTACTCTTGCAGGCTTTTTGACGCAAAAAGGCTTCCGCGGCGCGGTCATGGCAACGGTGTTTTCTTGACCTTTGAAGGGAGAATGACCAGACTTTCAGCGACATGAGTGAACATCACCATCATATTGCTGTCTTGGCCGGCGACGGCATCGGGCCCGAGGTCATGGCACAGGCTCTGAAGGTTCTGGATGCCGTAAGCGGCAAGTTTGGCTTTACCGTAAGCCGCAAGGAGGCATTTGTAGGGGGTGCGGGCATTGACCACTGCGGCAAGGCTCTTCCCGAAGAAACCATTCGTGCCTGCGAAGAGGCGGACGCCGTTCTGTTCGGCTCCGTGGGCGGTCCCAAATGG
>NZ_LBCB01000011.1:0-41763 GCF_000980515.1 Akkermansia sp. UNK.MGS-1 | reverse complement strand
TGTTCGGCTCCGTGGGCGGTCCCAAATGGGAGCATCTCCCCGCCAATGAACAACCGGAACGCGGAGCCCTGCTGCCTCTGAGAAAACATTTCGGCTTGTATGCCAACCTGCGTCCGGGCGTATGCCTTCCGGCCTTGACCCATGCCTCCCCCATCAAGAATGAACTGATTGAAGGCGGATTCGATATTTTATGCGTCCGGGAATTGACTGGCGGCCTGTATTTCGGCCAGCCCCGTTTCCGCGAACGGGAGGGAGACGACGAAGTCGTCGTGGATACCATGCGCTACCATAAAAGCGAGATGGTGCGTATCGCCAAAGTGGCGTTCGAGGCTGCGCGCGGCCGCCGTAAGCGCGTCACCAGCGTGGACAAGGCCAATGTGCTGACCAATTCCCTGCTGTGGCGCGAGACAATGATTGAAGTTTCCAAGGATTATCCCGACGTGGAATTGCTGCATATGTACGTGGACAATGCAGCCATGCAGCTGGTGCGCAATCCCCGCCAGTTCGACGTGCTGGTGACGGAAAACCTGTTCGGGGACATTCTTTCCGATGAAATGGCCATGATTTGCGGTTCCCTGGGCATGCTGCCCAGCGCCAGTCTGTGCCAGGGCGCACAGGACAACGGCCTGTTCTTCGGCCTTTACGAACCCTCCGGAGGCTCCGCTCCGGATATCGCCGGCAAGGGCATTGCAAACCCGATCGCCCAGATTCTTTCCCTTTCCATGCTGTTGCGCTACTCCCTGGGAGAAAAAACAGCGGCAGACGCCATTGACTCCGCCGTTCGCCGCGTGATTGACCAGGGCTGCCGCACGGGCGACCTGGCTACGGGAGCTCCCGGAGAAATCCGCGTGAATACGGCGGAAATGGGTGACGCCATCATCGCCGCCCTGTAAACAGGGCCGTTCTTCCGGCGCCGCAGGGGAAGGGACACCTGCGGCACGCCTTTCCTCCGGGGGGAGCGGTACCGCCTCCCCTCCGCTTTCCTCTTTCATTTCCGGGATTTTCCGGTTCTTTATCCATCTATCATGAACATCCTTATCATCGGCCAGGGAATTGCCGGAAGTTGTCTGGCGTGGGAATTGAAACGCCGCGGCTCGGAGTTTACGGTTGCAGACCGCCCCGTAGCGGAAACGGCCTCCCGGGTGGCGGCCGGATTGGTAAACCCCCTGACGGGCCGCGCCTTCCGCCCCGGATGGAGGCAGGAAGAATGCCTAGCGGCGGCAGAGGCCTTTTACCCGGAAACGGAACGGGAATTAGGCGGGTCCTGGTGGCAGAAAACTCCGATTTTCCGGGAAGTGGAGACGGAAGACCAGTTTGAAATCTGGCAGGAACGCCAGACGGCTCCGGAATCCTGCGCCTATGCCGGACCTCTTTTTCCATGGCCGGAACACTGGGAAGGCCGCGGGAAAGCCGCCTATACGCGAGGTTCCGCCGTGCTGCACGTGGAAAACATGGTCACTGCCATGCGGCGTTTTTTTATGGAACAGGGCCGTTTTGTGGAAGCGGATGTATCCCCCGCAGATATCCGGCCGGATGCAGACGGTCTTTTCCATTGGAACGGTCGCACGTTTTCCCACATAGTCTGGTGTACCGGCTGGGAAGCCGGGCTTCATCCGGACATGTCTCCGCTGAAGGGGCGCCCCTCCAAAGGAACCATTCTGGATTTGGACTTGAAAGAGCTGGACTGGCATGCCGGCATCCTGCATTTCGGACACTGGCTGGTTCATAACGGTTCTTTCTGGCGCTTCGGGGCCACCTACGCGTGGGCGTGGGATGCTCCCGGCATTCCGGAAGCCCCCGCCGTCCAGGAATTGATGCTGGACCTTGTTAAACGCTATTCCGGGAACATGGACGTCATCCGCGCCCGTGCCGCCGTCCGCCCCATCATCCGCCGCAGCCAGCCGGTCGCCGGTCCCATTCCCGGGCTGGACGGTCAGTTCGTCTTCTCCGGGCTGGGCAGCAAGGGGGTGACCACTTCCCCCTGGTCCGCCGCCCAGCTTGCCGGACATCTCGTGTGCGGAACGGATCTGCCGCCGGATCTGCTGCCTGCCGCGCTCTGGAAATGATACGGAACATCAGCTGTCCTTCCTTGAACGGAACAGCTATTTTCCTTGTCAAAAGGTTCTGAACGCGATTACATGCGGCCTAATATGCGAGCGGAGAACGAGAACTGGGGAGATACGGTACGGAATCATCTGTTTGACCAGCGCAGCGCCGTCATGGTGCACTGGCTGATTCTGCTCAATGTAGTCATCTTTATCCTGGGATTCTTCTTCCAAGTGGACATCCCAAGGAATATTTACCCGCCTGTCCATTTGGACTTGATCCAGCTTTACGGAGCTTACAGCGAATATACGTGCTTTCACGAGGGGGAATTATGGCGGTTGCTTACCTATCAGTTTCTTCACGCCAATCTGGGGCACATCATGTTCAACATGATTGCCCTGTGGTTTTTCGGCCCGGTTGTAGAAGAACGTTTCGGCCATTGGCGCTTCCTGCTGTATTACCTGTTTTGCGGCGTGGCTGCAGCCCTGTTTTCCTCCCTGCTGGGGTACATGGGATTTTTTGATCCGGAATGGCGCTTCATTCCCATGGTGGGGGCCTCAGGTTCCATTTACGGCATCATGGCCGCATGCGCGGTGCTCTTTCCCCATGCCCGGGTACAGCTTCTGTTTCCTCCGGTTAATTTGAGCGTGCGCCAGTTTGCCCTGGCCGTTCTCGGAGTCGCCGCAGCCGTCATTATCTTCCAATGGAACAATGCGGGCGGGGAAGCCGGCCATCTGGGCGGCATGTTCGCCGGATTTATTCTGACATTGCTGATTTTATGGAAGGAAAAGATGTCTTCCCCAAGACGGAAAGCCGCCTCTTCTTCCCACTATTCCCCTGAGCCTTCCAGCCGCCGCCCGGCACAGGCTTACCCCTCTGAAAAGGAGGTGGATGAAATCATGGAAAAAATATCCAGATCCGGCCTGTCCAGCCTGACGGAGGAGGAACGGGAAATTCTCCGGCGCGCTTCCCGGCGCTGAACTATTTGTTAGATATTTTTATATTTTTCGTTATTTTCCTTTCTTTTCTGTCATCCATTTCCTAGCATGGACGAATGATGACGCGACTGTATTCCTCTACCGTCCTGGGCGTAGATGGCGTAGAAGTGGAGGTGGAAGTGGATTTCCGCCCCATGGCGGAAAAACGCACCTTTATTGTCGGCCTTCCGGATGCGGCCGTGAAAGAAAGCGGGCAGCGCGTGGACACGGCCATACAAAACAGCGGCCTTCCCTTTCAGCAAGGTATCTTCGTCGTTAATCTGGCTCCGGCGGATTTAAG
Organism: Akkermansia sp. UNK.MGS-1; assembly: GCF_000980515.1. Lineage (NCBI taxonomy): Bacteria > Pseudomonadati > Verrucomicrobiota > Verrucomicrobiia > Verrucomicrobiales > Akkermansiaceae > Akkermansia > Akkermansia sp. UNK.MGS-1. Next base: position 38,439 of record NZ_LBCB01000011.1, on the reverse strand, counting down.
GAAGCAGGGCCCCGGATTCGACCTTCCCATCGCCCTGGGAATGGTTGCGGGAGCGGCTGAAAAGGAGATGGACGCTTCTGCCTGGTGCATTGTGGGAGAACTGGCCCTGGACGGAACCGTACGCCCCGTGCAAGGCATTCTGCCGCAAATCATGGAAGCGCGGCGCATGGGCAGGAGACGCATCATGTTGCCGCGCACCAACGCCTGTGAAGGGCTGCCCGTACAGGGCGTGGAAATTTATCCTGTTTCTTCCCTGAGGGAAGCCTGGCATTTGCTTACTTCCAGCACCCTGCCGCCTCCATTTACGGATTCAGGGCAAGAGATTCACGTTCCGCGGGATAAAGACGCCGCTGTGGACTTTGACGAAATCAAGGGGCAGCCTTATGCGCGCCGCGCCATGGAGATTGCGGCGGCAGGCGGCCATAACATCCTGCTTTGCGGCTCTCCGGGTTCCGGCAAATCCATGCTGGCGCAAAGGCTCCCTACCATTCTCCCGCCGCTGAGTCCGGAGGAAGCGTTGGAAACCAGTAAAATCCACTCCGTATGCGGCCTGTTGAAACGGGGGAACGGTTTGGTGGACCAGCGTCCGTTCCGGGCCCCCCACCACACCATTTCTGATGCCGGGCTGATGGGGGGAGGAACAAATATCACGCCGGGAGAAGTATCCCTGGCCCACAACGGTGTCCTCTTTCTGGATGAATTGCCGGAATTCCGCCGTGCCGCTCTGGAAACCCTGCGGCAGCCGCTGGAAACCGGCCAGGTAGTCATTTCCCGCGCTTCCGGTACCATGACATTTCCGTGCCGTTTCATGTTGGCAGCCGCCATGAACCCGTGTCCCTGCGGTTATCTGGGAGACAGAAGAAGAGCCTGCACCTGCCCCCCGGCGCAGATCGCGCGCTACCGCCGTAAGATCTCAGGCCCGCTTCTGGACCGGTTTGACCTGCTGATGGAAGTTCCCGCCGTGGATCCCTCCATTCTGGCTTCCTCACCTGCCGGAGAATGTTCCGCCAGTATCCGGGAACGCGTGGTAACCGCACGGCGGCTCCAATCCAGCAGATACGCAGGAACGCCCTTCCGTAATAATGCGGCCCTTTCCGGAAAAGCGCTCCAGAAATACTGCCGCCTGTTGCCGGAAGGGCGGGCCATCCTGCTCCGTGCCGTGGAAGAACTGGCTCTTTCCGCCAGAGCCTACGACCGCATTTTAAAGGTGGCCCGAACCATAGCGGATTTGGAAGGAACTTCTGACATTCAGGATAAACATCTGTACGAAGCCGTGCAGTACCGGTCTTTCGAGCAATCGCTAAGGGATTAACATCATTAACCCCTTTTCTTGCGCGGCGATTCAAAACGAAAAAATATATTCCCGTGCGGAAAATAAAAAAGAGGCAGCTTTTCAGCTGCCTCCCTAATAACGAAAGTTTTACTACGAGCGTCTGCGGCGCAGCAGCATAGCTCCCAGGCCCAGCAGGCCCAAAGACGCTGCGGCAGGCTCGGGAACCGTTTCATAGGAAACCTGTATACCTGTAATTGTATAAGCGGAAGTAGCGCTTCCAGCACCACCGCGTACTCCGGCAACTACCTTATAACCTTCCTCCCAGGTAAGGGGAGCCGCCGACATATCCAGGGAAATTGTCGTTGTTTCCGATGTAGAGGTAAACGAAAAGTCCTGTATCTTGGAAAGTTCCTCAACCAAAGTGCCGGTTGAATCATATACGGCAAGCACCATGGAATAACTGCTGATTACAGAAGAAGGAGTATTGCAGGAAAATGTAATGGAAGAAACGGAATCACCCTGCTGCGGCCCTCCAAGAACCATGGCAAAGGAATCCCCGCTAACTCCGGAGCGTCCGCATAATGTAATAGTTCCTACATTGTTCTCATTCACCCAAGTGCCTTCATTATTTATACCCCAATTTGAAATGGAGTTGTTATTGCCGCCGGCATATATTCCATTTTGCAGATCCTTTACTTTGTCCAGAAGCTGTTGCCCCGATGTTCTCGCCATAGTGGCGGTCTGTGATACGCTTTGCATTGATTAGAGGATTGTTAATCCGCTCTTTTTCTTTCCGTAACATCATGGGGAAAACGCTGGACCTATTTTCTTCATGAATGGTTTACGATAACGTTCGATTCATAATAATGAATGATTTATGAAATAACATGCAGATGTTAGAATGGAAGAGGCGCAAGGATTAGTCTTTATAAAGTCCTTACATCAAAAAAGAAGTCCACTGCCGGAATACCGCTCTTTCAACTTTTTATGTTGACAACGGATTAACAATCCGCTGTCCCCTTTATCCAATCCTTAATGATAAAGAAAAAGCCGCCTCAGCAAAGTGAGGCGGCTTTTTCCAAGAAGACTTTTTAACGAATAGCTTCCAAAGCCTGTTTGAGGTCCGCAATAATGTCTTCCGCAGCTTCCGTCCCTACGGAAAACCGGATGAGGTCAGGCCGTACGCCCGCCTCCATGAGCTGCTCATCCGTCAACTGGCGGTGCGTATGGCTGGCGGGATGGAGAACGCAGGTACGGGAATCCGCCACATGGGTCACGATAGCGGCCAGTTTCAGACTGTCCATGAACTTGATGGAACGTTCACGGCCTCCCTTGATGCCGAAGGTTACCACACCACAAGATTGTCCACCTCGGAATTGCTTCTGCGCCAATTCATAATACTCATTGGAAGAAAGCCCCGGATAATTAATCCAGGCAACATCTTCCTGCCCTTGCAGGAATTCCGCCACTTTTTGCGCGTTTTCACAGTGCCGCGGCACGCGCAGATGGAGGGTTTCCAGCCCCAGATTGAGCAAAAAGGCATTCTGCGGAGACTGAATGGAACCCAGGTCGCGCATGAGCTGGACAGTCGCCTTGGTGATGTAGGCGCCCTTGCCGAAGCTTTTGCTGTAGGAGAGCCCGTGATAGGAGGGGTCCGGTTCAGTCAAACCCGGGAACTGATCCTTGTGCGCTTCCCAGTCAAAGTTGCCGCTGTCCACAATCACGCCGCCTACGGCGGCGGCATGACCGTCCATATACTTGGTGGTGGAGTGAGTGACGATATCCGCGCCCCATTCAAACGGACGGCAATTAATGGGAGTGGCAAAGGTATTGTCCACAATGAGGGGAACGCCGTGCGCATGGGCAATGTCCGCCATTTTACGGATATCCAGCACGCAAAGCGTGGGATTGGAAATAGTTTCCGCAAAGAAAGCTTTCGTGTTGGGACGGAACGCTTTGGAGATTTCCTCCGGCGGGGCGTCCTGGTCCACGAAAGTGACTTCAATGCCCATTTTCCGGAATGTGACGGCAAAAAGGTTGTATGTGCCTCCGTAAATGGCCGCAGCACTGACGATATGATCTCCAGCCTCGCAAATATTGAAAACGGCAAAGAAGGAAGCCGCCTGGCCGGAAGACGTCAGGATGGCGGCCACGCCGCCTTCCAGTTCGGCAATTTTTCTGGCAACCGCCTCATTGGTGGGGTTCTGGAGGCGCGTATAAAAGAATCCGGCTTCTTCCAGATCAAACAACTTTGCCATTTGTTCGCTGGTTTCGTACTTGAACGTCGTGCTCTGGTAAATGGGCAATACGCGGGGTTCACCCTTTTTAGGCGCCCAGCCCGCCTGTACGCACAGGGTCTCCGGTCTCAATTCCTGACTCATCATGCGGGGCATGCTATGCCATGCCGCCTGCCTTGTAAAGCAGGGAAAACCAGACATATGGACAAATTCGCCCCATTCCCCGCCGAAACACGCACCTGTGTTTTTCCCTGCACAACCCCCCCTGTTCCCGGTAAATCAGCTGCAAAGACAGGGGCGTTTTACCTGCGTGCGGGAGACTCCCACGATAGAATGAGACGGCAATTCCGCCAATCACCCTTTCCCGGAGGCAACCGTGTTCCGGCGAATGAAGCCGGGGACATCATTACCTGATTTCCGGCAAGGGGGTGGAAATTTCCTCTTCCGTCAGATAGCAGCCGGGATCTGATCCGTACCAGTGCCCATGGGCAAACGCGGCACGGGTACGGAAACCTCCGCCGCACAGGGCGAAATGAGCGCAGCGGCCGCAACGGCCTTCAATTTTTTTCTGCCGTTCCAGAGGGTCGTCAGAGCCGCGCAGCTCAGGCAGCATTTCCACCGCAGCTCCGGCCCTGGCATCCCATAAATCGGAAAACCGGTCACTCTTCACGTTACCCAGAGTAACGGATTGCCAGAACTGGTCCGGATGCACGGCTCCCTGCGTGTCAATGTTGGCGATGCCCCGGCCGGAACTGTTCGCGCCGCCGCCATTCCACTGGAGCAGGCCAAGGGTTTCCTTCGCCAGGGGGGAACCTTCCCGGAGCTGGCGCAGAAGCAGGTAAATGCCGTCCGCAGGCTGGGTCACAGTCAGCACCTCACGGTTTTTTCCCTCCGCTTTCCATTCCTCCACACGGGCAATCAGCGTATCCATGGCATTCCGCGCTTCTTCCTGAGTCAGGGTCTGCACTTCCACACCGCGGCCAGTGGGAACCAGATGGTAAAAACAGACGCGCTGGATGTCGTTGGCGTCAATAAAGTCCAAAATCTGGCCCATGCACTGCACATTGTTGCGGGTCAGCGTCAGGCGCAGGCCCGTCTTCTGCCCCACTTCGCTGCAAAGCCTGAACCCACGCACCGCCTGCTCAAAAGAACCTTCCACACCGCGGAATTTGTCATGAACAGCGCCAATGCCGTCCAGGGAAATGCCTACGTACGCCACGCCCAGTTCCTTGAACCGCGCTGCAGCTTCCGGCGTGATGCGGGTACCGTTTGTGGAAATGGTCACTTTCAGCCCTTTCCCGGTGGCACGTTCCAGCAGTTCCATAAAACGAGGATGCACCAGCGGCTCCCCTCCTGAAAAAAGGAGGGCGTTCACCTTGTAGTCCGCCAAATCATCAATGACTGCGCAACACTGCTCCCAATCCAGCTCTCCCTTAAATTTCCGGGCAGAAGCATCCGCATAACAGTGTACGCATTTGAGATTGCAGGTGCGTGTAATGTTCCAGACCACAATGGGCTTGCGCATACGGGACGAAGCCGGCGCACAGGATTCCGCGGCGCCCCCTGCAAAACGGCCGTGCCCGTGGCCCTGCCCGTATCTCAAATGGTCCGCGGGCTGTTCCGCCCCTGTCCAAAGTCTGGTAATATTAATCATGGTGTTGTGAAAGCCTGGGCTGATAAGGGCAGAGGTTGTCTTCCGCCATCATGTCTCCGTAAACGGCATAAGCACGGGACCGGGAACCTCCGCAGATAGTACGGTACTCACACCGCCCGCATTTGCCCTGCAACGCGTTGTCATCCCGGAGCTTGAGGAAAAGAGGATGCGTGCGGTAGATTTCTCCAGGGTCATCCGTCCGGACGTTTCCTGCCGTCATGGGAAGAAAACCGGAGGGCTGGATTTCCCCGGTATGGGAAATAAACATAATGCCTTTGCCGTCCCGGGTGGGAATGGCGCGGCGGGCGGGCTTGCTTCCCTGAGCGCGGGCTTCCTGAAGCGCCACGCGGCGATAATGGTGCCCTTCCGTAGTTTTAACGCCGAAGGATACCTCATGGCTTATCCTGCTCAGTTTCTTCCAGATGGCTTCCACTTCTTCCGCCGCAGGCATTTCATCCATGGCGGCGCGGCCTGTGGGCACCAGAAGAAATACGCTCCACATGCCCGGCTTCATTCTTTTCATCAGCTCCACAAAGTCGTCAAATTCGCCCAGTGTGCTCTTGGTGATGGTGGTGTTGATTTGCAAATGCATGCCGGCTTCCTTCGCCATTTCCGCAGCCCGGAGAGTCCGTTCATATGTGTGGGGGACGCCGCGGAAGGCGTCATGGGTGCTCTCATGCGCGCCGTCCAGGCTCAATGACATGCTCTGGACTCCAGCTTCTTTCAATGCACGGAAATCCGTGTGCAGCAGCCGGGCGGTAGCAGCCGGGCTCAATGCTACATGCAGCCCTTTGCCGGAAGCCGCACGGACCAATTCCAGAATATCCGGCCTCATGACCGGGTCGCCGCCCGTCAGCACCAGCATGGGAGGCCGCAGTTCCGCCAACTGGTCAATCAGGCGCAATGCCTCCTCATGAGTCAATTCATCCGGGTGCGGACGCGGCTGGGCGACAGCGCGGCAATGCCTGCACGCAAGCGCGCAAGCGCGCGTCACTTCCCAGAAGACCAGGAAGGGGCGTTCATTGAGATCTGTTTCACTAAAAACCGGGCGCATTTTTCAGGACAGCCAATTTAGAACAATTATAATTTTTTGACCAGCCCAAAAGGACGCATCCTTTAAAAAGTTCACTTAGCCGCCTCTTCACGGATTTTCTGAACTTCCTTAGGTAATTCGGAAAGGGAATTCACTGCTTCCTTCAGGTTCTTGGAAGCATCCGGAGAAAGCATGATGGCCGTCACATGCTTGACAATGGGTTGCATCATTTCCACAAGCTGCTGCTGTACTCCCATCAGCTTGGCCTGCTGGTTGCGGGTGAGGGGCGGCAGGGCGGCCTGTTTCCTGGCAACGTCCAGCAAAGCCGCCCGGTAACGGCCTATCTGTTCCACAGCAGCCTTGCCGGTTTCTTCATCCCTTACCTTGGCCAGGGAATCATCAAGCTTTTTGACTTCATCCACAGTTTTGACCAGCAGGGTTTCATGCGTATTGCCCTCTGCATCCTCCGGGAACGGCTCCGCCTGCTCAGCCTTGTCCCGGGAAGCCTGCGCCAGTTCCGTCTGAACAGACCGCAAATCCGCCAGGGCTTTTTGCAAATCGGGCGTAAGCAGTCCTTCCTTTTTTAAACGGGCCAGGGATTTTACCAATTCGTCGGAAATTTTCTGCACTTCCGTCATCTGGGCAGAAACCTGAGCCTGCTCCTGGAGTGTGGCACCGGGAAGTTCCAGCTGCCTTTTTCCAAGATCCAGCAGTTTTTTGCGCACTTTTTTAACTGTTTCCACAGCAGCGGCAGCTCCGGGTTCATCCGTCACCTTATCCAAGGCTGCCGTAATTTCATGCATGCTGGCAACGCTCTGTCTGGTCAGGGAAAGATGGGAGTCCTGGGCAAATGAGGGAGCTGTTATGCAAACGGCAGCGCCCAAGCCAATGAAAGCAGCGGTTTTATTCATGATATGGAAGCCTTTCCGGCATGGAAGAATACGTTTTCCTCCCTTCCCCGTCAATGGCGGCTATTGTCAGGGCCACGGTATGAAAAAAGGACTGTCCGCAAGCAAGCGGACAGCCCTTTTGAAATTTTTAACAGGCCGACCTTAGTCACGCTGCTGGCGTGAATACTTGTAGTAGCTCTGGAAGCCGAGTTCCGCAGGGAATTCGCTCAGACCGCCATTGGGATTGTATTCCTTAAGGCCGCTCATGCCGCAACGTCCCTGATAAGGAGGCTTGTACGTGCATTTGTAAGTGGGAGCCCAGAAGGTGACAAGTTCATAGATTCCGTAGCCCATGCGCTCAAACATGGTCGCGGTGCCATCAACAATGCCTACGGAAAAACCGGCATAATCCCCCTCGCGGCTCGTCCAGTTGATGATTCCCAGCGGGATTTCTTCAACGGAATAAATAAGGTTGGCGATGGCGCGGCCCAGCTTGCGGGTGGGGGTGTATTCGGAAGCGGGGGGAGCCTGAATGTCCGCACTGGCGACGCCAAGGACGCCGGCGGCAAAAAGAGCTGAGATGATGGCACGTTTCATACTGATTGTTTATATAGTATAATTTGTCGAGGAAAAGCAACTCAAAAAAACAGAAAATCAATCTGACTCCGGCCGGGGGTCACGCGTCATGAGTTCCGCAAGTGCTTCCATAGGAGGTTTGGACTCATAAAGAACGGAATAAACGGCGTCAATCAGGGGCGTCCTCACATCCAGCTCCCGTGCAATTTCATAGACGGAAAGCGTGTTGGGCACCCCTTCCGCCACCATTCCCAGAGTATCCAGGATTTCCTGGAGGCTTTTCCCTTCCGCCAGCCTCCGCCCCACCGTCTGGTTGCGGGAGTGGCGGGAATAGCAGGTAACAATCAAATCGCCTACTCCGGAAAGGCCCATGAAGGTTTCCCTGCGGCCTCCGCTGGCCACGCCGATGCGCGTCATTTCCGCCAGGCCGCGGGTCAGCAAAGCGGCCTGGGCGTTATCCCCCAGGTTCAGCCCTTCGCATAAGCCGGCCCCGATGGCAAAGACGTTCTTAATGGTTCCGCCCAGCTGCATGCCGATAATGTCCGTAGCGGAATAAACACGGAAGGTTTTGGATGCAAATATCTGCTGCACCCAATCCGCATACTTCGGATCTTCAAATCCAATCAGGGAGGCGGACGGAAGGCCCAGGCAGATATCTTCCGCATGATTGGGACCGGAAAGCACGCCTATGGGGTTGGAGGGCAGATATTCCTGAAGGATTTCCGTCATTCTTTTATGGGTTCCCTGTTCAATGCCCTTGGTGCAGGAGACAATGACGGCATCCGGCTGCACCGGCAGGCTGCGCAGCCGCTGGGCCACGGAACGCATGGCCACGGAAGGTACCACTACTACAATGAGTTCCGCATCCTTCACCTGGCCCAGATCGCAAGTAGGATGGATATTGGGGGCCAGGGGAAGGGCGGTTTTCGAAAGGACGGGGCTGCGTCTTGTTTCGGCAAGCTGCCTGGCCTGAGCCTCTTCCGGCGTCCACAGGACGACTTCACATTCCCGGGTCGCCAGAACCATGGAGAGGGCCGTGCCCCAGGAACCGGCTCCAATGACTGCTATTTTATGTAACCGATTCATCATCTTACTTGGACTTTTTGGAATAGAAGGAGTGCTCCGTTCCGTTGAGAAGCCTTGCGATATTGGAACGGTGCTTGAGAATCACCAGTGCGCCTACCACCGTGAAAAAGGCGACGTAAAGTATCTGGGGGGAGACATCCCCGTCCTGGCAAAGCGGATAAATCCACCATCCGGCGGCGATCATCACCACAGCGGCCACCAGGCTGGCCAGGGACACGATGCCGGAGATTCCCATAACCACCAGCCAAGAAGCCAGAGCTACGCAAGCCACCACCGGATTGAGGGCAAATAAAACCCCCGCGGTTGTCGCTACGCCTTTTCCTCCCCTGAATCCCAGGAAACAGGTGTAAGTATGACCGAGTATAACAGCGAAACAGGAGAGAACTACCAAGACATTGAAATCCCAGCCGCCCGCATCCCCCGTCAGGAACGGCAGCCAGTTCAAGGCGCCGAACACAGGGATGAACCCCTTTAAGAAGTCCAGAATGAAAACGGAAAGGCCCCACTTCCAGCCCAGTACGCGCCACGCATTGGTAGCGCCTATGTTGCGGGAACCCTGCTGCCTCAGGTCAATCCCTCTGATTCTGCCGGCAAGGTAGCCGAACGGAATCGCTCCGATCAGGTAATAGAAAACTATCCAGGCAATCATGTTGTGCGGAGTGCATTTTAATCCCCCGCCGGTCAAATGACAATGGGGAAATCACCTCCGGCCCGGTTCTTTCCGGAGGGGTTGCTCCCGTAAAAGAACACCATACCTGACAGCCTCCTCCAGATCCTCATTTTCAAGGCTCTCCGTGCCCCGGTCTGCGGAAAAGCCCTGTTTAAGGCGCAATAAGAACAGCGCGAACATTTTCCCGCCCGCCCAGAACCATGCTCCCGCACTTCCTTCGCCGGAATAAGCTTATTTACCGCCCTCGCAGGGTTTCCGCATGACGGCAGCCCAGACGGAGGCATTATCCTGCTGGGGCTCCAGCATATCCTTCACCTGTTCCATAATGATCCCCACCAGCTCCCTGCTGGAACAATCCCTGGCCTTTTGAAGAGCCAGGAAAGAAGGTTCTCTCAACAGCTCGCTCCAAACCTGCAAGCCATCCGAGCATGCCAGCACCGCATCTCCCGGATGCAGGAGCAGGGGCATGGCGCTGATGTCCACCAGTTCCATGGGACCGCCCATAACGGCGGAACGGAGAATGCAACGCTGCCGAAGCGCACCCTGAAGTGACATTTTCCCCTTCCGGTAAAGGCAATCCGCAATCGGTCTCATGGAATGGTCTTCATTCAGACGGTCCATGCGAAAGCTGTCCGCTCCGCTCCATAAATACAGGGGGGAGTCTCCCACGCTGATCCACCACAGGAAATGGTCGCGGATGAAGACGGCCAGCAATGTGGTTCCGGATTCCTCCGGTTCCTTCTGAATGGCGGCCAACGCCCTGTTGGCAGCATGCAAAGCCGCCGTTAAACGTTCCGGGATATCCTCGATGCCGCTTTCCGCAAATACCGCAGCAAATTCCTGCGCCACCACACAGGAGGCGCAATCTCCGCGAAGATGCCCTCCCATGCCGTCGCACACGATGCCCAGCATCCCGCCGGCGGCGGGAAGACTTTTAACCACGTCTTCCTGCTCGCGGCGTTTGCCGATCCATTGGGCGGAAGCGCAGTCCAGAATATCCGGGGTGCGGGGAGCCATGCGGCCGGTGGTTCGGATTAACTGTCCTTACGTTTCAACTGCGGGAAGAGCAGCACGTCACGGATGGAAGAGGCCCCCGTCAGCATCATGACGACGCGGTCGATGCCGATGCCGATGCCGCCTGCGGAGGGCATTCCGTATTCCAGCGTTTCAATGAAATCATAGTCCACACGCTGGGTCTCCCCGGCAGCCTGGTGCTCCAGGCGTTCCTTTTGCACGTCAGGATCGTTCAATTCCGAATAGCCGGGGGAAATTTCCTGCCCGTTGATCACCAGTTCATATACATCCACTACGTCCGGATTTTCCCGGTTCAGCTTGGCCAGGGGAACCAAGTCCTTGGCCACGTGGGTAACAAAGCAGGGGTTCATGGTCTTTTCCTCCACCAGTTTTTCATACACCTGCTGGGAAACATCCACATCTTTCATATCCGGGCTGATTTCCACTCCCAGCTCTTCACAGCGGGCGCGGCGCGCTTCGGGGGAAATGTCAAACCAGTCTTCCCCTGCCACGCCCCGGATCAGGTCCTGGTAGTCGGCGCGTTTCCAGGGACGGCTGAGGTCGATTGTGTAAAGAACATTGCCTTCAGCGTCCTTGTGGTCAATCTGAAGGCCGCCGCAGAATTTTTCCGCCAGATGGCAGATGAGCTCCTCCACCATATTCGCCATGGTTTCAAAATCACCGCAGGCGCAATAGGCTTCCAGCATGGTGAATTCCGGGTTGTGGCGGCGGTCAATTCCTTCATTGCGGAAGCTGCGGTTGAGTTCGAAAATTTTCGTGAAGCCGCCCACCATCAGGCGTTTGAGGAAAAGCTCCGGGGCAATGCGCAGCGTCAGCGGCATATCCAGCGCGTTATGGTACGTTTCAAACGGCTTGGCGGCGGCCCCACCGGCCACATCCTGAAGCATGGGGGTTTCCACTTCCAGATAACCGCGTTCCTGGAGAAAGCGGCGGATTTCCGCAATCATGAGGGAGCGCGTCACGAACAGGGAGGCGCTTTCCTCATTGGAAATGAGGTCCAGGTGGCGCTTGCGGTAGGTCACCTCCTTGTCCGCCAGCCCGTGCCACTTGTCCGGCAGGGGGCGGAGGCTTTTGGAAAGAATGGTCAGTCCGGATACCTTTACGGTAGGTTCTCCGGTACGGGTCAGGAACGTGGTTCCCCTGATGCCGACCCAGTCCCCGCGGTCCAGGAGCTTCCAAAGCTTCCAGGTGGTTTCATCCACCTCATTTTTATGCAGGAACCCCTGGATTTTTCCCCGTACGTCCCCAATGACGAAAAACTGGGATTTGCCCATGTCGCGAATAGCCAGAAGGCGGCCGGCGACGGCTACCTGTTTGTCTTCCTGGAAATCGGCTTTCAATCCGGCGGGAGTGGTGGTCACGTCAAATCTTGCGCCGTAGGGGTCAATTCCCAGCTCACGGATTTTGGCGAGCTTGTCGCGGCGCACGGCAATAAGTTCGGATTCCGTCGTAGTCGGATGTGCCTGCTGTTGTTCGGACATAGTGCGGGGATTCTAAAGGCTTGCTTCCGTTTTGGCTAGCGCATTGTCAGGCAGAGGGGACATTTTTGGCGGCCGGTTTTGACCCGAAGGTTCCTCCCCCCCCTTTTTCGGAAGCCGGACGCCGGAACATGCCCCAGTATTCCGGCCATTTTGCAAAAAGCCTGGACAGAACCACATAAAGCACGATATTCAAAGGAATTGAAACAAAACTGGTCTTATTATTAAAAAATGGCCGGCAAATCCCCACATACGCATAATTGCTTTTACCTTTGGCACCAGACATGTTATAAATGTTCCCGTTAAGACGCACCTTATTTATCAATTATATACTATCCGTGCAGACTTATGAGTGATCAGACAACCGTAACTTACAGCACGATTGACGCTAACGAAGCCGTAGCCTCCGTAGCCTATCGTTTTTCTGAAGTCATTGCCATTTACCCCATTACACCATCTTCTCCGATGGGTGAATCAGCTGAAAGCTGGGCCGCTGTCAACAGGAAGAACCTGTGGGGCACCGTTCCCTCCGTAGTGGAAATGCAGAGTGAAGGCGGCGCGGCAGGCACCGTTCACGGCGCCCTCCAGACCGGAGCGCTTGCAACTACGTTCACCGCATCCCAGGGGCTCCTGCTGATGATCCCGAACATGTTCAAAATCGCAGGGGAACTGACTCCCGCCGTGTTCCACGTAGCCGCCCGGTCCCTGGCTTACCAGGCCCTTTCCATTTTTGGCGACCACAGCGACGTGATGAGCGCCCGCTCCTGCGGATGGGCCATGCTGTGCGGCTCCTCCACTCAGGAAGCTGCGGACTTCGCCGCTATTTCCCACGCCGCTACACTGGAATCCCGCATTCCTTTCATCAATTTCTTTGACGGGTTCCGCACGTCCCACGAAATCGGCAAGATTGCAGACATCACGGACGATACCCTGAACGGCATGATTAAGCAGGAATGGCTGGATTCCTTCCGGGAACGAGCCCTGACTCCTGATGCTCCCGTTCTGCGCGGCACTGCCCAGAACCCGGACGTTTACTTCCAGGGACGTGAAACGGTCAACCGTTTCTATGAAGCCACTCCGGCTATTGTCCAGAACGCCATGGACAAATTCGCGGAACTTACCGGCCGTTCCTACCATCTGGTGGATTACACCGGCGCTCCGGACGCCGAACGCGTCATTATCCTGATGGGATCCGGCGCTGAAGCTGTGGAAGAAACGGTAGAAGCCATGATGACCCGGGAAAACGCCAAGGTAGGCGTGCTGAAGGTGCGCCTGTTCCGCCCATTCCCCGCCGCCGAACTCGTCAAGGCCCTACCCGCTACGGTCAGGAAAATCGCCGTGCTGGACCGCACCAAGGAACCCGGCTCCCAAGGAGAACCGCTCCACCAGGACATCATCCAGGCCCTCTTCGACGCCCAGGCCAACGGCACGCTGCCCTTCACCAACGGCATGCCCAAGGTGGTAGGCGGACGCTACGGCCTCTCCTCCAAGGAATTCCCCCCCGCCATGGTCAAGGGCGTCTATGACAACCTGGCTCTGGACACTCCCAAGAATCATTTCACCATCGGCATTAACGACGACGTACTGGGCACCAGCCTCCCGTATGATGAAGATTATTCCACGGAAGCGGACGACGTGACGCGGGCCATGTTCTTCGGCCTCGGCTCCGACGGCACCGTGGGCGCCAATAAGGATGCCATCAAGATCATCGGCCAGCATACGAACCTGTATGTGCAGGGCTACTTCGTGTATGACTCCAAGAAATCGGGGTCCTCCACCATTTCCCACCTGCGCTTCGGTCCCCGTCCGATCAAATCCACATACCTGATCACCAAGGCAAACTTCCTGGCCCTGCACCAGCCTTCCCTGCTGGATTTGTTCGACTTCCTGAAGAATGCCGCCAACGGCGCCACTTTCCTGATGAACAGCCCGCACCCGGCGGACAAGCTCTGGGACACGCTGCCCGCCCGCATGCAGCAGCAGATTCTGGACAAGAACATCAAGCTCTACACGATTGACGCTTTTGCCGTGGCCCGCAAAACGGGCATGGGCGGCCGCATCAATATGATTATGCAGACCTGCTTCTTCAAGCTGGCCAGCGTGATTCCCGCGGATGAAGCCATCGGCTACATCAAGAAGGCCATTGCCAAAACCTACGCCAAGAAGGGCCAGGAAGTGGTGGACAAAAACATCGCCGCCGTGGACGCCACGCTGGAAAACCTGCACCAGGTGGACACAACCGGAAAAACTGTAAACGGACACGCCATTCCGCCCGCCATGTCCCCGGACGCTCCGGACTACGTACAAAACGTCCTTGGCAAGATGATGTGCGGTGAAGGCGACAGCATCCCGGTCAGCCAAATGCCCGTGGACGGCACATTCCCGAACGGAACGTCCCAGTACGAAAAACGCAATCTGGCCCTGGATCTGCCGGAATGGGATCCGACCCTCTGCATCCAGTGCGGCAAGTGTACCGCCGTCTGCCCGCACGCGGTTATCCGTAGCAAATTCTTCTCTCCTGATGCTCTTGCAAACGCTCCGGAAGGGTTTGAATGCCTGGATGCCAAGCATCCGGACTGGAAGGGAGAGAAATTCGTCATCCAGATTTCCCCGAACGACTGTACGGGCTGTACGCTCTGCGCGGACGTCTGCCCGGCCAAGAGCAAGACGGACCCGACGCACAAGGCCCTGACCATGGTCCCGGCCGGGAAGATTCACGACAAGGAAGAAGCCAATTGGAATTTCTTCCTGAGCCTTCCGGACGTGGACCGCACCAAGGTAAGAACGGACAACATCCGCTCCATGCAGGTGCTGCGCCCGCTGTTCGAATTCTCCGGCGCCTGTGCCGGCTGCGGTGAAACCCCGTATGTAAAAATGCTCTCCCAGCTCTTCGGCAACCGCCTGGTGGTCGCCAATGCTACGGGCTGCTCCTCCATTTACGGCGGCAACCTGCCCACCACCCCGTGGTCCCATGACTCTGAAGGGCGCGGCCCCGCCTGGGCCAACTCCCTGTTTGAAGACAACGCCGAATTCGGTCTTGGCTTCCGCGTCTCCCTGGACAAGCAGATGGAACACGCCATTGAGCTTCTTCATGAAGCTGCCGGTGCCGTGGGCCAGGAACTGGTGGATCGGATACTGGCTAATCCGCAGAAGGATGAAGCAGACATCGCCCAGCAGCGTGAAAACATTGAAGAACTCAAGAAGAAAATCGCCGGCAAGCCGGAATACGCGCGCCTCCTGGCCCTTGCGGATAAACTTGTCCGCAAGAGCGTGTGGATTCTGGGCGGCGACGGCTGGGCCTACGACATCGGCTACGGCGGCCTGGACCACATTCTGGCCAGCGGCCGGAACGTGAAGGTGCTGGTCATGGATACGGAAGTATACTCCAACACCGGCGGCCAGTGCTCCAAATCCACCCCGCGCGCCGCAGTAGCCAAATTCGCCACGACCGGCAAGCCCGGAGTGAAAAAGGATCTGGGCCTCATGGCCATGACTTACGGCAACGTGTACGTGGCCTCCGTCGCTCTCGGCGCCAAGGACGAACACACGCTGAAAGCCTTTGTGGAAGCGGAAGCCTATGACGGCCCGGCTCTCATCATCGCCTACTCCCACTGCATCTCCCACGGCATCAATATGGCCAAGGGCCTGCAGCAGCAGAAGGCATGGGTGGATTCCGGCCGAGTCCTGCTTTACCGCTATAATCCGGACCTGGCCCGCCAGGGCAAGAATCCGCTGATTGTGGAAGGCAAAGGCCCGAAAGGCGATCTGCGCGATGTGCTGCTCAGCGAAAACCGCTTCAAGCTTCTGGCGAAGACCAATAAGGAAGGATTCGAAAAACTCCTTGAAGAAGCCCAGAAGGATGTCTGGCACCGCTGGAACCTGTACCAAAGCATTGCCGGCATGGGTTCCGACAAACCTGCGGAATAAGGTACAGGCCGCTTAATTTCAACGCCCCTGTCCGGCTTATCCGGCAGGGGCGTTTTTTACTGCCGGATTTCATGAAAAACAAACCATGAATATTTCGGGGAGGGGACTGCCTTTCCGCCCCGCCATACAGCCACGCAAGCAGGCTTCCTGCGCCAGTACTTTCCCTTTCTGAAAACCGGAGAATTCATCCTTCCCCCGCAGCACAAAAAAGGGGCACACCTTGCTGCAAGGCCGGGTTTTAATATATCTCACCTTATACGGGTTAATTTCCGCATGGAGGTTTTGAAGGCCTTCAAGGAACCGCAGCCTTTGCTGCCAGCCATGTCCAAGGTAAAGACGGGCATCTCATGCGGCCAAGGGAATACTGTTTTCTCACACCTTCCTCCCCATAGGAGCGCGGCCCGCTTTCCTGCGGACCGCGCCGGTGGAAAAACCGGAAAAAGGCTTTAAAACAGGGATGCTGCTTCAAGATTCCCGAAAATGGTGCACACCGGAGGAGAAATATACCATTCCGGATGCCGTATCCGGGAAGTGCACCACATCAGGCGTCAGGCGAGTGCCCACATCCAGATAGACCAGCTTTTCCGTAGCGGATCCGTTGCGGATAACATGCGCTCCCTCCGGGCTGGCGGGGAATACAATCGCATCCCCCTCTTTTAAATTCTTTTCACCCTCAGGCGTACGCACAACGGCATGGCCCCTAATGATGTAAAATACCTCTTCATTCACTTCATGATAATGGTAGCCATAGGCGTACCTCCCCGGCTCCACTTCCACGAAACTGGCCGCACATTTTCCGGCATCCGCTTCCCGAATGACGGGCTTTACCGCAAAGGAATTGCCCTCCCGGCTGATAACCTGAGGCTCCGTCTCCCTGTAATTGGCAATGATGATCTTGTTCATGGCATTATCTGTTCTGCTTGCCGTAACGGCAAGTACCTATTAAAATAGGCGGCAACATTCTTTCTGTAAAGTAGGCAGAAAATAGTAACCTGAATTCCTGAAAGAAACCATTGCGTAAACTAAATGACTTACTACAATTCATCATGCCCTGTTGAAACTACTCTCCAACTGATTTCCTCCCGCTGGAAAGTGCTCATCCTCCGCGATCTGCTCGAAGGCACCCGGCGGTTTGGAGAACTCCGCAAATCCATTGGGCCTGTGACGCAGAAAGTTCTGACTGCGAACCTGCGTTCTATGGAAAAGGACGGCCTGCTTACGCGAAAGGTGTATGCGGAAGTACCTCCGCGCGTGGAATATACTCTTACGGAACTGGGGCGCAGTCTGCGCCCCGTCCTGGCCTCCATGGCGGAATGGGGATCGAAATACCAAAGAGAAAACCGCTGATCCTCCCCCCTTTCCGGAGCTTAACCGAACCTCCGGAAAGACATGGAAATACAGCGGTTTCCCTTTTTCTCGCAAGAAAGGTCAGCGGGAAATTTCCGTCGTTTTACGGATAATTTCACGGGCTTTCCGCACGTCTTCCTCATGGGAATCCCCGCGGCTTTTTTCCACGGTAAAGAGCTTGGAAAGCTCTTCATCCATGCGGGCTACGGCAGCTTTCGCCTTAGGATTTTTTGCGGCGCGGGCGCGCAGGATATTGACCTTTTCAAATTCCTCCAGTCCGTCCCGGAGTTTTTCAAACCGCAGGGAACTGAGATTGCCGGGATAAACAAGGTAGCAGTCTCCCGCGGGCCAGTTCCCGAAATCCGTCTTTTCAAACGGATTGCGGTTCCAGGAATTATAAGCCCATCTCAAAAAGCCGTCCAAATGATTGGCGGCGGCAAAGAGGGGAAGCCATTCCGCCTCCGCCAGCGGAGAAATAGTGAAGGTGTTGGGCTTTTTGGGATGGACACAGACATAGAACGTCGTCTTTTTTCCCTCCTTTTTGCGCTGCGCCAGCAGATCGCCCGTGACCGTGCCTGCATGGTCAATTACAGGAGAGACGTCATAAACGTCCCGGGTCATGGCCGTAGGCCGATTGACGGCGGAAACGATTTTGAATTCCGGGGCATACTTGTCCAGTACATTCTTGGCCGCCCTGACCATAGCGTCCGGCCGTTCATCCAGCCCGATGCAGGTTTTGCCCAGCCAGCCCTTGCTCTTGACGTGCTTGCGAAAATCCGTCAGGAAAGGCCCCCAGATAGCTTCATAGGAGGGATCGTTCGGCTTAAGATCCAGAAATTTGTACTTTCCGGTCGCCTCATCCAGATAACGGATTTTCATGTTCCAGGGAATCATGGTATAGCAGGATATCTGCCCCTTGACGCCCACCTCGTTCATCATGAAGGAAACCCACTTGTCAAAATTGGCGTAATTCCAGCGCATGGTTCCATTTTTGCCCTTGACCCATTCAATCATGGGCGGGAACCAGTCATAAGTCTGGGCATTCCAGGCTTCATCAATCAGGGAGCATGTAATGGCCTTTTGCCCGGCATCCGCCAGCCTTTTCATCACCGGCTTCATCAGTGCGAAATGCTCCGGAGACCACGGTTCCACATCATGCCAGCGGGCCACGGCCTGCGGATGCTGCCACAAGTCCAGATGAACTTGCCAATGCGCGGGAGCAGGGAGGGATTCCGGCGCCACCTCCAGAATTACCGGCACACTGACGGGAGAGCCGCTTTCTGCGGAAACTACCACTTTTCCTTTGTACACGCCGGGTTTGGCAGACGGGGGGATATTGACCTCCACCCATACCGGACGCACGCCTCCGGCTTGCAAATCGCAGCTGTTTTCGCTGCCGATGATATCTGAAATCAGCCTGTTGCCCCCCCTGGTGTAGCGTATCATGGCAGTCCGGACAGGAATAATCTGTCCGGCAGCGTTTTTTACCCCGGCGCAGGAGGCCGATAACTGGGGCTGCGCCTGGGAAGACCAGACGGCAATCTGCCCGCCGGCGCGTTCGCCTCTCCAGCCGAACAGACGCACGGCATCCTGAAGCATTTCCTGCCCGGGAGCGCCGTTGTAAGGAATACGGTCATAATCCTTCACCGCTGCAGCCTGCAGGCTCAGGGCGGCATCGGGTCCGTACCCTTTGATTTCCACCAGATGTCCCCCCTTTTCATTGCCGGCGCTATTGCCTAAAAAAGTGATTTTAACGTAACGGACCGTCTGCGGATTGAATTTGAAGGGAACGCCTTCCGGAGTGGCGGCAATGCTGTTGGAAGACTGATCCGCCAACATTTTCCAGTTTTTTCCGTCTTCGGAACCTTCTATTTTATATTTGTAAATGCGCCCTCCCTCCCAATAGGGCCATACATGCAAGGCGGAAAGCGTCCGGGGCTTTCCCATATCTATCTGGAGCCAAACGGGAATGCCCTCGCAACCCCAGTATTTGCCGGCGTTATTCGTCTGCCCGTCCACGGCCAGTTCCGGACGGTCACTGCCGTAATGACCGGAAGCGGTTACTTTGGCCCCGGCAAATAAATTACCTGCATCACCCGGAGTTCCTGCGGAAACAAGGGCGGGTTCATACAGGGGATGCCTTTCCAGGGACTGGGCCTGGACAAAAGACGTTAAGGCAATAACGGAACATAGAGGAAAAAAAAGACAGCGCATACGCATATTACGCGCCGGAATTTCATTTTCTCTCAAAAGAAAAGCTGTTTCCGCTACTCCGCCAAAGGACGTACGGGTATTCCTCTGGAAGCAAAGTAAGCCTTGGCTTCCGGCACCGTGTATTCCCCGAAATGGAAAATGGAAGCCGCCAGCACGGCATCCGCCTTCCCTTCCACCAGCACGTCCACCATGTGATCCAAATTACCCGCACCCCCGCTGGCGATTACCGGAATGCGCACCGCACTGCTTACGGCGCGGGTCAACTCAATATCATAACCCGTTTTGGCTCCGTCCGCATCCATGCTGGTCAACAAGATTTCTCCGGCTCCGCGGCGTTCCGCCTCCACAGCCCATTCCACGGCATCCAGCCCCACGAACTTCCGGCCTCCATGGGTGGAAACGCCCCACCTGCCGGAAGCCTGGCGCTTGGCGTCAATAGCGACGACGATGCACTGGCTGCCGAAAGCCGCCGCACCTTCATTAATCAGCTCCGGCCTATTGATGGCCGCCGTATTTAGGGAAACCTTGTCCGCACCCGCCAGAAGCATTTCGCGCATGTCCTTTACGGAACGGATGCCGCCGCCTACCGTCAGCGGCATGAAGCAACATGCCGCCGTGCGGCGCACCACGTCCGCCATGGTGGCACGGCCATCGGAAGAAGCGGTAATATCCAGAAAAACAAGTTCATCCGCCTGCTGGGCATCATACGCCCTGGCACATTCTACAGGATCCCCGGCATCTCTCAGATTAATGAAATTGGTCCCCTTGACGACCCTGCCGTCCGTTACGTCCAGACACGGAATGATTCTTTTAGCCAGCACAGCCCTATCAAGCCATCACCGCCGCCAAAGGAAAAGCCTAAAATACGGCTTGCCGCGGGATGCCTTTTAATAAACATGTTCCCTTTTTGACCAAGGCCCTCTTCGGCAGCGTTTCCATCCCGCATATCCATGGTAAGAGAAATTTACTGAAATTCATCAATATCACTATTCCACTCACTTTCCGGCCGGCCCTGCCCCGCCATGAAGCAACGCAGTGCGGCATCTGCCCCTTTCCCGCCCGCATGCATAAAACGGCCTAAGAGCTTTTCTTTCCATGTCCAGGTGGTAGAGTCCGCATAAGGCATTTCCATTCATGACCACCACACGCTCGGGATTCACCAAACTTGCAGCCGTCTGCATTGCCATTCTTCTGGGGGCGGTGGTCTGGGAGCTGGGGTGGCCCCTGACGCGGGCGGAACATGAGTGGTCGCGGCTGATTGCAGCCGTTGCCACGCTGGGCCACCTGACGGGCATTCTGGGTTCCTATTTCCGGAAGGAAATCAACCGCCCTTCCCTGAGGCTCCTGATTTTCCAAATCATCAGCTGCCTCATGATTTTTCTCCTGATTGCCAGGGAACAACAGGAAGCGGGATACATGAGGTTCACGGAGCTTTCCCGCCTGGTGATTACGGCCGGGCTGATTGCCATCCCCACGCTGATGTCCCTGACCAGGATTTTTGAATGGCTGGTGGGCAAGCAAAAAAAAGGCCGGCCTCTTATGGCCCCCGCCATGCAGTTTGTAGCTTCTCTGGGAGTAGTCATCCTGGCAGGCACCGGATTGCTTCTGCTGCCTAATTCCACATATCCGGGTATTACACTCAGTTTTACGGATGCCCTGTTCACCAGCACCAGCGCAGTATGCGTCACCGGTCTGAACGCCGTGGATTTTGCCCATACTTTTACCCCGCTGGGAGAAATGTTCACGCTTGCCCTTATCCAGATTGGCGGATTCGGCATCATGACGTTCGCCTACTTCGTAGCCATGGTGGCAGGCCAGGGTTTTTCCCTGAGGGACCGCGTGCTGCTGACGGATCTGCTTGATGAAGACAATCTGGGAGCCGTCGTCTCCTTTATCACCACTATTGTGGTCAGTACGCTGTTCATCGAACTGTGCGGCGCCGTCCTTCTTTATTTCTCCTGGGAAGGGAAGGACATCAACCTGATGGGGGAGCCTTTGTGGTGGCATTCCCTGTTCCACTCCGTTTCCGCCTTCTGCAATGCTGGTTTTTCAACTTTCCCGATGAATTTGATGGAGCCGGGCATCCGCCTGTGCTACAGCGGGCAGGCGGTCATCATGGCGCTGATCGTATGCGGCGGCCTGGGATTCGGCATCTACAAGGAAATCAATTCACGCCTGGCAAACCGCTTCTTTTCCAAACACCGCCGCCTGCACATGCAGTGGACCCCTTATTTCAAACTGGTGATGATCTCCACGGGGATTTTGCTGGCGGGAGGCGCTCTGGCCATCTTTGCCGTTTCCTCTCCCCATGCCGCGGAACCGTTGGGGGAACACCTCTGGATTTGCCTTTTCGACAGCGTCACGGCACGCACGGCGGGATTCAATATCAGCGACTACAGCCGCTATCTGCCCGCAGCCAGCCTCATTATGTGCGGTCTGATGATGGTGGGAGGCAGCCCCGGCGGCACGGCAGGCGGCATGAGAACCACTACCTGCGCCATTGCAGGCGCGGAAATCCTGCGCATCCTCCGCGGCAGGGATCATGTGGAATTTTTCCGCCGCCGCATCGACCAGCGCACCGTAGCGCGCTGCGTGATTACCGTGGTGGTCTCCTGCGCCTGGATCGGCTGCTTTACCGTCCTGATTTGCGCCCTGGAGCCCTCCATGAGCTCTCTGGATATCTTCTTTGAAAACTGCAGCGCTTTTGCTACGGTAGGCGTGTCGCGGGGCATTACTCCAGATTTAAGCGACCCTTCCAAATACCTTCTTATCGTCAACATGCTCGCCGGCCGCGTGGGGCTTTTCGCTTTTCTCATTGCGCTGGCCGGCACCCCTACTCCGAGACATTACCGCTATCCATCCGTCAAAATCCCGTTAACCTGAATATACCATGATGAGATACACCGTTATCGGCCTGGGCCAGTTTGGACAGGAACTCTGCACAGAACTTTCCGCCCGTAATATTGAAGTAGTAGCCGTTGCCTCCACAGATGAAGAATTGGAGCAAATCAAGGATCTGGTGACTTATGCCGTGGTGACGGATTACACTAATCCGGCCGCTTTGCGTGAGTTGGAACTGGACGACCAGTCCGCCGTCATTGTCGCCATCGGAGACAGTTTTGAAGAAAACCTTCTCGTCGTCACGCACCTTCAGAAAATGGGCGTCCGCTACATCTACGCCCGCGTCATGAGTCCGGTGCACGAACACATTTTAAGCCAGATGAACGTATATGCGCTCATCAACTTATCCCGCGTAGCTTCCAAGCAGCTCGCCAGCCAGTTGGAATCCCCGGAATTCCTGCGCGTCTCCCCCATGGACGAAAACCACAGCATCGTGGAAATTGCCGTGCCGCGCATCTGGGTGGGCAAGCGCCTGCGGGATGTGGGCCTGCGCACGGAACACCACCTCAACCTGCTCACCATCCGCCGCGGGGAGGCCCAGACTCCGCAGGGGCGCCGGGAAATCCTGTCCATACCGCGCATTCCCGTCATTGGCACTCCTTCCCCGGATCTCGTTTTTGAAGACCATGACATTCTGGTCCTGTTCGGCAAGGAAACCAATTTGATTGAATTCGCCCAATTATCCAAGGGATTGTAAACCATCCTCCGCAAGCAGGCTGAGGGTATCCCTCTCCATTTCAGAAAAAGGCGACGGATAAGCCGCCTGTGTAAACAGCCTCCGTCCTGGTTTTACTGGCTTGACAATGCCTCAAAAGAAGCCACCAGACGTTTTTCGGAGACGCGGCCCTTGACGGAGATGGCGGGAGCGAAAATGGCCAGGCGGTATTCTTCCAGCAAATAACCGTATTGTATCCAGCGCAGGTCTCCGGCATGTTCCTTCAAAACCTGATGCCAGGGAAAATACACGCGTTCAAAGAGGTCCAGGCGTTCCAATTCCCTGGCAAGGGGTTGCTGGCCGATGCGTCTGATACGCTCCGCAATTCCCTGCATGTACCGTTTCAGATCCGGCAAGCGTTCCGCTCCATGCGCCCACAGGAAACGGGGGCGTAACAACCAGTCAAGCTGGCGCTGAAGGTCAGCCGTGATGCGCTCCGTATGGCGCACGCCCTTTTGCAGCGCCGTAAAGTCCCTGACGGCATGTTCCGTACCCGCTACCAGTTCCCATATATCCGCTACGTTATGCGCCGCATCAAAAAGATTTTGGCGCAGATTCATTTCCGCAGCAGCGAATTGCTCCGCCGTGCACGGCAAAGGACGGCCCATGGCTATCTCCGCGGCAACGTCCACCAGGTCTTCCGCATTGGTAGACGGCTCCCGTCCGAGCATATGAAGAGAGAGCTTTCCTTCCAGCTTCAACGGAAATTTTCTGCGGAGATGGTTAAGCTGGTCCGTCTGGCGCAGGCGCATGAAACGCAGGCACCCTTCCCGGTGGGATTCCGCAGCGCTCAGTTCATCCTCAAAGACCCGGACGCCCACGGATGCTCCTTCATCCACCAGAGCCACATAACCCGGCCTTCCCACCACATCCACCGTGTACTCCAAATCTCCGCAGCTCCATTCCTTCATGCCGGTTACGGACACGATATCCTCCGCTGTTTCCTGGAACCGGCGGGAAAGTTTTTTACCCAGGCGGTTATTCAGTTCCGCAACATCCGTGCCCATGGCAAGCTCTTCCCCTTCATCATCGCACACCCATATTTTCGTAACCAGCTCCGCAGGAAGACGGTTCATATCAAAAAAGGAGGGCGCGCAAAATTTTCCCGTTTCCACTTCCACAAATTCCGCCAGTTTCCCTGCCAGCGGCCCATCCGGTTCCAGGCCATGCCTCAGTTCCGCAAAGTAAGCGGCCTTTTGGCTGATAGGCTGGAGAAAGACGCGCAAATCCTTGGGAAGGGAACGCAGCAGGCATTCCGCCCGCTGGGCCAGATGGCCGGGAACCCCCCACTCCGGCAACCATTCGGGAATATCCGGCAACTGGTCGATGTGGACGCCCAGGGTCACGCCGTCATCTTCCGCGCCGGGATCATTCTGGTAATACACGGCATATTCCGCTCCTTTACAGGTGATTTCATCCGGAAAACCATCCAGCAGGTCTTTCCCCCAGAATTCGTACATGGCTTCCTGTGGCGGAACATGCAGAGCTTCCGGATTTTTCTTCTCCACACCGGCGGCCCACCGCAAAAAGGCCCTGGCCGTACAGCAGTCCGGGGGAACAAGCCTGTTAAAGAATTCAAAAACTCCTTCCTCACACCAGACCTGGTCCGGACGGCGCAACTTCAGCTCTATCTGCCGAACATCTTCCCGGAGCGTTTCCAGATGCCTGATACAGGCGGGTTTCGTGCGGAAACCACCGCCCAACAGGCCTTCACGTATCATTATTTCCCGCGCATGGGCGGGATTGATACGGCCATAGTGCACACGCCTGTTATCAATGATGCGCAAGCCGCCGCACACGACGCGTTCCACTGCGTAAACAGCCCCCTGCTCCCTGTCCCACCGCGCTCCGGAATAGTGTGATTCGCACAGATGGGGCGCTACTCTCTCCACCCATTCCGGTTCCAAAATGGAGGCGCGGCGCATCCACAGGCGCGTGGTGTCCACCAACTCCACGCCCATTACCCATTCACTCCTTTTTTTACGGCGGAACAGGCCGGAACCGGGAAAAATGCCGAAGGAACGTCCTCCGGCGCCGCGATATTCCCGGTTGTCTGCATCCCAGAGGCCGAACTGGCGCGGAACGCCCGCCAGGATGCTCCGGTGAATCATGGCAAAGGAAGCCTGCCGCTCCGTTTTTTCTTCCAAAGGGGAAATTTTGCATTTCAGTGTTTCCCTGACCAACCGGGAAAGATCCTCCCATAAATTGAACCATTCCATCATGCGGTTGAAATTGAGGAAATTTTTCCCGCACCATTTCCGAAGCTGGTTTTTGCGCCAGCGCCTTCCCTCCCGGAATTGCCATGCAGCCTTCCATAATTTAAGCAGAGACAGGAAGTCACTGTCTTCTTCCTTCCACTGCGCGTGGGCCTGGTCCGCTTTCTGAGCGGCATCCGCAGGGCGTTCACGGGGATCCATGATGCCCAGGCCGGCTACAATCACCAGCATTTCCGGCAGGGCCTGTTCATGTTGAGCCTCCAGCAACATGCGGGCCAGCCGCGGGTCAATGGGCAACCGCGCCAGCTTTCTGCCTACGGGCGTGAGTTGCCGGGCTTTGTCCAGAGCGCCGATCTCCCGTAAGGTGCGGTAACCTTCCGTCACCAGTTTGGATGAAGGAGGATCCGGAAGTGGGAACTCCGGCATTTCTGGCAATCCTAGGTCTTTCATCCGGAGCAGCGCCCCGGCCAGTGCGCTGCGCCTGATTTCCGGATCCGTAAATTCCGGCCTGTCCTCCCAGTCCTTCTCACTGTACAGGCGGATGCACACACCTTCGCACACACGGCCGCAACGGCCAGCGCGCTGGCGGGCACTGGCCTTGGAGACGGGTTCTATCTGAAGCCGCTGCACTTGACGTGCCGGGCTATAGCGGCTGACGCGCGCCAGGCCGGAGTCAATAACATAAATGATGCCGGGGATTGTCAGGGACGTTTCCGCCACATTTGTAGCCAGCACGATGCGGCGGTATCCCTGCTCCGGATGAAAAATCCTTTGCTGGTCCGCCAGGCCCAGCCTGGCGAACAAAGGCAGAATGCACGTATTTCTCAGATTCCGGCCTTTCAGTTTTTCCGCCACCTCACGTATTTCGCGTTCTCCGGGAAGGAAGACAAGCACATCCCCGCGATCGTCCAGAGTATCCAGCCAATCCACGGCACGCGCCACATGAGCCGGAAGTTCCTCATCGTCATGCAGCGGCGGCAGATAGTGGAGATCCACCGGATAAGTGCGGCCTTCTACTTGAATAATAGGCGCGCCTCCAAAGAATTCGGAAAACTCACCGGCATCCAGCGTCGCGGAACTGATGACCAGCCGCAAGTCTCTCCGCCTGCCCAGCAAAAGACGCAGATAGCCAAGCAGAAAATCAATGTTGAGGCTGCGTTCATGCGCCTCATCCAAAATCAGGGTATGATATTGGCGCAGATCCGGATCATGCTGCGTTTCCGCCAGAAGAATCCCATCCGTCATGAACTTCAGGCGCGTATCCGGCCCGGCTTTTTCCTCAAAGCGCACCTGGTAACCCACCAAACCTCCCAGGTCGCAGTTCAATTCTTCCGCAACTCGGCGGGAAACGGAAGCAGCAGCCAGCCTTCTGGGCTGGGTGCACCCTACTCTGCCCCGCGCCTCCCCGGCAAGCTCCATGGCCATTTTAGGGAGCTGGGTAGTCTTACCGGATCCCGTCTCCCCCACTACGACAATGACCTGGTGCTCCTGCATTGCCGCCAGAATGTCATTCCGGCGGCGGGAAATGGGTAGATCCGGATAAGTAATGTTCATGGTGAAGATGAGAAAAAAACCCTGCAAGAACGTCCTGCAGGGTTGAAGAAGAAAACCGGGAGGTTCTTTTACTGACAGGGTTTGGGAAGGGCGATACGGCCGCTCCGGGTCAGCATCTGCACATCATAATCCTCAATGAGGGACAGGAAACGGTCTATCTTGTACTCGCCTCCCGTCACTTCAATGGTCAGGGCGTCCCGCGTGACATCCACAATGTGGGCGCCCAGTATCTGGCAGAACTCAATGACTTCATGCCGCGTGGCGGAATCTACGCCAATGCGGGTCAATACCGTTTCCCGGTACACATTGTCCGTATTGCGGAAATCTACTACTTCCACCGTGTTGACCAGTTTTTCCAGATGCTTGATAATCTGGTCCAGAACATCTTCCTTTTCGCGTACGACGATGGTCATCCGTGAAAAGCGCGGGTCCTGGCTAGGGGCAACGTTCAACGAATGAATATTGTAGCCCCGTCCACTAAACAAACCGGCAATGCGGGCAAGCACGCCAAATTTGTTTTCAACAAGTACGGAGATAGTATGACGAGTCATAATTTAATTTCTTAAAGGTGATGCATTGTAAGCACTTTTGACTGCCAGTCAAGCCTGCGGACGGCGATGCCGGAAAACGTTTTTCCTAACGGGGGTTCCGGCAGGAACCGCTCAGGCCGGATCAAAGCTCGTGCGGTATGATGGCGTTGCCTTTTGTCGCCTCCGGAATGCGGGGAAGCAATGTTTTTTCAGAAACGGGGCGCGCATCCACTTTCACATTGAATTGCTGCCCGTCGCGGGAAACGGTCAGCAATGCCGGCCCTTCCCTAAGAGCTTTGACCAAGGCTTCCTTGGTGCTGACACTCTGGTGGTTTACGGCAAAGACCATGTCGCCGGCCTGCAATATCTGCCCTACGGATTTCTTCGGATTCACTTGAATGACCAGCAACCCCCGAGCACCTATGGATTGTTCTTCCGCAGTCAGTTCACGCAAATGCATTCCCACTCCTTCCATGAAGTCTTCCCAAGGAGAAGGAACATTTTTTAAAATACTATCTCCCACCTTCAGGGTGACGTTCATTTTCTGCCCTTTGCGCCAGACTTTCAGCCAGAACTTGTCGCCGATGGAAAGATTTTCAATGCGTTCCTTCACTTCCTCATCCGTCTGGATGGGGACTTCGTTAAAACTCAGTATTACGTCACCTGTTTGAAGGCCTGCCTGCTCCGCCGGGGAACCATGCTTCACGATGTTGATTACTGCGCCTCCCGCCTCATGATAATCCAGGAAGCTGCGAAGCGGGGGAGTATTGCGCACAATGTCCAATCCCAGATACCCTTTCATGGGGCGGCCATGTTTGCAAATCTGCTCAAAGCTGTGCATCACCAGATTGGAGGGAATGGCAAACCCAATGCCGGCGTAATTTTTCTCCGCATTGGGAAGCACCGATTTATTGATGCCGATGATTTCCCCGCGGATGTTGATGAGAGGGCCTCCCGAATTCCCCGGGAAGATACTGGCATCCGTCTGGATCAAGTTAATGCCGGAATCCACCAGCTTGCGTTCACGGGCACTGATAATGCCGCGGGAAACAGTCGTGCCCAGCCCATAGGGATTGCCGCATGCCAGAACAATCATGCCGGGCGCAATTTCATCACTGTTGCCGAACGGAAGAGGGGTAAACGTCATCGGGTTTTCTACCTGCAGCACGGCAATATCCAGTTCCGGATCCACCCCTACCAGGCGTACGGAAACGCTTTTCCCATTGCTCAGCGTAACGCGCAGCGCATGCTTGTTCTGAATGACATGGTAGGCGGTAATAATATGCCCTTCTTCAGTAACAATGACGCCGGAACCCAAACCATGAACCGTCAGCCTCTTTTCAATCATGAAATCACCATCCTCGGAAGGCTGAGGAACGCTTGTCACGCCTGTAGTGTCTATGCTGACCAATACCCGTTCCACCAGCCGGGCAACGCGTGAATATTCCTCATTGAGCTGGTGCAAAACAGGAATATCCTCCTCCTTCAATTCGGGCTGTTGGGCCAGGGTAAACACTTCCGACCGGAAGGAAACATTCTTCTCCGTAACACGACTGTTCCATCTCCAATAGGCAACGGAGACCACGGTCATCATAACCGTCATCATGATGACAAGTAAAGCCCGTGTCCATATGGTCGATCTCATGGAAATGCCCTGCCGTAATAACGATCAAACGGTTTGCGGCTTGATCACAAGGAGATGCCTGAAAACGGAGCCTGTCAAGCTTCAGCCGCTTTTTGACATTCCGGTTCCATTGATACTATTTAAGTACTTTCTCTTCAAATGAAAAAACTTTCAAATGACAAATACGCCTTTCAACAAGGCGTGCTTTATGATATCATGCGGCTACGGTTTTATGGGTTCCAGCACTTTACAACAACAGGCCATTCATCTCGTCTTCGGTACGGATGAAGGAATGGTGCGTGAAAAGGCTTCCGGCATCTTTGCCGCTCTGACGGAAGGCACAAACGAATTTTCCCATGAAATTCTGGAAGCGGCCTGCGGTGATTCCGATGAAGCGGCCCAGCTGGTACGCCAGGTTATGGAAGCTCTGCGGACCCTCCCGTTTTTTCCGGGGCGCAAAGTAGTCTGGATGAAGAACTGCAATTTTCTGGGAGACTCCGTCACGGGGCGTTCCTCCACCACGGAAGCGGCTCTGGATTCTTTCAGGCAATTGCTGGAAAGCGGCCTGGGGCCGGACGTCCTGCTGCTTATTTCCGCCTCCGAATTTGACAAACGCCGTTCCTTTAACAAATTCCTGCTTCAATACGCCGCATCGGAAGAATTGAACAAGCCGGACATCACGAAAGCAGGCTGGGAAGGCAGTTTAATGCCCCTCATTAATAAGGAAACGGCGGCGCGCGGCATGAATTTCGACTCCGCCGCCCTGGAACTGTTTATTCACCGCGTCAGCGAATCCTCCCGCCAAATCATTTCCGAAATTGAAAAACTGGATCTTTATCTGGGAGCGGACAGACGCACCGTAATGCCGGAGGATGTGGAGCGCATGGTTCCGCTGACGCGTACAGGCGTTATTTTTGAAATTTCCCGGGCTTTGGAAAACAAGAAAAGCGATGCGGCCATCTCTCTAATTGATTTTCAACTGGAACGCGGTGAAAACGCCATCACAATCATGCGTGCCGCATTCATCCCTACGTTAAGAAATTTGCTGGCTGCCAGACTTTTATGTGACGCATTCAACCTGAAGCCCACCAATTTCAAGGAATTTACGGCCCGCATTTCTTCCCTGCCCTCCTATGCGGCCGCGTTAATTCCCTTGAAAAAAGACGGTACACCCAATGCGTATCCGCTTTTTCTGGCGGCGCAAAATGCTTCCAAATTCAAGACGGAACGGCTAAAGCAAACTTTGAAAGAATGCATGAAGGCGGATAAAGCCCTGGTGTCCTCCTCTCTTGATCCCTGCCTGATTCTGCATCGTCTTGCTATCTGCTCCGCATCCTGATGAACTCCTCCCCTTCTTCCGTTTTCCCCCTGTTTGACGTTCTCGTCGTCGGCGCCGGGCACGCAGGCATTGAGGCGGCACTGGCAGCATCCCGTCTGGGGTGCTCCGTCGCCGTCCTAACTCATAACCTGGATACTATCGGACAAATGTCCTGCAATCCGGCTATTGGGGGACTTGCCAAAGGGCATATCGTCCGGGAAATAGATGCCATGGGGGGAGCGATGGGGTTGAACACGGATGCTACCGCCATTCAATTCCGGATGCTGAACGCTTCCAAGGGGCCCAGCGTGCGCGCTCCCCGCGCCCAGTGCGATAAAACAGCCTACCGCACAAGAATGAAAATGGTTCTGGAAACCGCCCCCGGCATACGCCTGTTTCAGGGAGATGTGGTCAAACTGCTCGTCAATGGAGAACAGCAGGCAACGGGAGCCGTTACTTCTCTGGGATGCGCCATCCATGCCCGCAGCGTGATTATCTGCTCCGGGACATTCATGAAGGGATTGCTTCATGTGGGCCTTCAACACATAACAGGAGGCCGAATGGGTTGCGCTTCTTCCAGCCTTTCCGCCGATCTTGCCATGCTGGGTTTTCAGGTGGAAAGGCTTAAAACAGGAACTTCTCCCCGCGTCAATGGGAGATCCATCGACTTTTCCGTCTGCGAAATACAGCCTGGAGACTCTCCGGAAGCCCTGTTCAGCTACCGTTCCCGTGATATACTGAAACGTGATTCCGAACCCTTTTGCACTTTGAACACGTGGGGAGATGAAAATTTCCGGATGAAGCAAATGCCGTGCTGGATCACCTACACCAACCAGACTACGCACGACATTATCCGGAAGAATTTAAAATTCAGCCCCCTTTACAGCGGTATCATTGAAGGCGTAGGCCCCCGGTATTGTCCTTCCATAGAAGATAAAATCGTGCGTTTTGCGGAAAAAAACAGCCATCAGGTATTCCTGGAACCGGAAGGCCGCAGTACGGAGGAATTCTACCTTAACGGAGTTTCTACTTCACTGCCCTACTCCGCTCAGTGCGACTTCATCCATACCATTCCCGGCCTGGAAAACGCGCAGCTGATCCGTCCGGGATATGCGGTGGAATACGACTTCTGTCCTCCCACGCAATTGCATCCTACGCTGGAAACAAAACTGGTAGAAAACCTGTACTTTGCAGGTCAAATCAACGGCACTTCCGGCTATGAAGAAGCCGCAGCGCAAGGACTAATGGCGGGAGCGAACGCCGCTCTGAAAACCCTGGGCAAACCTTCTCTGGTGCTGCGCCGGGATCAGGCTTACATCGGCGTCATGATAGACGACCTCGTTACCAAAGGAACCGATGAACCTTACCGCATGTTTACCAGCCGGGCAGAATTCCGCCTGTTGCTGCGTCAGGATAATGCAGACCTGCGGTTGGCCCCTCTGGCTTTTGAAGCGGGCCTTATTACCTGTGAAATGGCCCGGAAGGCTGAAGACAGGAAAAACGCCGTTGAAGAAGGAATAATAAAAGCTGCCGCGCTTAAACATGAAGGAGTTTCTCTCTCCACATGGCTTAAAAGGCCCGGCAATGACTGGACTCTATTGCCTGAAGAACTGAAAAAAATGTTCCACGTGGAACATTTGGATGCCATTGCTACGGATATCCAGTACGAAGGGCATATTGAAAGGCAGAAAAAACAGGCGAAAAAAATCATACGGATGGAAAATAAAACTATTCCCTCCGATATTGATTACGAACATGTCCATGCCTTAAAAAAAGAGGCTGTCATCAAGCTGGGCAACATACGTCCTGCAACTATCGGGCAGGCCTCTCGAATTCCCGGAATTACCCCGGCAGATATCGCCCTGTTGCTTGTGCATCTGCAAAAACGCAGCAGGCAACAAACATAATACCCCGCGTTTTTTATTCAGAAATTTCAATTTAAGGAGGACCATAGGAGGCGGGTATTGAAAAATAAATATGGCAGGGACATCCTTGAGCCGTATATGATCCCATTATATTTCCCTGTCGCCATTGCCTGGAGTCGATAAAAAGATTCAATACTGTTTTCTGAATGTCTTTTTGCGCGACAGCAGCTCTTCCCTTCCTCCGAACAACCACCACTTTCTGCTTGTCGTAAAAAGAAATGGAATATCCCTTCAGTATTATTGAATACCGGCCTTCCTGATTTATCCATCGCAAATCATTAAGAAGCGTCACACGATTTCTTCACGGATTCCATTCAAATACTGCCGATAAGAAAAAGCAGCATTGAGCTTACTCCAAGAGGCAAGGGAGGCCGGAAGGGCTGAATGACAAATCCACCGGGCGAATGAAAATTACCTTCCCAAGTTTAAAATTCTTCGGATAACCAATAAACAAAGACCTCATCCATTACCGGTAACAGATATCTCCTCGGATACATACATCATCTCCAAAAATATTTACAACAGGTTGTTCAAGATGGGCTTCATGCTCCAGAAACGGACCGGGCGCTACGCCGTCCGTACCGCCGCCGATAATGATGGGAGCATAAAACCCCACCCACTCGTCGACTAAACCGGCTTTCAGAAATTCCCGGACCAGACAGCCTCCCGCTTCCAGCAGTATAGTTCCTATTTTTTTATTATTATATAATTTTTTTAATAATTCCAAATAATTGAAAACATTCTCCACAACCAAAGTGCGGTCACGAAATTCATCTGTTAAACAAATGGAATCCGCAGGTATGGAAGAAGCATCATGGGTTAGAATAATACGCCAGGGTTGTTCCTTGAGGGGAGAAACAGGACGATCCGGTTTCCTAATGGTCAGGGACGGATTGTCCAGACGCACGGTATTCCCTCCGGTAAGAACCGCATCGCATTCGGCACGCAAGGTATGTACAAAAGATCTGGATTTTTCATTCGTCAGCCATTGGGAACGTTCCGGACTACGGGAAATGCGGCCATCCAGAGACATGGCGCTTTTTGCAATTACCCAGGGACGCCCTTCCAGCATGTTCACCCTGAACCCCCTGATTAAATGATCGCATTCCTTCTCCAGAACCCCGCGGGTAACCTTGATGCCGGCCTGTTCAAGAATATCAGCCGCAGCGCCGCGGTGTTTGGGATTAGGATCTTCCGAACCATAAACCACCCGTTTAAAACGATGTTTCAAAATGGCATCCGTACAAGGCGGTGTTTTCCCGGAAGTACTGCATGGTTCCAGAGTAACATACAAAGTTGAGTCCGCGAACAGGGGGGCATTGCCATTCGCCACTCCGTCGGCAATAGCCTCTCTTTCCGCATGAGGCAAGCCGGCTTTTTTATGAAATCCCGAACCAATCACCTGGTTTTCATGCACAATGACTGCCCCCACGCAGGGATTCGGACTCGTAAGTCCGATTCCATTTGAGGCCAGTTTTATGGCCATGTTCATCCAACAGTCATCCTGATTTTTCGTATTCACGCCGTTTTGTAGCATGAAAACCGGAAGAAGGACAATCACGTTGTGTGATTGAAGAATATTAGGTTTAACAATATTAAATTCCTTCTTCTTCTGCTGTGTGCCCAGTGTGAATAAGATTTTAAATGACTGTAAATGAGAGCATTGAGTATCATTTCAAATGTTAATAAATTTGGCTTGCAAATTTGTGAATAATATCTGAATAAGTTATCCACATCATACTCACAGTTAATCAACCTGGCCTTTCACAAGGTTATTGGCAGGTGCGGCTGTAAACAGAAACGGCATTCCTGTTGGAAAGAAAACGTACATTTCCAATAAAATTGCCGCATCCTGAGAAAAAGAGACAATATCCGGATTTATAATCCGCACAAGAATATTGAAGAAATCTGATTCCCCGGAATGGATTTTTAAGAATGCTTAAATAATTTGAAAAACCTTTTCATGCAAGATATGCCCGGAGAAATTGTATATTACTATATATAGTATGCTTTTAAAAAAATACTGCCAAATATTAGGGTTTGACGGAGAAATGGCTTGAATCACAGGAGGCACTTGTGAGAGGATGCGAGGCAGATAAAAGCACAGACACATGAAGTTTACCATTTCCAAGCAAGTATTTCTCGACGGTCTGAGACAGGTTGCCAGCGTGGTGTCTTCCAAGACGACGCTGCCCATTCTTTCCAACGTCAAGATTGAAGCTGAAAACGGCCAGGTACGTTTTACGGCTACGGATCTTGACGTATGCATCACCGGCGTAGTTCCCGCGAACGTGCTGCGCGAGGGCACCGTGACTCTTCCCGCCAAAAAGCTGGTGAGCATCATCAGCGAGCTTCCTGAAGCCGAAGTCCAGGTGGACGTCAACCAGCGCAACCAGGCGACTGTGGAATGCGGCCGCTCCCAGTTCAAGTTGAATGGCCTTCCGGCGGACGAATTCCCCGAACTGCCGTCCTTTGAACAGGCGACCGTGTACCAGGTGGACCAGAATTTGCTGCGCGACTGCATCCGCCGCACGGAATACGCCATCTCTACGGATACGACCCGCTACGTGCTGAACGGCATTTCCCTTTCCTTCCGCAACGGCAAGATGACTCTGGTGGCTACGGACGGCCGCCGCCTGGCCCTGGCGGAAACCGCCCTGGAATTCCCGGAAGAACAGCAACTGGACGCCATTCTGCCCACCAAGGCCGTTGGTGAACTCCGCCGCCTTCTGGATGAAGTGGGGACCGTCACCATACGGTTCACCCGCAACCAGGCCGCTTTTGAAATCAATGATACGCTGCTGATCAGCAAGCTGATTGACGGCAATTACCCGAACTACCGCCAGGTAATCCCGACGGACTGCAAGGAAAGCATTGAACTGCCCTGCGGGGAACTGCTGGAAACGGTGCGCCGCGTGTCCCTCCTTTCCGTGGACAAAAGCACGAACATCAAGCTGAACTTCCGTGAAAACGAACTCGAAGTGGCTTCCAGCGCGGAAGGCGTGGGTGAAGCTCATGAATCTATGACGATCACTTATGCCGGAAGGCCGCTTTCCATTTCCTTCAACCCGGATTTCTTCATGGCTCCCCTGAAGACGATGGCCGGGGATACGATCATTACGTTGAACCTCATTGATGAAATGAGCCCGGGCGTATTGAAGATAGGTGATGAGTTCCTGTACGTGCTCATGCCAATGAGATCTCCCAACTGATTTTGATGGTACAAAATCATTCATACGAGAACAGGCGCCGTGCTGTCACGGCGCCTGTTTTTTATTGATTGAAAATGAAAGTGATGACTGGGTTATTCACATGAATGTTCTACGTGGAACATTTTTCATTTTCCACCGTCGTCAATAAACCGGACGGTGATTTCCGGGGGAGGGATAAAAAATAGGCGTGCCGGCATGGCACCAGAAAAAACGCGTATAAACACCTTCCGGCGCCGGGAACGTGCGGTTCAGGCGCAAGGGAAGGCACGGAGTGCCGCAGCGGGTCTAAGGAGGCTCCGCCGCGTCATTCGCTCAACAACCCCGGATCGGCGAACAAATCCGGAGCAAGATGGAAAGGATAGGAACCGGAGGCTTGCAGAATGGCTTCCCGTACGGGAGGCAGGGAACCGAAGCAGGAGGATTCCACATCCAGAATACGGCCGTCTTTCAGTTCAATCATCAGTCCGGGTTCAGATTCATGATCGGGCGTACATCCTATGCGCTCAATCAGTTCCCATGGAATTTCCTTGCGTGAAATGCTGTTGCCCCAGGAGATGGAGGAGGAAGTGATTGTGAGAAAATAAGGTCTCCCCAGAATGACGGGAAGCCACAGGAACAAGAGAAGAGCGCCGAGGAGAAAGCTCCACCATCCGGACCCGAAGAATGCCCAGGCCAGGCCGCACCCCAGGGTGCCGAGGAGTCTCCCTCCCAGCCGGT
The DNA here is from genome assembly GCF_000980515.1 of Akkermansia sp. UNK.MGS-1. Lineage (NCBI taxonomy): Bacteria > Pseudomonadati > Verrucomicrobiota > Verrucomicrobiia > Verrucomicrobiales > Akkermansiaceae > Akkermansia > Akkermansia sp. UNK.MGS-1. The sequence goes on along the minus strand of NZ_LBCB01000011.1, from coordinate 2,307 downwards.
AGCTGCGGTAGGAATAATAAGTGTTCATGGATTGCGAAGTCAATGAAACGTCAGGCCGGCCAGGGAACGCGAAGCCCCCAGCCGTACTCTGTACGATACTCCTTCATTCCTGCAAAGACAAGATGATAAGTCAGGAAATCCAGTCCAGCATGTCCGGCGGCAGGGAACCGCGGGAGCGGATCAGGGAAAGGAAAGCTTCCTCCATTTCCGGAGGCGGCGGAAAAATGCCCGGCATGGCGCGGCCTGCGGCAAGCTCCACGGCGCCCAGGTTATGGAGTGCCAGGGGAGGGTCTATGTAGCACATTTGCGTAGGGTCCGGCAGAATGAAATTAAGGGGGCGGCCTCCGTTCAGCAGGCGGTTCTTCGGGATCTCCGGCCCCCATTCGTCCTCCACGCCCATATTGGCCAGCAGAACGCCGGAGGAGCGGGTCACAGCGGGGTCAATCACTCCTGACAGGGCATGCCGCCGCCCTGTGGCCGTGACGGCGCAAAAGGCATGACTGACTGCATTGGTAAGAGCTTCTCCATCCGTTGCGCGCATGAATGAGGCGGAGGACAAAGGGAGAGGTTTTTCCTCCACATCCGCCACGATAACGTTCAAGCCCCGCCTGAGCGCGTGCAGAACGATTCCGCGGCCCACTTTTCCGTACCCGATGACTACCAGGGTCCGTCCCGGGCCACTCTCAATTCCCAGCGCTTCCAGCGCGCGGAAAAAGCTTTCCCCGGTTCCCAGGCAGGTTTCTATCTGCTTGATTTTTCCGGCGTCCACCATCCACACGGGCTGTGTGCAGCACGTATAATGCTGCGCTCCGGACCGGGTCAGTTCCACATACCCGCAGCGGCTGGGAACATGGCTGAGCGCCCCGGCGCAGTCCATCACCACGTCATAGGGTCCGTCCGCCCGTTCCGCCTCCACCACGGGTATTCCATACCTGCCCAGCAGCGCGACCGTTTCCGGATCGTGGGGCATCACCGGAGAGACTGCTGCCGTCAACTCCGCTCCCGCCGCCAGCAGGGCGGCGTATTTGGCGCAGGTATTCCGGAATACGGGGGAGGCGTCAATCACACGGCATCCCTCCAACGGGCGGCTTTCCGCCCACGTTTCACACTGGTGCAGAAGCACGGGAAATTCCTCCTGCCGGTAGAAGGGGGACAAATCTTCCAGAATGCGCGCCGGAGATACAGGCATGGCAAAAATTGTAAGGGTTCTACGGATGGAGGGCAATCTTTCTCCTCTCGTTTTCATAGAAAAACTTCGGAAAAGATGTATTTTTTGTTTAAGGGTTTTCAGAAGTTGCGGCAAATTCGAAAAGACAAACTACTGAATCATCAACCATTCTTTCTCCATGAGAGAGACATTTTTTACAGGAATTTGACTGGCGCCAAGCAGGAATGACATCCTATTGTGGATTTTTTCTAACAAATAGATAATATTAATGTCTGTAAAAGGAAGGCGCTGATTATAAAAATTATTATATTATATTTTGATGGAAAAAATTCATTATGTTTCATAGGCAAACAGAAATTCTCAAATAAACTTTATTGACACTGGCTCTGGATCATGCTACTGGGAAAATGATCATGGAGGATTGCTCTCCTCTAATTTCATCATCAATCCCAGTTCTTTAATGCCTTATGAATACTCCAACTACTTCTTCTGCCGGCACCCCTTCTTCCATCCCCGCTTACCGCAAATGGTACTTTGGCTCTACGGCCAAACCCATGCCGCGTGGCATGCGCGCCGCTCCGGAGCCCGATCCGCTACCGTTCGAGGAAATCCACGAACACGATGAAATTACCGTGGGACCGCCTAGTACGTCGGCGGATGGACACAGTGCTCACGGTTACTTTACCATTCCGGAAGGAGCGGAGGGCAAAAAACTCTACGGCACCTGCTCGCTCTTCCTTGGGGTGGACGACTGGGGAATCCTGGAAGTAAAGGACTCCGGCGGCAACGTGGTGGCGCAGGTGGATCTGAAGGAAAACCCGCAGACGGCGGGCGAGCAGGGCGGGCACAAATACCACACGGGGACCGGCGGGGCGCAGCTCCCCTCCGGCACCTACAGCTGGGAAGTCAGCCAGACCAACATCGACTACAATCCGGCAAGCGGCAACACCTCCATCTGCAACTACAGCATCGACGTGGTGCCGACGGAACCGGGGGGCAGGAAAGAACCCGAACCGTGTCCCTGCGAGGGAGACACGTGCGACAACAGCGGCGGAACGCCGCCCTCCCCGCCGCAGTCCCGGTCGGGCCCTGAGGCGGGCATGGAAAGCGGCGCCCTGGGAAACTACAGCTCGGCGGGG
>NZ_LBCB01000002.1:121394-141479 GCF_000980515.1 Akkermansia sp. UNK.MGS-1 | reverse complement strand
CTACAACGGGAGAAGCGAGCTTGCTGCGGCCACCCTCGGCACGGACGCTTACGCCTATGACTATGACAACATAGGCAACCGAAAGACAGCGCGGGAAATAGAGGAGGAATTCGCTTACACGGCCAACGAACTCAACCAGTACACAAGTATTGAGCAATCCATTCCCAACTCTTCCCTCTCCCCCCGGGAACAGACTTTTGTCCCCACCTATGACGCTGACGGCAACCAGACGAAAATCAGGACCGCTACCGGCGTCTGGACGGCGGAATACAACGCGCTCAACCGTCCCGTGCGCTTCACCCGCACGGCGGAGGACGGCACGGTGACCACCGTCACCGGCGACTACGACTACATGGGACGCAGGATCTTCAAAAAAGTGGAAACCACCGTCGCCGACCCTGAAACGGGAGAAAGCACGACATCCGTCATCCTGAACCACCGCTACCTTTACCGGGGCTATCTGCAAATCGCGGCCCTCGACCTCACGCGAACGACGCTCAACGCCTTATGGTACATCCTGTGGGACCCGACGGAACCTGTCGCCACGCGTCCGCTGGCTATCCAGACGGCGGGCAGCTGGTTTGTCTACGGCTGGGACTTGACCAAAAACGTGATGGAACTCTACAAGAGCAACGGAACTATCGCGAATTCCTACTCCTACGCCCCCTTCGGCGAAGTCACGCAAAGGGGCAACATCACCAATCCCCTTCAATGGAGCAGCGAGATGTTCGACGGAGAATTAGAGCTTGTTTACTACAATTACCGCCACTATAATCCCCACGATGGAAGGTGGATCAGTCGTGATCCCATCACCGAACAAGAAGAATTGAATTTGTATGCCTTCCTTGGTAACAGCACTCAAGATAAGGTTGATAGGTTGGGGTTATTGGGAGTTAGTGATATATTAGATATAGTGGATCAAACGGGAATTGCACAATTAAAAAATGTACTTATTGGGCTTGGCTGTGCTTGCATGTTAGGAGCTTGTATAGCTATGAGAAACAAAGTTATCATGGCTCTCGCAAAAGGTGATGGACATAAAGCTATGGAATTAGACCGGAAAAAAACTATTTTGTGTAATTATGCTGCAGAGTGTGCTAGAAATAGTTTAGGAAAATAATTTAAATAAAATCATGAAAACAAAAGTAATTATTTTAACTGTTCTTACTTTCTTATTAGCAAATGATCTTTCATTTGCAGAAAAGGAACAAAGGAACATGCGTCAAGAATTCTCTGTTGGAGATGATCATTGTGTGACTAGATTTAAATTTTCACTAAAGATTTTGTTGCAAACTCTTCAACTAATTAATGCAGAAAAACCCACACATTCCAGTATTCAACTTCTTAATACTGTGTGTAGTCAAATGGAATATTTGATAACAGAAGGTATCATGACCGAAAATATAAATTCTCCTTCTATTCCATATAAGGATGAATCTGTCTTAAATAATTGGGAGAACGTAAAAAAACAGTGGGAGAAAATAAAAAATAACGATTATTATAAATCTTCTGATCTTAAAAAATTGTTTGAAAGGTATGATTGTAATATGAATGCAATTTTTGAGGAATGGAAAAAATAGTTTATTTCAAAAAAAATACAATATATATTACAATTTTTTCATACTAAGGTTTTATTTTTATGATTGATTTAATAATGCCTTTATTTTGTTCTCTGTATGCGAACTATGATTTGCTGGGGTTCCCGGCAAGCCGCACGTAGTAGCGGAAAACAGCATCTGGCAGTTTTTATGCTACAACGGGAGAAGCGAGCTTGCTGCGGCCACCCTCGGCACGGACGCTTACGCCTATGACTATGACAACATAGGCAACCGAAAGACAGCGCGGGAAATAGAGGAGGAATTCGCTTACACGGCCAACGAACTCAACCAGTACACAAGTATTGAGCAATCCATTCCCAACTCTTCCCTCTCCCCCCGGGAACAGACTTTTGTCCCCACCTATGACGCTGACGGCAACCAGACGAAAATCAGGACCGCTACCGGCGTCTGGACGGCGGAATACAACGCGCTCAACCGTCCCGTGCGCTTCACCCGCACGGCGGAGGACGGCACGGTGACCACCGTCACCGGCGACTACGACTACATGGGACGCAGGATCTTCAAAAAAGTGGAAACCACCGTCGCCGACCCTGAAACGGGAGAAAGCACGACATCCGTCATCCTGAACCACCGCTACCTTTACCGGGGCTATCTGCAAATCGCGGCCCTCGACCTCACGCGAACGACGCTCAACGCCTTATGGTACATCCTGTGGGACCCGACGGAACCTGTCGCCACGCGTCCGCTGGCTATCCAGACGGCGGGCAGCTGGTTTGTCTACGGCTGGGACTTGACCAAAAACGTGATGGAACTCTACAAGAGCAACGGAACTATCGCGAATTCCTACTCCTACGCCCCCTTCGGCGAAGTCACGCAAAGGGGCAACATCACCAATCCCCTTCAATGGAGCAGCGAGATGTTCGACGGAGAATTAGGGCTTGTTTACTACAATTACCGCCATTATACCCCCCATGATGGAAGGTGGATCAGTCGTGATCCCATCACCGAACAAGAAGAATTGAATTTGTATGCATTTGTGAGAAACAATCCGGCTACTGCATACGATAGATGGGGAAACACAGGAATCTATCCAAGTGATCTCGTTTTTATTAAGCAAGGAACAGAAGAAAGCTTAAAAGCAATCCAAAAATTGCTTGAAGGGTATAAAGCCCTCAAGGAAGCCAATATTATTGGGGCAGATAAATGGTTTCATTGCTTGTATATGTGCAAAGCGACGAGAGAGAGCAAATCTCCAAATTTAGTTCTTTCTCTAGGTGTGCTACGTGAGATAGTTGATTTATTAAAAGGTAGATTTAAAGGAGCAGTAGATTCAAAGATAGGGAAAAAACTTGAAGAAATCGAACACGCTTTGGATTCTTTAGAAGATATGAAGGCAAATAGAAAGGGGATAGATTGCCCACCAGAAAAAACATGTGAATGCTGTTGCAATGAATATAAAGTGAATGGATTGTAAAATATAGAAAACAATATAGAAAACAATATAGAAAATTATGTGGAAAATTATGTGGAAAATTATATCCGTTGTCTTTTTTTCAGGGCTATTGATATTTGCCTGTATTGCAATCTATTTCAATGACAAAAAAATAATCTCAAGAGAAACATTGTTCGATAATGTTCCGTTTACAAAAAAATTATTTTCAGATAAAAAAATTGACAATATAGTTTTCAATATAGATACAAACAAGATAACTGTTTACTTTCCAAGTGATCAATATATGGATATATTTGATTTTTTCAAAAATGGATGGGATCGAACAGATTTTGCAGAATACATTAAATTTTCCAATAAAGATTTTATTATATTCTTAGAAAACAACCTTATGGAGATAAATATAAATAGATAATTATAACTCACCGCCATTATAACCCTCTTGATGGAAGATGGACGAGCAAGGATCCTATCGGGGAATTAGATGTTGATGTGAACTTATACAAATCATACAAAAACAATCCATTAAAAAATATTGACCTGCTGGGAAATATTGCTTGGGCCATAATTCTTCCATGTCTTAAAGGTGCAGCTATAGGATCTGTATCAGATGCCGTAGTTCAAAAATGCCAATGTTGTTATAAACAAGTAGGATGGCGAATATGGAAGTGCCAAACTAAAAATTGTCCAGAAATAAATGTATGTTCTGTTGTTGTATCTGCAATAATTGGATGTGCCGCTGGATACATACCCGGGAGTTTAATTCCGACTAGTTTAGCAGCACTTAAGCAATTAGCCTTAAAAACAGGAGGAAAGGCTGTTGCGAAATGGATTAGCACACTTCCCTGTTGATTAATATGATTGGTGATCTTATATGGGCTATCATTACTAATTTCATTGAAATATTATTAATTATTTTAAAAAAAATCATCAAATTTTCTATCCGTTTTTTTCGGAAATAAATTAATCTATTTTAATGATACTTGTTTTTATATAAAAACTATCTGTGCGCCTCAATTGAATGCAACCTATAGAAAAAAAAATTCTGTTGTCAGTATGCTAAATAATGTTCGGTCTAATCCTGTATTTTTAATAAAGAAGAGTTATTAGGGAAAATGAAAAAAACATTTTCACAAAGATATGATGTATTTTTCAACGGAATTATATAGAATAGTCTTGCTGTAAGATTTTCAGAATATTCTGGCTATTGATATTCAGAAAATTGCTCTGATGAAAAATCGGGAAGATCAACGAAACAAGACTAAAGTGGATAATTCCGAATATTTATATATTTCCCAAATACAACCTCCTTTAGAAACCAAAAGAAATAATTATAACATAACATTTCTACCATAAGCCCCGCAAGGAGCAGTTCAAATCTCTGGTTTTAATACAAAACTAAAGCAGTGATACTGTCACATAGAAGAAACATCCTCTATCTGCAAATCGCGTCCCTCGACCTCACGCGAACGACGCTCAACGCCTTATGGTACATCCTGTGGGACCCGACGGAACCCGTCGCCACGCGCCCGCTGGCTATCCAGACGGCGGGCAGCTGGTTTGCCTACGGCTGGGACTTGACTAAAAACGTGATGGAACTCTACAAGAGCAACGGAACCATCGCGAATTCCTACTCCTACGCCCCCTTCGGAGAAGTCACGCAAAGGGGCAACATCACCAATCCCCTCCAATGGAGCAGCGAGGCATATGATGCCGAGCTGGGGATGGTATATTATAACTTTCGGTTCTATAATCCCGTGGATGGAAGGTGGACTTCGAGAGATCCGATTATAGACGAAAGAAGATGGAATGTGTACTCATATGTTTATCAGGCGCCTTTAAGTTCCTACGATATCATTGGTCTTCAGGCTCCTGGATACGAAGGTGCTTTGACTGTTGCTATTATCAATCAAATACAGGACAGAGATCGTATTGTTAACTCTGCTGCTCACCAATATTGTGATAATTACAATAAATACAAGGATTCTAAATGTTGTGATGGCGAGGGAAGAATGGTATCAGACCCCTATATACCCAAAGCTTGTGACATGTGCCACAAATTTGTTGACAAATATTCGGAAAATGGAAAGGTGATTAAACCTGTCGAATGTGTAGCAGAATGTCTATCCGAAGCGGAAGCCGGAATGCAAAAGATAGGTAGATGCAAAGATAGAAATACGCAAAGATTAATTAATCATGTTTCTTGCTATATTAATTGTGGATTTTATCTGATTTCTTCTAAAGCAATAGGCACTCCGGAAGGTGGATGGAAGATGGGATTTGAAGAACTTTTACCTGACCTCATTGAGACAAAAATTATTGAACCAACAAGCAAACAAATTGAAAATCAAGGAAGAGAAATACAAAAAGCTTTGGACTGCAATCCATATTGTTCAAAATATTTATGAAAAATTAATTTGAAATTTAATATTGAAATGAACCATAGATTTTTAATAATTGGATGTATTTCTCTAATATTCTGGAGTTTGTTAGAATTAGCGATGTTTCCATTTTGTGGAGGAGCATTTTTAATTTCGCTATCATTTATCTTATCCATAATTATCATTTCTGTTAATTCCAAAACAAAAAAACATTTTTTATTTACATGTTGCATTCTAACGTGTTTTTTGTGTTTTGGATTTTTTAGACCGTCAACGGATGCTTATTATATTTCTTTTATATTCGCAGTCCAATGGATCATATCATTTATATTATCCTCTTTTGCTGAATTTCCGTATAATCATGTGAATAAAATTTCTCGATTGGACATTCTTGGGAATATTGTATCCTCAATTCCATTCCTAGTTGTATTTTATTGGTGCATAACGAGCTAAAAATATTTGGATGCAATTACCGCCATTATAACCTCCATGATGAAAGATGGATTGGGAAAGATAAAATCAGTGAGAATCTCATAGCAAACAATTATGTATTTATAAACAACGAACCAAAATCTGATATTAATATTCTTGGTTTATATAGTTGGGGAGATTTCGGGATTGACCTTTTATCTGCAGCCCTTGTTGTAGGAGATGTTATTTTAGGAGGACCAACAGGGGAAGGAATAGGGCCTGCCATAGCTTTGCAAGGCATGAAAACAGGAGCAAAAATTGCAACTAAAGAAGCAGCGAAAAAAGTTGCAGTAAAAGATGCTAAAGAAAAAGTAAAAAAACAGCCGAATGTCTTGCGATTTATGATGGATACAAAGCTGCCGATAAAAATGCAGCGGGATGTAAAGCTTGCCTCAAATGCCCTGATTATTTGAAATTATTGGCGGCTAGGGCAGCGGAAATTACTGGCTGCTCGTTATATTTTAAGAAAAAATGTGACTATATTCTTCCTGATAGTATTACTAAAGGGAGCGCAGCAGCCGTATCCAGTCACAAAAATGAATTGACAAATAAGATAAAAGCCTTTTCAAAATGCGCAAAACATGCGGTAAAGGCAGGATGCAACAACCTCCCACCACTCCCTCAAATATGACAACTATTCCAACTAAAAAAGATATTAATCCTACACCAGGAAATCTTGACGAGTTAACAGCCCTGAAACATTTCCATGGAAAAAGCCAGAGCGAAGCCGCAAATCTTTTTTTTGAATGTCCGACATATTATGAAGAAGATTTAAAATGGATGGGAAGTAAAGCATTCGCTTTTTACTTTCCTTCTATGGAACCGTATCTTTTGTCGGAAGCAAGTGAAGATGATTCAGATATAATTAATGCATTGGCGAATACGCTACAAATCCGTCTGAAGCAAGATCCCCAATCAATCAAAGGATGTCTAGTTCCTGCTCTTAGAATTCTAGATTATATATCGGAAAATATGCAAAAATTCAATGTGGATCCTACTATATACGGTAATATTACTGTTAAATTGAGTAATATAATCAATCAAATTCGCTTACTGTAAATTCCAGACTGATGGCTTGGTTAGTTCAATCTGAATACAATGATGTCTTTCTATGTACTAAACAGGTTATGAGTCTCTATTCATCGTCATTTTAATTCGTAATTGTTTACTCTTGTTTTTTCATCCGAGTAATATTATGAATATCAAAAACCAAAATATTTTGAGAATTTTACAGCGGGACTATCCCACATAATTTCGAATTTATTTAATCATGAAATCAATTATAATCATATTTTTATTTTTTTGCCTTATCTCAAAAAGAGGGGCAGCAGATCAAGAATATCAACAAATCGATTTATATGCGGAAACATCTTTTCTTAAAGAGAATAAAAAACATCGAGTTAAAAAATTAAATTTGGAACAAAAGAAGGAATTAGCGAAAATTATCAACAAATACAATTTATTTCGGGATGGAAAAACGGAAACAGACGTTCCTTTTATAGGGAATCTGGGTATATTTCATATTATAATAAATAAAAAACCTTATTTATTGTTCATGGCATATAATACCAAACACATTCATCTTTTTGACAAGAAAAAAATTGGAGGTGAAGAATATACGAAGAAGCTCTTTTGGTTACAAGAAAGGGACAACAAGAGTGGTTTAGAAGTTCGAGTATTTGAATTAGAACCGCTGTATTTGGAATTGGAAAAGTTCTTGGAAAGGATTTCATCTCCTGTTATAGAAAAAGATAAATAAAAACAATAATATTCGTTTCTCAACATGTAGAACATGTGATTAATATTAAAAATGGGATTGTTTACTTTATTGCTCATCCAAGCAATGTGCTGAATATCAAAAGCCAGAATCCTTTGAAAATCTGACGCCAAGACTGTTCTGCATCATTCCGTTATTCTTTTCCGGCGGCAGGTCTCCACTCCATGCACAGCCAGCGGGCCATGGAGGCAATCACCCGGTCACAAGCGGATTCAGAATCCTTTGAATCCCTGATAAACACGGAAACCGCCATTTTCCGGCCGTTGGGAAGAACAATGATGCCGACGTCATTGCGGGCGGTAACGCCACCCCCCGGCAGCGTGAATCCGGATCCCGTCTTATGCGCCACCACGTAATCCCGCGGCAGCTGCCCTTTCAAACGTTCAGGGCCTGTAGAGCACCCCGCCATGATACCCCAAAGAAAATTCTGTGTACCCCTTGCCAGAATTTTACCTTCGTCAAACGCCCGGAGCAGGGAGTTCATGGCCGACGGACGGCTTGAGTTGACATATTGCAAATCATGATTCCGGTGTATTTCTTCTTCCGTAAAACGGACATTAATGCCGTCAATTCCCCATTCCTTCAAATCCTTCTGCACGCCCTGCGGCCCTCCAATAAGGCCAAACAGGAGGTCGCAGGTGTTGTTGTCGCTTTCCTGAACAGTCACTCTCAGCAGTTCCTTCAGAGAGAAATCGCCGCCTTGCGGGAAACGCTCCCGGAGGGGGCTCCAGGTATCTTTCACCAGTTGTTCCGGACGTATGCGGATGATCTGTTCCAGATTCATGGCGCCCTGGTCCACCCGCTTCAAGACAGACAAGGCCAGCACGAATTTGACGACGCTCTGCATGGGATAGGCCGCCTCATCCCCCACCATGACGGTTTCCCCCGTATCCAGCATTTCCGCAGCCATGCCCACACGGGCCTTCAGGGAATGGGCCAGTTCGCGTACGGCGGAGGAATCCGCTGCGGAAACGGCTGGCGGAGAAGACGTGGCCCCCTGAGAAAAAACGCAAAAGAACATGATGCAACCGCATAGATAAACACCGGTGGAAGTCATAGGCGCCATTCCATACCACGCCCGCAACAACCGCAATAATAATTTCTCCCCCTTTTTTCCTTTCTTCGTCATCCGCAAGCCGGGCAGAAACCTTGCCACCTGTCCGGCTTCCTGATAAGAAGGAAAGCATGCCCCATCTCCTTTCGGAAACCCTCGTCTGGTGCGTCACCCTGCTGTTATTCGGCATGGGGCTGATCGGCACGCTCATCCCCATGCTTCCCGGAATTATCATCATTGCGGCCGGGTGCGTCTGGCAGGGAGCCATGGGCAGAGAAAACCTGGCGTGGTGGGAATGGACCGTCCTGGCGCTGCTGGTGGCGGGAGGCATGGTCATTGACAAGCTTTCCGGAGGCATGGGCGCCAAAAAATTCGGCAGCACTGCCGCCGGCATCTGGGGAGCCATCATCGGCGCCGTCGCGGGGAGCCTCCTTTTCTCCCCCATCGTAGGCCTTTTGTTCATGCCGTTCCTGGGGGCGCTGCTGGCGGAACTTATCTTTGCCAGAAAGGATATCATGGACGCCTTCAGGGCCGGTTCCGGAGCGGCGCTTGGGATGCTTGCCGGCCTGCTGCTGGAATTTACCTGCGGCCTGCTCATCATCGCCTGGTTCTGTTCCTGCTGTTTCCTGTTTTAATGTCAAAAAAAACTGTAACCGTACCCTGCGGAAGCCTTCGGCAGGAACAACGGAGTTTCTCCGTTGCTGAAAGAAACACAGTTTCCCCAACGTATTCCGCAAAACGCCGCCCCGCATGCCCGCCCGGTCGAATGACCAGGTTCTCCCATTCCCTCATTTTACCAGCTTATGGATGCACCTGTTCCGATACCCGTCGCCATGATGGCAGGTTTCATGATTCTTGGAGCCATTCTTTCCATGGGGAAATGTTCCTGTCTCATCGCAGGCTGCAATATGATGAACAGAGGGCAGAAAAAGCAGTATGATGAACAGGCGCTGTGCCGGTTCATGGGGAAGATCATGTACTGCCTCGCCTTCGCCATGCTGATCTGGCTCGCCAGCATCATTCTCCAGAACTCCGTGCTCCTGTCCGCCTCCCTGTACTTTCTGGTGGGAAGCATCGCATTTGCGGTCATTTACGCCGGCACCGGAAGACGATTTAAAAAATAGCGTTTTTTACACCAGCTTTCTTTTACTTTTATTATACGCAACATTATCTTCTCCCATGAACGTCCCTGCAACCTTGAAACATTCCTTCCTGCTCTGCCTTTTCGCGGCAGCCGTCCCACTCTGGGCCATTCCGGCCCCCATGCAGGTCACCGCCGCCACCCCCGCCCGGGTATGGACGGAAGGATACGGCACGGGCAATGGAAGGCTGGGCATCCTCTCTTTCGGCGTTTTTCCGAAGGAAACCGTCGTCCTCAATGAAGGAAGTATTTTCGCAAAGAAAAATTTCCAAATGAGGGAAGGCGCCGCGGAAGCTCTGGACAAGGCGCGCGAACTTTGCAAAGAAGGAAAATACCGCAGTGCGGACCAGCTATTCCGTAAGAATATCCTTCCCCCCGGCAACATTGCGGGGGATTACCAGCAGGGGGGGCGTCTTCAGGTGGAATTCCAGGGGCTTCCCTCACCTTCCTCCTATCAGCGTACGCTGGATATGCGGCGGGGCAAGGCAACCACCCGCGCCCAATTCGGCACGGGGGAATTGACCACAGAAATCCTGGCGGCCCCGTCCAGCGACTGCGCCGCCTACCACATTGCCTGCACGATGCCGTCCGGATGCCGCGTTTCCCTGAATCTGGAACACCCGGATCCGTCCGCCCGAATTGTTGCGCAGCCGAATGGCTGGGTGCTGGAAGGACAGGGAAGCAACGGAGGCACCCGGTTTGAAAACACGGTGGTCATTCTGGCGCCCGGAGCCTCCGTTACCCGCAAAGGCTCAACAATTATTCTTGATTCCGCCCGGGAAGTGATGGTGCTTTCATCCATTTCCACAGATTACAATATCCGGAAGCCGGAAGCTCCCCTGACGCATTCCCTGGCGGCTAAAAACGCGCGAATCCTGGCAAAAGCGCAAAAGGCGGGATGGAAAAAACTGGCGGCGGAAACGGAAGATTATTTTTCCCGGCTCATGACGCGCTGTCAGGTGGATCTGGGGGATTCCCCGGCCGGGGTTTCCGCCATGACCACCGCCCAAAGGCTGGAGCGGGTCAAACAGGGAAAGAAGGATCCGGATCTTCTGGAACAGCTTTTCCAGTTCGGCCGCTTCTGCACGATTGCCCACACCAGGCCGGGGCAGCTTCCCTGCGGTTTGCAGGGATTATGGAATCCGGAGCTGAGGGCGGCGTGGATGGGCTGCTATTTCCTGAACATCAACAGCCAGATGAACCAGTGGCCCTCCCATGTCACCGGGCTGGGAGAATTCCAGAGATCCTATCTTGATTTTGTCCGCAGCCTGCGCCCCCACGGAGAGGAGTTTGCGCGCTTCATCAAACGGGACGGCTTCTGCTTCGGCCACTATACGGATTGCTGGAAGCGCACCTATTTTTCAGGCAACAATCCGGAATGGGGGGCCAGCCTCATGAACGGGGCATGGGCATGCGCCCACCTGGTGGACAGTTACCGCTTTACCGGAGACCGGGAAGACCTTAAAAAATCGCTGCCCATTCTGGAATCCAACGCGCGTTTCATCATGTCCTGGTTTGAAGATGACGGCGAGGGCCGTTACCTCTCCGGCCCGGGGGTGTCTCCGGAGACCGGATTTTACGCGCCGGACGGCACAGGCCCCAACGTGCTTTCCTATGTTTCCAACGGCACGTCCCATGACCAGCTTCTGGGCAGGGAGGCTCTCCGCAATTATATCTACGCCTGCGGAGAGCTGGGCGTAAGGACTCCCACCCTGCTTAAAGCCGTCCAATTTCTCAGAAAAATTCCCCAGCCTTCCATCGGTCCCGACGGAAGGGTGCAGGAATGGAGGCAGCCTTTTGAAGAAATGCAGAAGGGCCACCGGCACATCAGCCACCTTTACGGCCTGTTCCCCGGCACGGAATGGGATGTTCTCAATACTCCGGAATATGCGGAGGCCGTACGCAAGTCAGCCGATTTCCGGCGCAAGTACGCGGATATGGGAAACAACGGCATCAGGACCGGATGGAGCACGGCGTGGCTCATCAATCTTTATGCCGCCCTTGGCGACGGGAACGCCGCAGAGGACAGGATGTACACCATGCTGAGGCACTACATCAACTCCAACCTTTTTGACCTCCATCCCCCGTTCCAGATAGAAGGGAACTTCGGCTTTTCCTCCGGCGTGGCCGAATGCCTGATCCAGAGCCGGATCATGCAGGACGGGTTCCAGGTTATCCTGCTGGCTCCGGCCCTGGCAGACGACTGGAAGAAGGGGTCAGCCACGGGATTGCGCACGCGGGGAGGGCTTAAAGTGGACTTGTCCTGGCAAAACGGCCGGGTGCAGGCCACGGCTACCGCTGCGCGTCCGGGCAAATTCCGGTTCATGCATCAGGGCCGGAAAAAGGATTTGTCCATGAATAAGGGAGAAACGGTGCGTCTTGATTTTCCTCCGCTTTCCCATTAGGACTCCCCTTTCTGCGTTACCTCTTCAATTTCCGCTATGCATTTCTTTTTCATGACTTTCAGGCTCGGTCTGCTCATAGTGGTGGTCTGCATCGCCCTCAGCTCCTGTTCCAAGCTTTTTTCTCCCCGCGGAAGCGGAGAAATACCGGACACGGACCAAACGGAAACGCTCCTGAAAGCGCATGTATTCCACCTGGCGGATACCATCGGTGAACGGAACGTCTACCACCCCGGCTCCATGGAGCGTTCCGCCCGCTACATTGAACAAAAACTGGAGGGAATGGGTTATGCCGTCACGCGCCAGGCTGTTCATATCCCGCCCTCCGGAGAATTCGGCGCCGTAAAGGACTGGACGGCATATAATCTCATCGCCATCAAGAAAGGAACCTCCCCCCGGCCCAAAATGCTCATCGTCGGCGCGCATTACGATACCAAAGTGGGCATGGACAACTGGCACGACCACGGTCCTGCCCGGCCTTCCCGCACCGGAACTCCGGGAGCCAATGACAACGCTTCCGGCGTAGCCGCCCTGCTGGAAACGGCACGTGCCCTTGCAGCAACTTCCACCCTCCACGATGTTTGTCTGGTGGCCTACGCCAATGAAGAGCCTCCTTTTTACCAGACGCCCGCCATGGGCAGCGCAGTACATGCCAAATCCGTCTCCCATCATTCGGGCAGGGAAAAAATCATTGGCATGATTGCCCTGGAAACGCTGGGCTGCTATTCCCCCCGGGTGAATAAAAAACGCCAATCCGCCGTGGTTGCCGGATTGGCCGGCCTGCCGGACCGCTGCGACTATGTTGCTTTCCTCTCCACCAACACGGGCCGCAAACTGGCACGCTCCTGCGCGGAGGAATTTTCCGCCTTGAGCCGCTTTCCGGTGCGTTCCGCCGTGTTCCCGTATTACACCCGCGGCGTTTCCTGGTCTGACGACTGGGGATACATGAAGGAAGGCATCCCCTCCTTTGCCGCCACGGATACGGCCTTCCTCCGCTGCGACGATTACCATGAAACCAGCGATACGGCTGAAAAGCTGGACTATCCCCAGTTTGCAGAAGTGGTGCAGGGCCTTTCCAAACTCGTCATTTCACTGGCCAACAAACCATGAACAAGAAACAGATATTATTCTCCGCGCTTTTTCTGACATTCGTCTGCGCTTCAGCCGGGGCCGTTCCGCCTGAGCCGTCCGCGCTGAGCGCCTTCTGCCCTCCCTCAGAGGGAAAAGCCTTTCACTCCGAATGGATTTCCCTGGGGCTCAAAGCGGCGGATCTGAAAGAAAAACAAGCCTCCGCCGGACACATTACGGACGTAGGAGAAGCGCAAATCCAGCTTCACTTTCCCGCCGGATGGAGTCCGCAGGACAAGCGCACGGCCCTGTGTATTTTTCCGGGAGGGGGGTATGCCATCCAGGCCATTGAAAAGGAAGGGAGCCGCATTGCCGGCTGGGCGGCGGAACACGACATGGTGGGGGTTGTCGTGAAATACCGCGTTTCAGGAACCGGCAATGCCCTGGGGAAGTTTCCCGGTCCCCTGCTGGACGCCCGCCAGGCTCTGAGGACCGTGCGGAAAAACGCCTCTTCCCTGGGAATTGACCCTCTTCGCATCGGCGTCATGGGCTTTTCCGCTGGCGGCCATCTGGCGGCCATGGCCTCTACGCTGTGGAACCGCACCCTGCCGGAAGAAGCGGAAAATCCGCTGAAAAACATTTCCGCCCGTCCGGATTTTTCCATGTTTATTTATCCCGTCATTACCATGGCGCCCCATACTACCCACGGGGGAACGCGCAACAAAATATTGGGGGCCCATCCATCCCCTGCCCTGGAGGAGATGTGTTCCGCAGAGAGACAGGTGACGGAGCAGGCGCCGCCGGTGTTCCTCGTCCACGCTCTGGATGACGGCGTTTCCTGCGCCAACAGCAGGCTGATGGAACAGGCTTGCCGGGAAAAGGGGGTTCCCGCCAGTCTGAACTTCTATCCCACGGGAGGCCACGGGTATGGCATGGAAAAACGCGGACATCCCACGGATCAATGGCCTGAAGCCGCCGAACAATGGCTCAGGGAACAGGGATTCCTTTCTTCCCCGTCTTCTGCCCGCGGGGGTGCGCCCTCCGGAGCGGACACTTCCTCCGGAACACGACGGGAATGAATGTGCTAGGACCGGCGTGTGCCGCACCGCAGGGTTGACCGGAACCGGGCCCGGTGGTACTTTTTCCGGGCATGAGTGCGCCCGAAAAGAATTACAAAGACACCATCCTGTTGCCGGAGACCGGTTTCCCCATGAGAGGGGATCTGACGAAAAACGAACCCGTACGCCTGAAAAAGTGGGAAGACACCGGGCTGTACGAACGAATTTTGTCCCGCAGGATGGCACAGGGCGCACCCCGGTTCCTCCTTCATGACGGCCCCCCCTTCGCCAACGGGGACGTGCACATGGGTACGGCCCTGAACAAAATTCTCAAGGACCTGGTCCTGAAATCAAAAACCATGGCCGGTTATGCCGCCCCCTATATTCCGGGCTGGGACTGCCACGGCCTCCCCATCGAATTCAAGGTGGTTCAGAAGGCCCGTGACCTGGATGCGGCGGAAATCCGCCGACGCTGTGCGGAATTCGCCAAAGGCTTCATTGACATTCAGCGCACTTCCTTCCGCCGCCTGGGCGTGTTCGGCGACTGGGAGAATCCCTACCTGACCATGAAGCCGGCGTATGAGGCCAACATCCTGCGCGTGTTCGCCAAACTGGTGGAAGACGGAGCGGTGTACCAGAGCCGCAAACCCGTCCAGTGGTCCTATGGGGCCTATACGGCGCTGGCGGAAGCGGAAATCGACTACAAGGAAAAGGTCAGTTCCTCCGTTTTCGTGCGCTTCCCGCTTCTGGACAATCCCCTGGGCCTGAAAGCATCCATGGTCATCTGGACCACTACTCCGTGGACACTGCCCGCCAACGTAGGTCTCGCACTCCATCCGCGTTTCACCTACGTGGCAGGCAGGTTCATGAAAGACGGCCAGACGGAAAACCTCGTCATCGTCAAGGATCTGCTGGATGCCTTCGCTCAGAAAACGGGCTGGGCTCTTGCGGAAACCATTCGTGAATTCAAGGGAGCCGAACTGGAAAACTGCGAGGCCCGCCATCCCTTCCTTTCCCGCACGTCAACAATCATCCTGGCGGACTTTGTCACCACGGACACCGGAACCGGCATCGTCCACATCGCTCCCGGCCACGGCGCGGACGACTATAACGTGGGACGCCAATACGGACTGCCCGTCCTCTCCCCCGTGGACGACGACGGCAAATACACGGAAGAAGTGGGCGTGCCCTCCCTGGTGGGCAAACATGTCTTTGACGCCAACAAGGACATCATTTCCATGCTGGAACAGGGCAACAACCTCTTCGGCGTGGAAGAATACCGCCACCAGTATCCGCACTGCTGGCGTTCCAAGACGCCTATTATTTTCCGGGCCGTGGAACAGTTTTTCATCTCCATGGACAAGCTCCGCCCGCAGGCCCTGGAAGAAATAGACAAGGTGCAGTGGCTGCCCTCCTGGGGCCGCAACCGCATTTACGGCACGGTGGAAGCCAGGCCGGACTGGTGCATCTCCCGCCAGCGCACCTGGGGCGTGCCGCTGCCCGTCTTCTTTGACGAAAACGGCAAAGCCGTCCTGGACGCCGCTCTGGTTCGCAAAATCGCGGATATGGTGGAGAAACACGGTTCCAACATCTGGTTTGAACTCTCCGATGAAGACCTGTGCGAACGCCTCGGCTTGCCGAAGACCTGGAAAAAGGGCAAGGATACGCTGGACGTCTGGATTGATTCCGGCAGTTCCCATATGGCCGTCATGGACAACCGCCCCGGGCTGGACGCGCCGGCGGACCTTTACCTGGAAGCTACGGACCAGCACCGCGGCTGGTTCCAGAGTTCCCTGATGCTTTCCGTCGCCTGGCGCGGCAAGGCTCCGTACAAGGCCGTAATGACCCACGGCTTCGTCGTGGACAAGGACACCGGGAAAAAAACCTCCAAATCCGACGCCAAGAGCGGCAAACCCATTGACGCGGCCTATTACTACGACAAATACGGCGCAGACATCGTGCGCCTGTGGGCCGCCTCTGTGGACTGGCAAAATGAAGTCCCCTTCGGGGAAGACCTCTTCAAGCAGGTGACGGAACCCTACCGCCGCCTCCGCAACACCCTGCGCATCCTGCTGGGCAACATCAGCGGATTCGATTTCGCCGCGCAGGCAGTCGCCCCGGAACACATGCCCCTCCTGGACCGCTGGATTCTGGAACGCCTGAACGCCGTCATCAGGGAAACGCTGAAGGCCTATGAAGCCTATGACTTCCGCAAGGCGTTCAGCGCCATCAACCAGTTCTGCACCAGCGACCTGTCCGCCCTGTACGTGGACACCACCAAGGACCGCCTGTACTGCGACTCATCTTCCTCCGTGCGCCGCCGCGCCACACAAACGGCCATGACCATCATCTTCAAGGCTCTGTGCCGTCTGCTGGCTCCCATCCTGGCCTTCACGGCGGATGAAGCCTGGGAATACGCGGGATATGAAGGCAGCGTGCATGAGCAGGACTTCCCCGCCCCCATGCCGGAATATGATACCCAGGAGGCGACCTCCGTTATTTCCCGTCTCCAGGAAATCAAGTCCGTCATTCAGGTAGCCATTGAAGAACAGGTGAAAGCCAAGGTGTTTTCCAAAAATAATGAGGCATCCATTACCCTGACCGTTCCCGTGAATGAGAGCGAAGACGTCGTGGCGCTTCTGGAAGACCGGGCGTTTGCCACGGAATTCTTCATCATCGCGGACCTTGACGTGAAAACCGGTCCGGAACTGGCAGCCTCCGCCGCAAAAACAGAACATGCCATGTGCCCGCGCTGCCGCCGGTATGAACCGGCGGCGGAAGGCGGGGACGTATGCGAACGCTGCGCGGAAGTTCTTTCCTGAACCGCATCCACTCCATTTTCCGACCTTTATATGGACCCCCAGACGGAAAAAGAACCCGCCCCCCATAAAAAGACGCCCCCCGGCTGGCTCTGGTGGAGCTTGCTGGGCGTAGGGCTGTATGCGCTGGACCAGGCCAGCAAGCTGTGGATTATCCGCCGCTTCCCGCTGAACTACCTGAACGAAAAGCTCCATAAGTACGCCTATCTGCCGGACTTTCCGGGCTTCCAGCACATCAATGCGGACGGCACGCTGGACTTCGCCACGAACGGACGCATGCCGGAGGCGGAACTGGCGCGGCTCCCGGACCTGAATCCAAACACGGTGGACGCCCTGAACAAACTGAGGGAACTGGAACCCATTTCCTTCCTGGACGGAACCATGAACATTACCCGCGTGCACAACACGGGCGTTGCTTTCGGGCTGGGGAACGGCACCGTCTGGTCCAGCTATCTTTTTCTGGCAGTTCCCGTGCTCGCCATCGTGGTCCTGGTCGTGCTTTACCGGAAAAACTTCTTCCACACGGCATGGCTCAAGCTGGCCTATGTCCTGCTGCTGGCGGGCGTAGCCGGCAACCTGACGGACCGCCTGATTCAGGGCTTCCTGATTCCGTATGAGCAGCAGCACGGTTTCTTCACCAAGCTGATGAACGGTTACGTGGTGGACTTCATTGACGTCACCATCCCCCTCTTCAACTACCGCTGGCCCGCCTTCAATGTGGCGGACTCCTGCATCTTCGTAGCGGCAATTATTTTCTTCATCGCCAGCATTTTCTCCGCCAGGAATAAAGAAGAAAAAACATCCTGAAACGCCCATGACCACCCGGCTCGTTATTCTGTCAGGACTGCTTTTGTGCGGGAGCCTCGCCTCCGGCAAAAATGAATTGTCCTTCAAGGAAACGGTGGTTCCGGTAAAGGTGGCTCCGGACCAGGACAGCATCACGGCATCCTTCTCCTTCACCAACACTTCCGGCACCCCGGTCACCATCAGTAAAATCCACGTTTCCTGCGACTGCACCACCGCCGGAGCGAAGGATAACAAGCTGACGTATGCCCCGGGGGAATCCGGCGTCATCAGCGCCGTAATGAAAACCGGCAACTTTTCCGGCACCGTGGACAAGGACATGACGGTGTACGCCAACGGCTCCGCCTACAAGCTGGTCATACGCGCGCAGATCCCGGACATCATCCGGATGGAACCCCGCAAGCTGGAATGGGCCAGAGGAGAGGCCGCCGCGCCCAAAACCATAAAAATCACCATCTCCAAAGAACTGCCCGTCAACCTGACCACGGTGGATTTGACGGGAGACGCCTTTGACTACGAACCTGTGACCGTGAAAAAAGGCAGGGAATATAAAATCATCGTCACTCCCAAATCCACGGCCAGGCCGGCCTTCAACACCATCTGGGTGCGCACGGATTCCGCCGTGCCGCGCTACAAACGCCAAATGGGGTTCCTGGCCATCAAGGAAAACTGACATCCGCCCTTCCTTCCATGAGAGACGCCTTTTCCTCCGCTCTGAAACTCCTGCTGGCCGTATTTCTGCTGGCCGTAGGCGTCGCCGCGCTGGATCTGCGCGTCATCCAGCCGTTCCGCACGCCGCCCTGCAACCCGGAAACTCTGGAGGAAGGGCACGTGTGCCTCTCCCAGGTATTAAAGGAATGGCCGGGAAAAATCCTCTGGATAGATGCCAGAAAGCAGGACGACTTTGAACGCCATACCGTCACCCGGGCCCCCGTTTACCCCATCCGTCCGGCGGATGCCAATTACCAGGAACTCCTGGCGAATGCCATGGAAGCCCTGATGACGGCAGAGGACAGGGGATTCTGCATCGTCATCTTTTGCAGCAGGGACTGCACCTCCAGCGCGGCCGTGGCCAATGAACTGAAAAAGCCGGAATACGGCATCCGCGCGCCCATTTTCATTCTGGAAGGAGGCTGGGATGAATTGCGCAAAGAACCCTCACTAGTACCATAGCCATGCTTGACACAGCAACCATTCGCCCGCAGTTCCCCATTCTGGAAACCAGCGTGCACGGCAAGCCTCTCATTTACCTGGATAATGCGGCCACTACGCAAAAACCCCTGGCCGTGCTGGACGCCATCCGCCATTACTACGATACGGAAAACGCCAATGTGCACCGCGGCTCCCACTACCTGAGCCAGCTCGCGACGGAAGCGCATGAAGAATCGCGGGAAACGGTGGCGCGGTTCATCAACGCGCCGGAAACGGCGGAAGTCCTGTTCACTTCCGGCTGCACGATGGGCATCAACCTGGCGGCGGATACCATCGCCGCGTCCGGCATGGTCAAACCGGGAGACGAAGTCATCGTAACCGCTTCCGAACACCATTCCAATATCGTTCCCTGGCAAATGCTGTGCGAACGCACGGGCGCCGTCCTGAAAGCGGTTCCCCTGACGCCGGGCCAGACTCTGGACATGGAAGCTTACCGGAACATGCTTTCCCCACGCACCCGCATCGTAGCCGTGGGACACGTTTCCAATACGCTGGGAACGGTTAATCCCGTGAGGGAAATGGCCGCGCTCGCCAAGGAGAACAGGCAGGAAACCATCGTGCTGATTGACGGAGCCCAGGCTGTTTCCCACATGAATGTGGACGTTCAGGAACTGGGCTGCGACCTGTACGCCTTTTCCGGCCACAAGCTGTACGCGCCCACCGGCATCGGCGCGCTGTGGGGAAAAAGGGAGCTGCTGGAGAAACTGCCGCCGTGGATGGGCGGTGGGGAAATGATCAAGGAAGTCACCTTTGAAAAAACCGTTTACAACGACATCCCTTTCAAATATGAAGCGGGAACGCCCAACATTGGCGGGGCAGTGGGTCTGGCGGCCGCCATCCGCTACGTCTCCGGGCTGGGCTTGGACAACATTGCCGCCCATGAACAGAA
>NZ_LBCB01000002.1:53360-121140 GCF_000980515.1 Akkermansia sp. UNK.MGS-1 | reverse complement strand
CTGACGGATATGGCGGTGGAAGGCCTGAAGGCCATGCCGCGCCTGACCGTACTGGCCCCGGACGTGCCGCACAGCGCCGTGGTCTCCGTCCTGGCGGGGGGCATCCACCACTATGACCTGGGTACGTTGCTGGACCAGATGGGGATTGCCGTAAGAACCGGGCACCATTGCTGCCAGCCGCTCATGTGCGCCCTGGGCACCACCGGGACTACCCGCGCCTCCTTTGCCCTGTACAATACGGAAGAGGAAGTGCAGACCTTCCTCAAATCCATGAACCGGGCGCTGGACATGCTCTCCTGAATAACCCTCCCTTCCCTGCTTATTTACACCGCGCATCATGAAAACGGTTTCCATCCTTCTCTTAGGACTGGCCATAAGCCTTTCCGGCTGTTCCCTGCACCAGCGGCAGGAAATGGAGTACGCCCATTACCAGGATGACGCCGCGGCTATCCGGGAGGCCTATGCCGCATGGCTCATTCTTTCCTCTCCCAACCGCAGCCGGGAATGGCCGGAAGCCCGGAAAAAATACAATGCGTGCATTCGGGAGCTGGCCGCCCACCTGAAGGAAGCCAAACGCAAAGGCGGCATGGATGAGAAGAAGCGCCTAAGCCTTCCCTTCGTCATTGAAAAATCTCCCTATGCCAGGGACAGCAATCCGTGGTTCTATGAGGCCATTTTCATGTCCGATGAAGTGGACCCCTCCTTCCGCCTGCGCGAAAGCGTGACGGTAGAGGGAATGGGCATACCGCTGGCGGGGCTGGCGCCCCGGGGCGGTTCCCGCCCCCATGCCAACGTGCTTAAGGACAACGGCAACGTGCACACGCTGACGGCCATTCTGGACTTTGACCGCATGGTGGACGGGAAACCAACCCTCCGCACCATTCCGCGCCTGATGAATGAGCACATCTTCATTGGCAAAAATAAGGTGCGGCAGCCTCTGGCGGCCAATTTTTCCGTCCCCATCGCTCTCTTCTGGAAGCTTTCCGACGCAGACGGAACGGAACTGCTGGGGGCATTCCGCCCCAAAAAGGCCATCAATACGATGGGGCTTTATTTTTCCGAACCCTATGACCCCCGGAAAATACCCGTGGTTTTCACCCACGGCCTGATGTCCGGCCCCGCCACCTTCGCTAACCTGACCAACCGTCTCCTGGTGGATCCGGTCATCCGGGAAAACTACCAATTCTGGTTCTTCGGCTATCCGTCCGGGCTGGCCTGGACCATTCCGGCCAGCAGGCAGCGGCAGGCCCTGAAGGAGCTCATGCAGGAATACAATCCCCGCGGAACATCCAGGGAAATGAACAACATCGTCATGGTGGGACACTCCATGGGCGGCCTCATCACCCGCTTCAATAACTCCACCAAACCCTGGACGCTGATGAAGGGAGTATTTGAGCTTTCTCCGGAAACGTTTGAGGGAATGACGCTGGAAAACTGGAAGAAAGGAATGGCCCCCCTCCATTATGATGAACAAACGCTTGAACGGCTCCAGAATAATTTCATCTTTTCCCCGCCCCAGGGAGTCACGCGCATCGTGTACATGGCCACCCCGCACCGCGGTTCCACTTTCGCGGACAACTGGATAGGAAGACTGGGCCAGCGCCTGATCGACCTCCCCTCGGACATGCTGGAAGAAGTCACCCGCATCGCCACTCTCAGCCGCGGCATGTTCCTACTCAACCCCCTGCAACTGAAGGACGAGCTGACCAGCATCCGCCAGCTTTCCCCGAATTCATCCCTGGTCAAATACATGTCGGAGCTGCGCGGCTCCCCAAATGTTCCCGTTCATTCCATCATTGGAGACAGGGGCAGGAACGACACTCCCAATTCCTCCGACGGAGTGGTCAAGTACCACTCATCCCACCTGGACTGGAGCGCCAGTGAAAAAATCGTTCCGTCCGGGCACAGCGTGCAGGATGACCCGGCCTCCGCCTTGGAACTGCGGCGCATCCTCCGGGAACACCTGGTCAAGGTCAAAGGCCGTAAAACGCTCGAAGAAGCGGACGCGAAAGCCGCCACTCCCGTATGGCAGGCCAATCCCTCGCCGCCTATCATCCTGAAAAGGCCCTGATGCAGGGGACTGTTTCTCCTTGTCCATGCAAGGCCTCCTTCCCTTCCCCCCTTCTGCTGTTCCTGCTGATAACAGCAGCCATCTTCCAGTCAAACGGCCACGCCTCGGCGATCCTGTTTCCGGGTTCCTGTATGTCCCGGCTTTAACGGTTGGAACGCCCTCGTTCATCCACCCTCCCTGCCGCTCCCGGAAAAAAACAGGAACCCAACAGGATTTACCTTGCCGCGGGCATCTGCGGCAACATGCCGCCGCGGCGGTTGAAACAACTGAAATTTTCCCCGCTCATTACGGCCTGTTCCTGGCTGCCCTGATTTGACTGGCCGGTTACGGAAAAAGGCGCGCTCCATCCGGGCATGATTGGCGTCCGTTCAGCATCAGGGCGTCCCGCCATCAAAATATGCCCGCTTATAGAGTTGCTTCCGTAGGGGAATTTAAGGTAGAGTGGGAATCAATACTATTCCACCTCCCTTTTCCATGTCTGCCGACGATTCCTTTCCCATGGACCAGATTTCCTCTCTCTTTCCCCAATTGGAAAATATTCAGCTTGTCGGAGCCAAAGGCCCCCAGCAAATTTTCACAGCTACCCTGAAATCCAACTTTGCTCCCGTCATGCTGCGGGTGGTTCCCACGGAAGAAGCCGGCATCTTCGGCTGGGATCCTGAATTCATCGTCCGCTCCCTCACCATCGTGGAACAATCCCACCAGGGGCTCCTGCGCGTTTATGAAGTAGGACAGGCGGGGCCGTTTACTTTCATCATCTCCGAACACCCCCCCTATCCGCGGATGGCGGATATGGAAACCCTTCCCCAAATATCTCCCCAGGCGGCGCTCAACCTGGTGCGCAACATGGCGGAAGGACTGCTGACGCTGCACCGGAAAAACATTTTTCACGGGGGCATCACGCCCAAGCTGATTTGCCTGCGCGAAGACGGCGGAGACGCCCTGCTGCTGCCCATCAATATTTATCCTGCCCAACCTCCGGTGGACATGGGGGACTTCGCCTCTCCGGAGTGGGTCACCGGAGCGGAAACCACGTTCACGCCGGGCATGGATATTTACGCACTGGGGCTGGCGCTCTACATTCTGCTTACCCGCAAAACGCCGATGGAAGCGGGCTTTGCCATGCCCTCCTCACTAATCAAATGCAGCGATGCCGTGGATTCGGCAGTCTCCCGCGCCATCAATCCGGATACCCGGGAACGCTACCGGGACCTGGGGGATTTCATCACGGATCTGGATAAAGCCATTGCCAATCCTTCGGGAAGAAATGCGGCCTCCATCCCTCCACCGTCATCTTCCCCGGCCATTCCGGCCCTGAACATGCAAAAAGGGCAGTCCAACATCTATTACTATCTCATTCCGGCCCTGATCGTGGGCATTGTGCTGACCTATACCTGCATCCTGTATAAGAAGGATGTCGTTAGAATGCGCAATGACTATAATGAACAGGTGCAGAAGGAAAATAACGCGAAAGCGGAAGCGGCAAGACAAGCGAACAGGGACGCGCGCCGCCACGCTCCGGCCACCGCGCAAAACACCGCTGCGGCCATTCCTTCACCTGTTCCGGCCGCGCGTCCGGCGCAGACGCCGGCAGTTCCCAAAGTTTCCGCGGAACCCGGCAAAATCAATTGGAGCCTTCAGCCCGGCGTCAAGGTTCGCCAGAGTTCCAACCGCAACATGCTGGGAGCTTACGGTCCGAAAAAGGCCGTTGACGGCAATACCAGCTCCAGGATTTCCGACGTTTCAATCAGCGCCACAGGCGTGGTTGAAGGGAAAACCGCCTGGTTCGGCATTGACTTCGGCAGGGAGACCAACCGCACCATAGAAAAGGTAGTCATTTACACGCCGGCCAACCTGACGCTGCTGGGCACTATGGAAAAATTCAAGGTAATCCTCTACGGCAATGACAAAAACGTGCTGGCGGAAAAAACCTTCAGTACCACTCCTTCGGAAAAATCCACCAACGTCACTTCCTGGAAACTGGACGCTCCGGTCAAGGCGCGAGCCCTGCGCGTGGAATCCGCAAATCCCTCCCAGCCGCTGGCGTTGACGGAAGTGGAAGCGTACGGACCGGAAGATGCGGAGGACACACCGGCTCCCGCACCTGCGGAAAAATAATTATCCACGCAGCCCTGCTCCCGCTTACCCCCCTCCGGGGGCCATGCTGAAAACCGCCGTTTCCTTTCCCCTTCCCGGAAAGCAGGTTGGGGCAGGGCCTGATGGAATGTCACACGCTAAGTTCCTGGTTTGGCTTCGCGTATGAAATTTTCCGGTTTCTGCTCCATTCTCCGGAAGCCATCCAGGCCCGGACGGAGGAAAATCCGAAAAACGTATTTGCGCCGGACCGGAAATAGCCGCCCCTCTCCACCTTCCCCACCCCGGAAAAACGCTCTCATCCCCATATGGCTCCCGGGGAAATATCCTGAAGCGGCTGTCGTCCCTGTGGACCCCTTTCCCATTCAGGAAAAACAATACTCCGGAAATAAAAAACCCGGCGCCGCCTCACGGCGGGCCGGGCCAGCAAAATAGCAATTCTTCCGATTACCGGTTGGCAGACTTCACAATCATGGCATCCTTGCCGATGCGGCCGCGCAGATAGTGAAGTTTGGCGCGGCGGACTTTGCCGCGGTTCACGACTTCAATCTTGGCAATGCGGGGAGTATGCAGGGGGAATACGCGTTCCACGCCTTCACCGTAGGAAATTTTGCGGACGGTGAAAGCTTCATTGATGCCGGAACCGCGCTTGGCGATCACAATGCCCTGGAAAATCTGGATACGTTCCTTGCCGCCTTCAATAACACGAGTGTGAACCTTGATGGTATCACCTACGTTAAATGGGGTCACATCCGCCTTGAGTTGCTCTTGCTCGATTTTGTTGATAATGTTCATCTTGTGTTATCTATTGCTGGTGAATATCAGTAAAAGGAAAACTTACGGGACGCAGAATATGAGCCATAATCCCCTAAAAGGCAATCCAAATTTGCCGTACGTCCTTAATTTATTTTTCCGGCGGGTCCGGCGGCGGAGCCACTCTGGCAAGCCATTCCTCCAGCGCCGGAAGAAAAGCGGAGGAAGACATGAGGCCCCGGATGCCGTCCGCCCGCTGCAGAAAAGCCTTGTTGCCGCCCCGGGCCCGTTCCGCCATCAGGATTTCCAGCAGCAGGCGCGCACGGGTGCGGGCGTCAGCCGCGCCGTCCAGGGCGGAGGAAAGGAGCTCTCCGGCGCGGGCCGGTTCCTTCCGGTACAGGCATTCCAGCGCCAGAGCTTCATAAAGGCAGGAAAAAGGGGCCTTCCGGGCGGACTCCATCAAACGCGCGGAACGGTCCTTCCAGCGGTCTCCGAACTGCACGGAGGAAGCCCACCACCCCTGGAAATAACGGTCTTCTTCCGTCGGCTCCACGTCCATATCCTTCATGCGGGCGTATGGACGGTACAGGGGGTCTCCGAACACCAACCCCTGCCAGGACAGCACAGGCATGCTCATCCAGGAAGCCTCCGCCACGGTATAGCCGTCCAGGAGGCGGTCCACAAAAATATCAAAGCGGTGGCAGGCGCCCAGGAACGGCTCATACACGTTTCCCACCGTCACAGCAGCCCCCTTCTCCAGCAGGGCGGAACTCCATCCCCTGCCGGGGACCTTGAAATCGGCGGCGCTGAAGGAATGCAGATGCATGGCTATCGCCCCGGGCCGGAAGCGGAACGAAGGATCCGAAAACGGTCCGTTCGCATTCCCCGCATACCACCCGCAGTAAAGAGCCGTATCCCGGCTCAAGGGGAATTTTTCCGGCAGGGTCTGGGGCCAGTCATCCAGATAAGCGGGAATGCCCGCCTCCCTTACGCGCTCGAACACGTCGTCCAGCCACCGGTCCCCCTGGGCATAGGGGCCGCCCCGGTCCACAACGGCCCACCCCCATAAACCTTTTTTCTCCACGTTCGCCGGTTCCGCCACCAGCCGCATGCAGGTATCGGGCGTCAGTCCGTCCAGGCGGCATACCAGAAACGAAGGAAGGCCGGAACCCACAAAATCCTCCCTTTTATTAAAATAGGGATTCACCTGCCAGGACTTCCTTTCATAACCGCCCACCGCCAGCAGAGCCAATTCGGAATCCACCGCAGCGCGATCCGTCTGCATCTGGTTGACGCCTTTCCCGGGAAGGGGAGCGGGCGTTTCATGCCGTATCTTCATCGGCAGGTCCGCCATCAGCACCAGCACAAAAATCTTCCGGTTCATCAAGGGGGAGGACGCAATGCCGGAAGGCACCCACCACCGTTGTTTCCGCGCCGCCTCCAGCAGCGGGACGCGGATCGTATCCTCATACTCCTTCCGCGAAATCTCGCTGGTCGTGGGGCAATCCAGGGAAACGAGATTCCCTTCCGGAACGCCGCGCACCCGCGCATACTCCCTGGCCATGCGGCGGCTCAGCTCGGATTTTCCGTTATAAACCACGGCCACATGAGCGGGCAGCAGCTCATAGGCACACGAGGCGGAAAACCACGACGCCAGCAGAAATAACACGGCTAATCCACTCTTGAACATGCCCCTACCATACCTCATCTTCCGGGGCAATCAAGCAGGTGAAAGGGGCGGCCACGAATTCGCCATTTTTCCGCTTTTCGCTTCACATCCTAAAAAAATACGCTTTAATAACTCTTGATGTATTGCAGGCCTCCCCCCTGCATTCCCTATAACCATCACACGCATATGATTCAGCAAATTGACCATATCGGCATCGCCGTCAAGAGCCTTGACGCCACCGTCCCCTATTACCGCGATGCGCTCGGGCTCGGAGAGCCCCACATTGAGGAAGTTCCCACTCAAAAGGTCCGCGTCGCCATGTTTGACGTTGCCGGAGTCCACATCGAACTGCTCGAACCCACCTCTCCGGAAAGCGCTATCGCCAAGGCTATTGAGAAAAAAGGGGAAGGCATCCACCACATCGCTTTCAAGACCAATGACATCGCCGGAAATATCTCCCAGGCCAAGGAAGCAGGCCTTACCGTGCTGAACGACCCGCCCGTCCCCGGCGCTCACAACACGCAGGTCACCTTCCTGCATCCCAAGTGCACCTTCGGCGTCCTGACCGAATTCTGCCAGCACCCCGGCGGCTGCGAATGCGGCAAGTAACATTCTCCCTATTCACCATACCACTAT
Organism: Akkermansia sp. UNK.MGS-1; assembly: GCF_000980515.1. NCBI lineage: Bacteria > Pseudomonadati > Verrucomicrobiota > Verrucomicrobiia > Verrucomicrobiales > Akkermansiaceae > Akkermansia > Akkermansia sp. UNK.MGS-1. The sequence continues at coordinate 113,917 of NZ_LBCB01000002.1, read as the reverse complement.
ACCAATGGCTATTGATCCCAAATTGATTGACGATCTGAACAGCCGCCGCAAGAAGGTAATCCTCAGCGGCGGTCAGGAAAAGATCGACAAGAGACATGAAAAGGGCGAAATGACAGCCCGCGACCGCATGGGGTACCTCTTTGAGGAAGGCACCTTCTCGGAAATCGGCATGCATGTGCGCCACAACTGCCACAACTTCGGCATGGGCAAGAAGGAAATCCCCGGCGACGGCGTCGTTTCCGGCTTCGGCCTGGTGGACGGCCGTCCGGTGGCCTGCGCGGCCTCCGACTTCCTGGCCCAGGGCGGGTCCCTCGGCTACATGCACGCCATGAAAATTGCGGATGCCCAGAAGTACGCCCTGAAAGCCGGCATCCCGATGGTGACCGTGAACGACTCCGGCGGCGCGCGCCTCCAGGAAGGCGTGGCGGCCCTTTCCGGCTATGCCCAGGTGTTCTACAACAATGTGCTTGCCTCCGGCGTGGTTCCGCAAATCTCCATGATTCTGGGTCCCTGCGCGGGCGGCGCGGCCTACTCCCCCGCCCTGACGGACTTCATCATCATGCGCAATTCCGGCAACGCCGGCATGTACATCACCGGCCCCAAGGTGATTGAACAGGTCACGTATGAAAAATGCACGATGGATGACATCGGCTCCGCCGCCATTCACGCCACCGTATCCGGCAACGTCCATTTCGTAGCGGACAGCGACGCGCACGCCATGGACATCCTGAAGAGGCTGCTTTCCTTCCTTCCTTCCAACAACACGGAAGAACCGCCTCACAAACTGGACACCCCGCTTGACCTGAGCGCAGACGAAGGTATGAGCGACCTGATTCCCGGCGACAACCGCACGCCGCTGGACGTCCAGCCCATCATCAGCCGCCTGGTGGACAACGGGGACTTCCTGGAAGTGCATAAGGACTTCGCCAAAAACGTCGTCGTCGGCTTCGGCCGCATCTGCGGCGTAGTAGTCGGCATCATCGCCAACCAGCCCAACGTGAAAGCCGGCTGCCTGGATATCGACTCCTCCGACAAGGCCGCGCGCTTCATCCGCTTCTGCAACGCGTTCAATATTCCGTTGGTGAACCTGGTGGACGTGCCCGGCTTCCTACCCGGCAAGAACCAGGAACGGGGTGGCATTATCCGCCACGGCGCCAAACTCATCTTCGCCTATTCCCAGGCCACGGTGCCCAAAGTCACCCTGATCATGCGGAAAGCCTACGGCGGCGCCTACATCGCCATGTGCTGCAAGGACCTGGGCGCTGACGCCGTCTTCGCCTGGCCCGGCGCGGAAATCGCCGTCATGGGCGCGGAAGGCGCCGTTCCGGTGCTCTACGGCCGTGAATTGAAGGCTGTGGAAGACCCGGCGGAAAAAGCCAAGCGACAGGGAGAACTCCTTGAAGAATACCGGGAAGCCTTCTACAACCCGTATGTGGCGGCCGGCATGGGACAGATCACGGAAGTCATCAATCCGGAAGAAACCCGCGCCAAAATCGCCTTCGCCCTGCGCACCCTGCTGAACAAGAAGGAAGTGCGCCCGGCCAAGAAACACGGCAACATTCCGCTCTAACATCCATCTCAACGGATTCATATGTTACTCACAACACTCGCCTTTGCACAGGGCATCGCCAACGTCATGAACAATCTGAACTATCAGATTGTCGGCATTATGGTGGTCATGATGTGCCTGGGTGGCCTGGCCGTCATTCTGACCATCAGCGGCTCCATCGCCGCCGCCATTCAGAACAGGGCCAAAGCCAAAACCGCCGCTCCCGTGGCCGCGCCTGCCGCCGCCCCCGCTGCGGCGGGCAAACCGGGCATGACTCCGGAAATGCTCGCCATCCTCTCCGCAGCGGTGGACTCCGCCATGACGGAGCTCACGCCGGAAATGGTGGCCGTCATCTCCGCCGCCGTGGACGCGGGCCTGGACGGCATGAGCCACCGCATTGTGGAAATCAAGCAATCCCCGGGCTCCGGCTATGCGGCCGCAGGCAGGGCGGAAATCTTCGCCTCCCACCGCATTCGGCCTTCCCGTTGAACTACAGCATTATTCACCCTTACCCCGCCCCGGCGGGAACCATTTAACTTAATACTCCATACCATACATTATCATGAAGAAACTTCGCATCACCGTAGACGGCAAGGTATTTGACGTATCCGTAGAACTCCTGGACCAGGTATCCTCCACTACCGCAGCCCCGGCCCCCGCACCTGTGGCCGCTCCCGCTCCTGCCGCATCCGCACCCGTGGCCACCCCGGCTCCGGCTCCGGCTCCCGCACCTGCGCCCGCTCCGGCCGCCGCCGGCGCAGGAGACGTTCCCAGCCCGCTTGCCGGGAAGGTCGTCTCCCTGGACGTGGCAGCAGGCGCACCCGTGAAGGCCGGTGACCAGATTCTGACGCTGGAAGCCATGAAGATGAACACCATCATCTACGCTCCCGCCTCCGGCACGCTCACCGCTTTCTGCGTGAACCCGGGCGACACGGTTCAGGAAGGACAGGCACTGGCCAAAATTGGTTAATCCCGGCGGCGGCAGCCCGGAAACGCCAACAGTCCCGGGCTCCGGCTCAAATAATAAACCGCTACAATAACATTCCGTATGAGTCTTTTTGATTCATTAATCACCTTTTTACAGGGGATGGGCGTCTTCTCCCTATCATGGCAGATGGTAGGGATGTGGGGCATTGCCATTCTCCTCCTGTATCTGGGTGTAGCCAAGCAATACGAACCGCTCCTGATGGTTCCCATTGCTTTCGGCGCCCTCATCGCCAACATTCCGGACAACGGAATGCTCATCACCCAGCTGAACCAGCAGGTCATCTCCTCCAATGAACAGGGGGAAGTAACCTCCACGTCCCTGAACAACGTGGGCTACCTGCGCGTTCATGTGGCTCCTCTGCAGCAGACGCCCGCCAAGGTGCCGGCCAATCTGACCACGCCGGAAGCCCGCGCCCAGTATCTGGAAACCATGCAGCAGCCCATGCAGGTTTATCCCGGCAGCCAGCTGACCGTTTCCAAAATCAAGTCCGTGCGGGAATCCCAGGAAAAAGCCAAAGCTGACGCCGCCCGCCTGGGAGACGACAGTCTGACGGTGGATCCCAACCTGAAGGACTTCCAGAACGTGACGGAGGACAACGGCAATGAGCCGGTCTTCCTACTCACGAACGGAGAAGGAACCACCGTCGTCCGCCAGCAGGGCGTCAATTACTTTGACACCAGCGGCAACCGTGTTCCCGTGGACCTGAAAACGCAGAAGCTGGAACCCCTGGTGGTTTCCGCCGCAGGCAAATACGTGGCCGTAGGCCAACATACCCAGGAACTGCTGGTCACCTCCATCCACGGGGGCCTGTATGACTGGATCGGGCTGGGCATCAAGGCTGAAATTTTCCCGCCCATCATCTTCCTGGGCGTAGGAGCCCTGACGGACTTCGGCCCGCTGCTCGCCGCACCGCGCACCCTGCTTCTGGGCGCGGCGGCCCAGGTGGGCGTAGCCGCCACGTTCTTCATGGCCCTGTTCATGGGCTTCAACCCGAATGAAGCCGCCTCCATCGGCATCATCGGCGGAGCTGACGGCCCCACTTCCATCTTCCTGACGATGAAGCTGGCTCCGCACCTGCTGGGCGCCGTGGCCGTGGCCGCATACACGTACATGTCCCTGGTTCCGCTGATACAGCCGCCCATCATGGCGTTGCTGACGACCAAGAAGGAGCGCCTCATCCGCATGAAATCCCTGCGGACGGTCAGCAAGAGCGAAAAACTGTTCTTCGCCGTGCTGGTAACCATTGTCACCATTCTGCTGATTCCGGACGCATCCCCGCTCATCGGCATGCTGATGCTCGGCAACTTCCTGCGCGAATGCAAGGTGACGGAACGCCTGGTTCAGGCCTCCCAGAATGAAATCATCAACATCGTCACCATCTTCCTGGGAACCTCCGTGGGTCTCACGATGCAGGGAGACCGCTTCCTGCAGGCGGAAACGCTGCTAATCATTCTGCTGGGCATTGTCGCCTTCGGCGTAGCCACTGCGGGCGGCGTCATCGCCGCCAAGCTCATGAACCTCATCTGGCGCAAGAATCCGGTCAACCCCCTCATCGGGTCCGCAGGCGTCTCCGCCGTCCCGATGGCGGCCCGCGTCTCCCACAATGTGGGCCAGAAGTACGACCCCTCCAACTATCTGCTCATGCACGCCATGGGCCCGAACGTTGCAGGCGTGATCGGCACCGCAGTCATCGCGGGCTACTACATCGCCACTCTGGCGAAATAACCAGAATTGAAAATTACTCCCGGCCTCGGCCCGTCCCATGAATTCCGCAGCCTCATTTTCCACCCCTCCGGAGGAGGAAGGACCATGCGGCGACTGGACTTATCATGAATGGGCCGAGGCTTTTTCCACCAATGACCTGGCCCGCTCCCTGCCCCCGGGGCATATTGCCGTCTGCCGCGTTCAGACAGGAGGCCGCGGCAGGTTCAACCGCAAATGGATAGGGGAGGAAGGCGGCCTGTGGGCATCCTTCACCGTTCCCCTGTCCGCTCCTGCGGATACAGCGGCCGGCGTGCACTGGGGCCATTTGCCCCTGGTTGCGGGGCTGGCCCTGTTCAACATGCTCCGCGGCATGGGGCTGGATTCCGTGCGCCTGCGCTGGCCAAACGACCTGCTGGCGGGCAAATCCAAACTGGCGGGAATACTGGTGGAACGCCCGGCGGAAAACATGGCCGTCATCGGCATCGGCATCAATGTTTTCAATGATGTAGCCTCCATCGCCGGGGAAATCAAGGACCCTCCGGCAAGGCTGGCGGATCTTGTTCGGGACTGCCCTTCCCTGCACGCCGTCATGGCTTCCCTGGGCAGTCATTTGAACCAGGTTCTTTCCGTCTTTTCCCACGGCGGCGTCTCTGCCCTTCAGGAGGGTCTGTCCCGGGCATGGGCCGGAGAAAGGCCGGTTTCCATTCTTACGGATGACGAAACCGTCCGGGGTATTTTTACAGGGATTGACGATCAGGGCAATCCTGTGCTATCCCTTCCGGCCGGCGCCGTCCGCACCATTCCGGCGCACCTGATTAACAGGCTCCTCGAAGAATGAGCCTGCCGCTCCGTTTTTACACGGGGTTTCTTTCTTTTTTCATCCAACAAAAATCACTGACATGAGTTACAAGGTACTGACACCAGAAGAAGCAGCAAGCCTGATCAAGCATGGCCACCATATTGGGCTGAGCGGATTCACGCCCGCCGGAACGGCCAAGGCCGTTACGGCTGCGCTGGCAAAAATCGCAGAAGCGGAACATGAGAAGGGGAACCCTTTCCAGGTGAGCGTCTTCACCGGTGCTTCCACCGGCGATTCCTGCGACGGGATCCTTTCCCGGGCCAAGGCAATCCGCTACCGCGCTCCCTACACCACCAACGTTGATTTCCGCAAGGCGGTGAACAACGGGGAAATCGCCTATAATGACATCCATTTGTCCCAGATGGCCCAGGAAGTGCGCTACGGGTTCATGGGCAACGTGGACATCGCCATTATTGAAGCCTGTGAAGTCACGGCCGACGGCAAAATTTACCTGACGGCCGCGGGCGGGATCGCTCCCACCATCTGCCGCCTGGCAGACAAAATTATCGTGGAATTAAACGCCGCCCACAGCAAGAGCGCCATGGGCCTGCACGACGTTTACGAACCCCTGGATCCTCCCTACCGCCGCGAAATTTCCATCTTCAAACCCAGCGACCGCATCGGCAAGCCGTACATCCAGGTTGACCCGAAAAAGATTGTGGGCGTTGTGGAAACCAACTGGCCGGATGAAGCCCGTTCCTTCGCCGCAGCGGATCCCCTGACCGATAAAATCGGGCAGAACGTGGCCGATTTCCTGGCTGCCGACATGAAACGGGGCATCATTCCCTCCACGTTCCTGCCTCTCCAGTCTGGCGTGGGCAACATCGCAAACGCGGTGCTGGGCGCCCTGGGCCGCGACAAGACGATTCCCGCGTTCGAGATGTACACGGAAGTCATCCAGAATTCCGTCATCGGCCTGATTCGGGAAGGCCGCGTGAAATTCGGCAGCGCCTGCTCCCTGACCGTGACGAACGACTGCCTGGAAGGCATTTACAGGGATATGGACTTTTTCCGCGACAAACTGGTGCTCCGTCCCTCGGAAATATCCAACAGCCCGGAAGTTATCCGCCGTCTCGGCGTCATCTCCATCAACACCGCCATTGAAGCCGACATTTACGGGAACGTCAACTCCACGCACATTGGCGGCACGAAGATGATGAACGGCATCGGCGGGTCCGGCGACTTCACGCGCAACGCCTACATCTCCATTTTCACCTGCCCGTCCGTTGCCAAGGACGGCAAGATCAGCGCCATCGTCCCCATGGTTTCCCACCATGACCATACGGAACATGACGTCAATATCATTATTACCGAGCAGGGGGTCGCGGACCTGCGCGGCAAGAGCCCGAAAGAACGGGCCCAGACCATTATTGAAAACTGCGTCCACCCGGATTACAAAAACATCCTCCGGGATTACCTGAAGCTGTCCGACGGCAAAGCCCAGACACCGCAATCCATCAGGGCCGCTTTGGGCATGCACGCCGAACTGGCCAGAAGCGGAGACATGAAGAATGTCGACTGGGCCCAGTATAAGTAATTCCGCATGCCGTCATTCGCATTGGCATCCATGAATTCACGTTAACCCCTCAGGACCGCTTCCGCAAAGGGAGCGGTCCTTTTCCTTTTTCCCATCCCCTCTACTCCTTCTCTTCACCATGAACTGGATGATTTACCCGGCAGCCAGGGCTTTCATCAAAGTCTGCGCCGTTCTTTTCGGCGCGGGCGCAGCAGCGGCAGTCCTCATCCATCTGTTCATGCCTTTTTTCCTCCGCTCTCCCCGGACAGCCGCACCCTTCCTGCTTTTGGGAACAGGGGCGGAATTGCTCTCCATCCTTTCCCTGTCCTTCCTCATGTTCTGGGGCGCCAGAGTCCTGCTGGCCTCCCGCGGAAGCAGAATAACAAGAAATCTGAGCATGCTGGCCTTCCTGCCCGCCCTGTACGCCCTCCTCATTCCGTTTGCGGGCATGCCCGTCCCATCGCAATATACGGAAATGGACAGGGTTTGGGAGGCCGTCCTCCTTCTGGCGGCCGTCACTTCTTTCTTTTCCTTCCCTTATACGGCGGGATACGAAGCCGCAGGCAGGAGATTATTCCTGGCCTGGGGCATCGCGGCGGCAGGCTGCGGTTTGCAGAGCGCCCTGTTTTTTCTTGCCGTCCTGTTGCGTCAGTTCCTGTCCACCGCAGTTCCCTCCCTGGCAGCGCCTGTTGCATGGCTGGCCGTTCTTCTGTCCTGCGGCCTGGAAATCATGCTGGCGGCCCTTTCCGTTCTTCTGGCGCAGCGCCTGTTTAAAGAGGTCATGTCCATAGCATCCATGCCGGAACCGATTGATCCCTCCATGCCGGGCAACCGTCCCTGACTTTCCTATCCCTCCGTTTTTACCGGCCTGCCGGAAGAGTACCCTCATTCCCCGGCATGTACCCTCATTCCCCGGCATGAAAGGCTTTTACGGCTTCGCGCAAAAAGCCGTCCGGAAATTTCCGCCGGTGGAACGGAATCCGTATGGAAAGCATTGCCGGAAAGCAAACCGCCCCACCCCGGAAAGCCGCGGGTTCGCAGGGACACCCCTCCCGTTCCCACGCCGGCGGCAGACAACCCTATTTCACCAATTCATCCAGATAACGGCCATAACCGTTATTATTCATGGCTCCGGCCTGGGAGCGCAGCATTTCCTGGGAAATCCAGCCGTTATTAAAGGCTATCTCCTCCAGGCAGGCTACCTTGAACCCCTGGTGGTGCTCCAGAGTACGAACGAACATGGAAGCCTCCAGAAGGGTATCGTGCGTGCCCGTATCCAGCCACGTATAGCCGCGCGCCAGTTTTTCCACGCGCAACAGGCCCTGCTTCAGGTATTCCTGATTCACAGAGGTGATTTCCAACTCGCCGCGGGAAGACTTGGGAATCCGTTTGGCTATCTCCACCACCCGGTTGTCGTAAAAATAGAGGCCCGTCACCGCAATATCCGATTTGGGCCTGAGCGGTTTTTCCTCAATGGAAACCGCCTTCCCCTCCTCATTGAATTCCACTACCCCGAAACGCTGCGGGTCATGCACCTGGTAACCGAAAATGGTCGCTCCGCTCGTCAGTTCGGCGGCCCGCTTCAGCTTCTCCGTCAGGCCGCGCCCGTAAAAAATATTGTCCCCCAGCACCAGGGCTACGGAATCCTTTCCTATGAACTCCTCTCCAATAATAAAGGCCTGAGCCAGCCCCTCCGGCCTGGGTTGTTCCCTGTATTCAAAGGAAACGCCGAACCTGCTGCCGTCCCCCAGCAAATCCCGGTACAGGGGCAGATCCCGGGGCGTGGAAATAACAAGGATTTCCCGTATTCCGGCCAGCATCAGCACGGAGATGGGATAATAAACCATCGGCTTATCGTAAACGGGCAGCAATTGCTTGCTGACGGAAAGCGTAACGGGATGCAGCCGCGTGCCGCTTCCCCCGGCCAGAACAATACCCTTCATATCAAATTCCTAGCCATTGGTTCCAAGACGTTCCAGGCGGTATTCCCCGGACAGGATGCCCCGCCACCATTCCTCATGGTCCAGATACCACTGAATGGTCTTTCTGAATCCGGAAGAATGGTCCTGGCGCGGAATCCACCCCAATTCCCTCCGTATTTTGGAAGCGTCAATCGCATAGCGCAGGTCATGGCCCGGCCTGTCCTGCACAAAGGAGATTTGCTCCCGGTAGCTCCGGCCGTCCGGCCGGGGCCGCAGTTCATCCAGATGGGAACACAGCAGCTCCACCAGTTCCAGATTGGTCTTCTCGTTATTGCCGCCGATGTTGTACGTCTCTCCGGGTTTTCCGCAGGAAACGACCGTCAGCAGCGCCTCGCAGTGATCCCCCACATACAGCCAGTCCCTCACGTTTTCCCCTTTGCCGTATACAGGGATGGGGGCCCCGCCCAGCGCTTTCAGGATAACGACGGGGATCAGCTTTTCCGGGAACTGGTAAGGGCCGTAATTGTTGGAACAGTTGGTGATCAGCACGGGCAGCCCGTACGTATCGTGCCAGGCGCGCACCAGGTGGTCGCTGGAAGCCTTGCTGGCGGAATACGGGGAATGGGGGCGATACGGCGTGGATTCCGTGAACAGGCCTTCCTTTCCCAGGGAGCCGTACACCTCATCCGTGGAAATGTGATGGAAGCGGAAGCGCTCCTTTTTCTCCCCCTCCAGGGAGCGGTAATATTCCAGGGCGGCCTGAAGCAAGGAAAAAGTGCCCATGACGTTGGTGGTCATAAAGTTTCCCGGATCGTCAATGGAACGGTCCACATGGGACTCCGCCGCCAGGTGCATTACCCAGTCCGGCCCGTACTCCCGCAGGGTGCGGCTCATCAGGGAAGAGTCCCGGACGTCGGCGTGCAGAAAGCGGTATGCCGGGGAATCCGCCAAACCGTCCAGGGAATGGATGTTGCCGGCATAGGTCAGGGCGTCAATATTCAGGACTTCATGGCCGCGCTCCAGCAGCAGCCTGACCAGATTGGAGCCGATGAATCCGGCGCCGCCCGTAACGATAACTTTCATAGCACTGTTTTCAGGGAAAGATGCGGCGCCATCATACAGCAACGGCGTTTTTTTTCAAAACAAATCCGCCCATGCCGCGGGAACGTGGCGGCATGGGCGGGAAAAAGCGGGTTCCGTAACCGCTGAGACGGCTAGCAGCTCAGCTCCCGGCAAAGGTTGATGATATCCTGGTTCACGGAGTACTGCTGCCCGGCAACGGAATCCAGGGAGGCATAGCCGTACTGGCCGTCATGATACACCATGATCTGGTTGATGTCCCCGTTGTTCAGAGCTTCCACGGCGCGGGTGGCAAAGCGGGTGCCCATCAGGCGGTCACGGGCAGTGGGGGAACCGCCGCGCTGCACATGGCCCAGCACGGTCAGGCGGGTATCCATGCCGGCGCGTTCCGTCAGCCAGCGGGTCAGGTACTGCGCCACGCGGGTGCCTTCCGCCACCACGGCAATGATGCAGCTTCCTTCCTCATTGATGACAGGCTGGAGGCGCTTGTAAATGGATTCCAGGTCATACGGAATTTCAGGGACAATGCAGATATCCGCCGCGCTGCAAAGAGCGGTGGTCATCGCCAGATAGCCGCAGTCCCGGCCCATCGTTTCAATCACGAAAGCGCGGTGATGGGAACGGGCCGTATCACGAACGGAATCAATGCAATCCAGAATCACGTTCTGGGCCGTATCCACGCCCAGGCAGTAGTCCGTGCCGGCAATGTCGTTGTCAATCGTGGCCGGAATACCGGCAAAAGGCACTTCAAAATCATTGAAAAAGTCGTTCAGGGCGCGGAAGGAACCGTCCCCGCCCATGATGATGAGCTTGTCGATGTTGCGTTCCTTCAGATGCTCGTAGGCCTGCCTGCGGAATTCGTAGTCGAAAAAGCGCTTGGACCGTGAGGAACGGAGGAGAGTTCCGCCCCTGTAGATCATGTCGCTGGTCAGCTCCCGGGTAGCTTCCTTGATTTTTCCATCAATCAGCCCTTCCAAGCCGTCATAAACAACGTACGGGTTCATCCCAAGCTGGCGGGCATGATCCACTGCCGCCTTGATCGCCGGGTTCATTCCGGCGGCATCGCCGCCAGACGTCATAATGGCTATTCCACTCATAAGTAATAAGGTTAACTTGTCCGGGGGGAAATGTTACCGGGCGGAACAAATAATGCAAGCGCGGAGTTTTTACTGGCGCAATAAACGGCAACGCTTCATGATGCGGAGGCATGAACGACACTGCAGCAGCCATTCTGAAAGCCACGGCCGCCCTCCGGGACGGCACGGAGAAGCTCCGGTTCGAAGCCCCGGTCCATGTTACCTACAACCCTCTCACCTATGCATGGGGGCCGCATGAACAGTATGTGCGCACCTACGGAAACGGGGAAAAGAGCCATCTGTTCCTGGGCATGAATCCCGGCCCCTTCGGCATGGCTCAGACAGGCGTCCCCTTCGGGGAAGTGGACGCCGTCGTCAACTGGCTGCACATCCGCGGAGAAGTCGGGCGGCCGGAACATACCCACCCCAAACGTCCCGTGGAGGGGTTCGGCTGCCCCAGGTCGGAAGTCAGCGGCCGCCGCCTCTGGGGACTTTTCGCGGAAGCTTTCGGCACTGCGGAAAATTTCTTCCGTCACAATTACGTGGCCAATTACTGCCCGCTGATCTGGATGGGAGCCACCGGAGCCAACATCACGCCGGACAAACTGCCGACGGAACAGCGCGCCGCCGTGGACGCAGTATGTATGGAACACCTGCTTTCCCTCATCACCATCCTGAATCCCCACACGCTGGTGGGGGTGGGTGCCTACGCCACGCAGAAGCTGCGGGACGCCGCCTCCCGGCTCCCTGGCAAAAGCTTCACCATCGGCACGTTGCTCCACCCAAGCCCCGCCAGCCCCATCGCCAACAAGCTCTGGCCGGAACGTCCCATCCAGCAGCTTAAGGAACTGGGCATCTTATAAAAAGAGTGGAGGAGGCAGAGTGGAGGACTCCGTGACATGGAAGGAATCACCAGAGCAACAGGCCGGAAATCGGCAGTTCATCTTGTTCCCCTCCAAAGCTACATCGCTTTGAAGGAATATCCGGCCCCCTTCACTGGCTTGATTCGCCCAGGGACACGGCCTTCCTGACGGAAGAAATGCACGCCGGCATCTACCGGGACGGAGAAGAACTTAAACGCCTCCCCACCTCCGCCACAAAATCCCCCCTCCAAATCAATCATCATTCTTAGTCTGAAAACCCTCCGCTCTCCCCCGCAGGCCTTTTTACTGGACAGAGAGAAAAGGGTTCCGTACAGTTTCCGCGATCTTCAAGCGTTCCGAATTTATGGCAATTTCAGATTACATCGTGACCATTGGCCTGGAAGTCCACTGCCAGATCAAGACAAAGAGCAAAATGTTCTGCTCCTGCGAGACCGGCTTTGGCTTTGAACCCAATACGCGCGTGTGCCCCACCTGCCTGGGGCTGCCGGGCGCCCTGCCCGTCCTGAATGAGTTCGCCATTGAACGCACGCTGCTGACCGGCCTGATGCTGGGATGTTCCAGCCCGGAGATTTCCCAATGGGACCGCAAGAATTATTTCTATCCGGACATGGCTAAAAATTACCAGACCTCCCAGCTGGATCTTCCGCTGTGCCTGGGAGGGGAAGTGCCCCTGTACCCCTGGTCCTATCCGAATGACGTGATCAAAGCCGGCGTCCCTCCTTTCCGCACCGTGAAGCTGACCCGCATCCATCTGGAAGAAGACGCGGCGAAGATTACCCATCATGCCAATTATTCCCTGATCGACTACAACCGTGCGGGATCCGCCCTGATGGAAATCGTTTCCGAGCCGGACATCGACACCCCGGAAGAAGCCTACGCCTACCTCAAGTCCCTCCAGCAGATTCTGAATTACGGGGATATCTCCGACGCGGACATGGAAAAGGGCCAGATGCGGTGCGATGTGAATATTTCCCTGCGTCCCCACGGGCAGGAGGAATTGGGTGCCAAGGTGGAAATGAAGAACATCAACTCCATGTCCGCCGTCCGCAGAGCCCTTCATTATGAAATCCGGCGCCAGGCGGAAGAACTGGACATGGGCATTCCTCAAATCCAGTCCACCCGCCGCTGGGATGACGAACGCGGAGAAAGCGTCGTCATGCGAACCAAGGAAGACGCGCACGATTACCGTTACTTCCCCTGTCCGGATCTGGTTCCCGTACGCACGGCCCCGCTGGTGGAGAAAGTGCGCGGTCAGATTCCCGAACTGCCTCAGGAACGGCAGAAACGCTTCATGGAAGAATACGGCCTGAGCGAATACGACGCCAACGTGCTGGTGGGAGACCTGGAACTGGCACACTTTTTTGAAGAAGCGGCGCGGGGAACCGCCAGCGGCAAAAAAATCGCCAACTGGGTGATTAACAACATTTCCGCCGTGCTGAATGAAAAAGGCATGCGCCCGTCTGAATGCCCGGTGAAACCCGGCGCCATCCGGGAGCTGATCGCCATTATTGACGACGGCACCGTTTCCAACAACCAGGCCAAGGACGTATTCGCCAAAATGTGGGATGAGCCGGCCCTCGCCGCAGCGCAGGCCGCCAAGCTGCTGGGCTTTGAAAAGGCGGATTCCTCTTTTCTGGACGGCATCGTGCGGGAAGTCATTTCCGCCAATCCGGACAAGGTGGCGGAAATACAGGGGGGCAATGAAAAACTCCTGAACTGGCTTACCGGCCAGGTCATGAAGGCCGCCAAAGGCAAAGCCAACCCGAAAATCGTGACGGAAGCGCTGAAAAAAGCCCTTTCCATGGAGTAACCATAAACAAAGAGCCGTTTCCCTTCCCGGTGTCCTCTCCTTGCCCGCAGGGCATCACGGTTTGAACAGCTTCCTGTTTCCGGCCAGGGTGTTCCATACCTGCTTCACTTCCCCGGCCAGCGTCTGCTTCATCATGGCAAGGGAAAAGTCCGCCGCCTGGCCCATACTGATATAGGGAGGCAGGGCAAGGGCGTCCCTGTCCACATGCGCGTCCAGCAGAGCGGCGCCCGGATAATTCAGGAACATGTTCACCATCTGGTCCACCTGACTGGATTTGTCCAATAAAAACCCCTTGATGCCAACGGCATCCGCCACGGCGGCAAAAGAGGGATTGTTCAGGTTGATCTGCCACGGAATCAGCCCGGCCGCCTGCATTTCCAATTGGATGAAATCCAGACAGTCATTGTTATACACCACGATTTTCACCGGCAGCCTGTACTGGACAATCGTGATGAGATCCCCCAGCAGCATGGACAGGCCGCCATCTCCGCACAGGGCAATTACCTGCCGTCCGGGGTATTCCATCTGCGCCCCAATAGCCATTGGCATTGCATTGGCCATGGAGCCATGATTGAAGGAAGCCAGCGTCCTCCTGCCAAGCGTAGCGCACAGGAACCTTGCGCTCCAGATACAGGGGGTGCCGGTATCTACCGTAAATACGGCGTCGGATGCCGCATGCCTGTTCAGGGCGGTCGTGAGCTGTTCCGGCCGGATGGGAGATTCCTTGTCATTTCCTTCCATATAGGCGTTCATCTCTTTCACGTCCCTGGCGTGGCGTTTCAGGGCGGCGTCCAAATGCCCGGAATCCGTCTTTTCCTGCACCATGTTCAGCAACGCCTCCGCCGTGACGGAAACATCCCCGCAAATACCCAGGTCCAGGCGGCAGCGGCGGCCCAGCACTTCACCGCGCCTGTCAATCTGCACGATTTCAGGTTTGGTGGGAATGAAATTGAAATAGGGAAAATCCGTCCCCCACAACACGAGCATGTCGCTTTCATGCATGGCCTTGTAGGCATCTCCCCATCCCAGCAGCCCCGTCATGCCGATGCCCAGGGGATTGTCATGTTCAAAATAATCCTTTCCCCTCCATGTGTAGGCAATCGGAGCTTTCAGGCGGTTCGCGAGCCGGACGACCTTGTCTTCCGCTCCTGCGCAGCCGGCGCCGCAAAAGAAAGTAATGCGGCGGTGGTCGTCAAGCATCCGTGCCAGAAGGGATACGGATTCATGTTCAGGAACAACATTCTCCCGCGTGTAGGAAGGAGGATGCACCAGATTCTTCATCTCCGCGGGGGCGTCCGCAATGTCTCCGGGCAAGACGACGACGCCTACGTCGCGCCTGGCCCACGCGTGCTGAATGGCGGACATCAAAATGCACGGGGCCTGGGAAGCTTCCGAAACCAGTTCCGCATATGCGCTGCATTCCTTGAAAAGCTGTTCCGGATGCGTGGCCTGAAAATATTCCATGCCTACCTGGCTCTGTGGAATATGGGAGGCAATGGCCAGCACCGGGGCATGGTTCCGGTGGGCGTCAAACAGGCCGTTGATCAAATGGAGGTTTCCGGGGCCGCTGCTGCCGCAGCATACAGCCAGATTCCCGCTCAGCTGGGCTTCCGCGCTCGCGGCAAAAGCCGCCACTTCCTCATGCCGCACATGAATCCATTCAATGGTCTTCCTCCTCCTCAAAGCGTCCGTAACGGGGTTCAGGCTATCCCCCACAATGCCGTAAATCCGCTTAACTCCCGCCTTCTCCAAAATTTCAACAATCTGATCGGCTACCCTGTACATGCAGATTAGACACCAGCCAATCTCCAACGGATTCATTCTTATGTGTCATCCCCTCCATCTTTTCCGCACCGGAAAAATGCCTGAGGATTTCCCCTGATATCATAAGGCCGCCGCCTTTTCAGGCAGCGGCCTATGAATTACCAGTTCTCTGGTGGAAAACCGTCAGGAACGGCGGCGGCGCATCATCAGAACGGCCAGGCCCAGGATTCCCAGAGAAGCCGAGGCCGGTTCCGGAACCTGAAGGCCGGCAAAACCGGCAATCTGTTCCGCGGAAAGTTTTGTATCCGTCCACTGAATTTCACCCCATGTAAGATTGGGATTAATCCATCCTTGGATATCAGTGCGATTTCCGTTCATGTTGCCGTTGTAGGACAACGTGTCAAGCAAGGAACCATTCACATAGACCTCCACAGACTGGCTTTGGTTTGCGCCAGTAACGGCTAGAGTCACGTTAAGAAAACCTCCCTCCAAAACAACGGAAGTTTCAGAAACGTCTCCACGGTTTTGGGAAAAAGAGCCGGTAGAAGTATTCAAATTTCCATCTCCCATGCCAAGCTTGGCATCTGCCGTCAGATACAAGGCATTTGCCCCGTAACTTTGGCCCGCACTGGTGCCATAATACCCAAACAGCGTGGTCTGGGTTCCTTCCGTTAAGGAAGAAGTATTCAGCCAGAGGGAGATCGTGTAATTGGAAGCATAAAAATTACCGCCGTAAGGAATGAAACCGCCAGGAAGGGGACTCTGTGAGAGACTCCCAAACGTCATGTCTTTTCCCAATGTAATACCTTCAGTTGTCGTCGCCGTACCGGCAGCGTAAGACGTTCCGGCCGATGGTTCTAAAGAGCCGGAAGACGCCAACGCCGGAACGGAACAACACGCCGCAATGGCCATTAATGCTAATGTTTTTTTCATTTTCTGTGAATGATGGACTGAGTAGCAATCAGAGAGATATTCCCCGCCCTCTGTATATCGGATTCCCAATCCGCTCTTTTTCTCCCCCACAGGAAAGATGAGAACAAGCTTTTTCAATCCGCTAAAAAATGTAATATAATTACCTTCTATCACTTATGAATATAAAAAATAAAACGCAGAATAGATTTTTTGTGGAGGTTCTGAAGTTGCTGTATAGGAACAGCAATCCCTTTTCGCAAAATAGAAAAAATTGTAATAATAGTTTCATAATTGAAATGTTAGATTGACCTCGGATTGGGAATCCGGTTGTTTTCCCTCAGCCATCAAAAAAAATCAACATAATGTTTTCATATTCAATAAAAATTAATTTTCTTTCCTTCCATTTCCAGAACCTTCTTCTTGAAAAAGAGCCTTCCCCAAATTATCCTCCCGCTAGCTGTAATATTATTTCACCATGAAATTTTTCAAGACAACCATTGCCATGACAACCCTGCTGGGCTGCCTGCCCACATCCCCCGCAGAAGTCGCCTTTCCGGGGCCTGCACCCGGAACAGCCAGCGCGGAACAATCCGCTTCCGGCTATACTCTTTCCAATAACATCCTGACGGCCAAATTTATCCTTCGGAACGGAAGTCTTTCCTTCGGAGGAATGACTTCCAAACTGGGCCCCGTCGCCAAGGCAGGGGATGAATTATTCATCATCAATCTTCAGGACGGACGGAGCCTTAAATCCTCCGAGCTGAAAGCGGGAAACGTCAAATTCGTCTCCCTTCAGCCCAACCCCAAGGCATTCAGGCTGGCTGACCGCTTCCCGGGAAAAGCCGTCAGCGCAACATTCCAGGCTCTGAACGGAACCCTTCGCATTTCCTGGCGCGCCGTGCTCAGGGACCATTCCCATTACCTGAGGCAGGAACTCCGCCTGGCAAGTATGAAGCCCGTCCAGATGAAAAACATCGTAGCGATGCAATATGACCTGGCAGAAGGGAAAGCCGGGGCACCCTCCGTTTCCGGAAACGCCAGAGGCGCACTCATCGTCAATGACCTGGCGTTCACCGCCCTGGAAACTCCCATGGGCATCAATACCGTGGGAGGCGCCGGAAATATGGAAGGAGGAGAAACCGCCATCTGGAGCGCAGACAAGTGGTCCACAGCCTCATGGACCGGAAATTTCAATGTTCCCCAGGAACTGAAAAAGCAGTACGGAGAACAGGTTTCCAGTGCGGAAGGCCCGGTTTCCATTGACGGCAAAGGAGCATGTACCATCACTTTCCAGTATAAGGGAGGGGACAAGGGCAACAATAAGCTGAACCTTGCCGGCGTGCAGCTCCTCTCTTCCAAGGGGGCCGTTCTTGACTCCGATTTCCACAACGGCAGCACCGGAGATTCCAATGCCGGCAACACTTACACGGTACAGGTTCCTTCCAGGGGAAATTACATTCTGCGCTACTGGGCCCAGACCAAGAGCGAACCGATTGCCAGCAAGGGGGAAATCACCTTTTCCCTGCCCGTGCACACGCTGGAGGAAAAGCAGGCTCCCCAGGCGGACGAATCCCGGCTGGCCCAGGGACTCTGGAGCCGTAAAACCACCTTGCAGCCCGGAGAAATATGGGACGTATCCTCCGTTCTCGGAATTTTTGCCCCCGGCCAGAAACGCCGCTCCTTCCTGGCCTATATGGAACGGGAACGCGTGATGCCCTACCGCCCCTTCATCCATTATAATTCCTGGTATGAACTGAACATCAACCGCAACAATGATTCGGACCCCGCCAAGCGCATGACGGAAGAACAATGCCTGGCCGTCCTGAAAGACTGGCAGGAACAGTTTTTCCAGAAGCGCGGCATGTCCATTGACGCCTTCGTCTGGGACGACGGCTGGGATGAATTCAACAGCCTGTGGGATTTCCACAAAATGTTCCCGCAGGGCTTCAAGCGCATTGACGCCGCCGCCGGCAGGCAAAAGGCCGGCATCGGCACGTGGCTGGGTCCGGTGGGGGGCTACGGAGCCTCCAAGGGCAAGCGTCTCGCTTACTGGAACGTGAAGCATCCGGACAACAAGATCGGCAATTTCCAGCTCTCCAACAAGGAATATTTTGATGCCTTTGTGGGCCGCTGTTCCCAGATGGTGAAGGACTACAATATGAAGTACTTCAAATTCGACGGCATCAGCACCCACTTCCATGCCAAGGGGCCCGGCAACGAAGAGGATGCGGAAGGCATCATCCGCGTGCTGAACGCCCTGCGCAAGAAAAAGGGGGATCTTTACATCAACTGCACTGTAGGAACCTGGGCATCCCCCTTCTGGTTCCGTTATGCGGATTCCGTATGGAGGCAGGAGAATGACTTCGGCACCATCGGAGCGGGCGACAACCGCGACAAATGGATCACCTACCGCGACCGCCTGGTGCATGAAGTTTTTGTGCAGGGTTCCCCGCTGATGCCCATCAATTCCATGATGACTCACGGCCTGATGGTCACTAAATTCGGTCCTCCGGCCTGCATGCCCCGCGATCCGGAAAACGTCAAGAAAGAACTCCGCTGCGCCACGGCTTGCGGCACTTCCCTCCAGGAGCTCTACGTGGATCGGGACCTGATGAGCGCCAACGGCGGAGTTCTGTGGGACGAACTGGCCAAGGGGATCAAGTGGATACGCCGCAATGCGGACGTTTTGGACGACGTGCACTGGGTGGGCGGCAATCCGTGGAACAAGGAAACTAACGAAGGGGCCGTGTACGGGTGGGCCGCATGGAATAAAAACAAGGCCACCCTGGCTCTCCGCAATTCCTCCGACCAGGAAAAGAGCCTGACCGGAACCCTGCGCAGCATTCTGGATATCCCTGCGAACGTCAAGGGCTCCATCACCTTCAAGGATTCCTATGACGACCAGCGGACGCTGGACGGCTTCTCCGGCAGTTCCGTAGACATTGATAAGGAAATCTCCTTCACGTTGAAGCCCTTTGAGGTGCTGGTGTACGAAGGGGGAAAGGTCAAATAAATCAGCCGGCCCACACGCCCGGTCAAAGCCGGAACGGCGTTGGAAAAAACATATTGGGGGAGGCGGGATTCCCGCCTCCCTTCCTTGTTCCCGTGCGGACAGAATCCGGGTCAGAATGTTTTTTCAAACGTCACCGCTTCCAGCGGATCGGCAGGGTTGACCGGCATCACCAGGCATTCCGCACCTTCCCCGCCCAGGTACAACATCAGGCTCCTGCCGGGGGAATAGGCGATGGAGACACCGTAATATCCTCCTTTTTTCACCAGGGACCAGGTTCCGCGGCAGGAAGAAACGAGATCTTCCTCCAGCACGGAAAGGTCCTCCCTCTCTTCCGGACGGGCAATCCACCTGCCCCATGCCTCCGGACGGGGAAAGGAAGAAATCTCGCACGTCCCGTCTTCATTCAGGAGGAGCGTGGAAGAACTGACCTGAAAAAAACGCTTCAACTCCGGAGGGCGGAAAAACCGCCTTTCCCTGGGGGAGGATTCCACCTCATACTTTCCGGAAAGGGCCTGCACATCCGGCTCATGAATCCACAGGAAAGTTTGTTGACACACCGCCTGGCGGCACGCCAGCCCCACCACGGCCAGCAGGGAAAGGAACGCCAGGACAAACGCCCACAGGGCCAGCCGCTTTCTCCACCACGCATAAACGGCGGCCAGCCCCGCCACACTGCCCGCGCAAACCCAGAACCCCCAGGAACGGGAAAGGAAGGCCAGGGCATCCGCCAGCACGGAAAATCCATGAGAAAGATCATTCCACATAGGTACTCCAGAATCTCCGGAACATAGTCAAAGTCAAGACAACAATGCCGCCTTTCAAGGCACGGGCCTCAGGCTGCGCCCCGATAAAAAACTCCCGTCATCACTCCTGAAAATATTCCTCCGCGCTTTTCTCACAGGCTCCAATCAGGTAAGAAGCATCTGAACCATGAAAAGCGCAGCACATCATCAGGGGCTTTCGGAACAGCAGGTTCTGGAAAACCGGACCAGATACGGGATCAATATCCTGACTCCCCCGGAAAAGGAACCCCTGTGGAAGCAATTTCTGGAGAAATTTTCAGACCCCATCATCAAAATTCTGCTGGTGGCCCTGCTCCTGTCCGTAGGCGTGGCTTTCTACCAGTTTTTCACCGGAACGGAACCGGCCAGCGTCTTCCTGGAGCCCGCGGGCATCCTGGCGGCCATCCTGCTGGCCACCTGCGTGGGGTTCGCCTTCGAGGTAAGCGCCAACAAGAAGTTTGAAATCCTGAACCAGGTCAATGACGACACCATGGTCCAGGTCATCCGCGGCGGCAATATCTGCGAATTGCCCCGCCGGGACGTGGTGGTGGGCGATATCGTCATCCTGAACACAGGGGAGGAGGTACCGGCGGACGGCGTCCTGCTGGAAGCCGTTTCCCTCCAGGTCAATGAATCCACGCTGACGGGGGAACCCCTCATCGGCAAAACCACGGATGAAGAGGAATTCAAGAAGGATGCCACCTACCCCTCCAACCACGTTCTGAAAGGAACCACCGTGGCGGACGGCCACGGCGTCATGGAAGTGACTTCCGTGGGGGACAGGACGGAATACGGCAAGGTTTATGAAGGTTCCCAGATAGACAACAAGGTGCAGACGCCCCTCAACCGCCAGCTTTCCAGGCTGGGCGACCTCATCACCTGGGCCAGCTACGCCATCGCCGCCTTCATCGTCATCGGGCGGCTTACCCTGTATTTTTCCCATCTGCCGGGCCCCGTGGAATGGCTGAGCGCGGGAACCTACATTCTGAATACCGTCATGATCGCCGTAACCGTCATCGTCGTCACGGTGCCGGAGGGGCTGCCCATGAGCGTCACCCTGAGCCTGGCGCTGAGCATGAAGAGCATGCTCGCCAACAACAACCTGGTGCGCAAGATGCACGCCTGCGAAACCATGGGGGCCGCCACCGTCATCTGCACAGACAAGACGGGCACCCTGACGCGCAACCAGATGAACGTGTACAAGGCGGATTTTTACGGGTTGGGGGACGCCGCCCCGGCGGAAAACGAGCTGGGGAACCTGATCCGGGAGGGAATCGCCGTCAACTCCACCGCCTTTCTGGATTACGCGGACCCGGAACATATCAGGGCCCTGGGCAACCCCACGGAAGGAGCGCTCCTCCTGTGGCTGCACGGGCTGGGCGTGAATTACCTGGACCTGCGGGAAAACGCCCGCGTGCTGGAACAGCTTACTTTCTCCACGGAACGCAAGTACATGGCCACCGTGGCGGAATCCCCCCTGCTGGGCAAAAAAGTCCTTTACGTGAAAGGCGCGCCGGAAATCGTGCTGGGCCTTTGCTCCACTGTCCTGACTCCGGAAGGCCAGGTTCCCGCCGCAGACATGCGCCCCGCCATTGAGGAACAGCTCCTGGCCTACCAGAACCAGGCCATGCGCACGCTGGGCTTCGCGTACCGCGTTCTGGAGGATGACGCCCCGGTATTCGAGGACGGCCGCATCATCCGCAAGGATCTGGTTTATCTGGGCATCGCCGCCATTTCCGACCCCGTCCGGGACGATGTGCCCCAAGCCGTGAAGGACTGCATGGACGCGGGCATCCGCATCAAGATCGTCACAGGGGATACCCCCGGCACCGCACGGGAAATAGGGCGCCAGATCGGTCTGTGGACGGAGGAGGACACGCCGGACCGTCTGATGACGGGTGTGGAGTTTGAGCAGACTCCGGACGCGGAACTGCTGGACCGCGTGATGGACCTGAAAATCATGTGCCGCGCCAGGCCCATGGATAAGGAACGGCTGGTCAAACTGCTCCAGAAGAAGGACCAGGTAGTGGCCGTCACCGGGGACGGCACCAACGACGCCCCCGCCCTGAACGCCGCGCAGGTGGGGCTTTCCATGGGAGACGGCACCACCGTAGCCAAGGAAGCCAGCGCCATCACCATCCTGGACAATTCCTTCATGAGCATTTCCCGCGCCGTCATGTGGGGGCGTTCCCTGTACAGGAATATCCAGCGCTTCATCGTCTTCCAGATGACCATTAACGTGGCGGCCTGCCTCATTGTGCTCATCGGCGCATTCCTGGGCACGGAATCCCCCCTCACCGTCACGCAGATGCTCTGGGTGAACCTCATCATGGATACCTTCGCCGCGCTGGCGCTGGCCTCCCTGCCGTCGGACGAACGCGTGATGCAGGACCCGCCGCGCAAGACCACGGACCACATCATCACCCGCCCCATGGGCCGGAACATCCTGGGCGTGGGCATCCTGTTCGTCGCTTTCCTGTTCGGCCTGCTGCAATATTTCAAGCATGCGGACATTACCAGTCTCACGCAGTTCAGCCTCAGCGGCTACTTCCGCAGCTACCTGGACTTCTCCACCCCGGAACATGAACTGACTGGTTATGAACTGTCCCTGTTTTTCACCATTTTCGTCCTGCTCCAATTCTGGAACATGTTCAACGCCAAGGCATTCAACACGCACCAGAGCGCCTTTGCACGCATGGGCGCCAGCATTGGCGGCTTCGGCCTGGTAGCCCTGCTTATCCTGGCCGGGCAGTACCTCATCGTCACCTTCGGCGGCAAGATGTTCAACGTGGTGCCCCTGAGCTGGACGGACTGGGGCCTCATCTTCGCAGGCACCTCCCTTGTCTTGTGGTTCGGGGAACTGGCGCGGGCATTCACTCCGGATAAATCCGGCGCCCGCTCCTGAACCGTCCGGGAGAATCCCTCCCCCCGCGCATGACGCGGACAGCGACGCCGCCCGGAAAACCTTCTTTCAACAAAGAAGCCCGCGGGCGTGTCACTCCCAGCATGGACTTGACACGCCTGACGGGCTCTATCTCCGGCCCCGCCGTTTTCCTCTGCCTGCTTTCCCTCTTTTTTGCCGGGTGTAAAAAGACGGAACAGGTGCCGCATGAAACGCCCACAATTATTTACGAACATCCCGTCACCATGGATATTCCGGTGACGGGCAGCTGGGTGGGCCACCTGGACGGCGTGGACAACGCCTCCATCGTCCCCCAGATTACGGGCTACCTTCAAACGCAGAATTACGCCAATGGCGCTATTGTGAAGAAAGGGGAAGTTCTCTTCCGCATTGACGATTCCACGTTCAGGGACCAGGTATCCAAGGCCAAAGCCACCCTGGCCCAGGCGCAGGCCCAGCTACAGCAGTTGAATTACGACGCGGAAATTTACAGGCCCCTGGCCGCGGAGAACGCCATTTCCAAACAGAAATACGAGGATACGCGCCTCTCCGCCCTGGCCGCGGAAGCGCAGGTGCAGCAGGCTGCGGCGGCCCTGGCCCTGGCTGAAAAAAATCTTTCCTATACGGTGCTGTACGCGCCTTTTGACGGAATAGCCGGCATTTCCAGGACAAACATCGGCGACCTGGTCAGCCCGGAAAGCGGCCCCCTTGCCGTCGTCTCCTCCGTCAATCCCATACGCGTCAATTTCGCCGTCACCCAGCAGGAATGGATTCAGCAGGCGGGGAAAAACGGGAATGAAGGCGTCCAGACGGGCAGCAAGCTGGACATTACGCTGAAAGACGGCACCAAATACCCGGAACAAGCCACGGTAGTTGCCATTGACCGGGCGTTCAATCCCCAGACAGGCACCATCCGCGTACAGGCCAACCTTCCCAATGCGGACTATCTGCTGCGCCCCGGCATGTTCATCATCGCCACGGCCCGGCTGGCCACCGTCAAAAACGCGCTGACCGTTCCGGCAAAATCCCTTCTTTCGACACAGGGGCGCTTTTTCGTGATTGTTCTGGATGAGGGCAACCACCCTTCCATCATCCCCGTACAAGCCGGAACGCAACTTGGAGACCGGCAGCAGGTTACTCCCCTGAAACCGGATTCCCTCACCCCCCAAAGCAAAGTGGTCGTGGACGGTCTTCTCCAGGCGGAAGCAGCCTCCAGAAATCCGACCGCCCGCCTGAAAGCGGTACCCGCCAGCAACCAATAAGCTCCTCCCGCCATGGCTGATTTCTTCATTAAGCGCCCCATCCTTTCCATCTGCCTCTCCGTCATCATTGTCCTGCTGGGGGCCTTTTCCATTCTGCGCCTGCCCATCTCCGAGTACCCGGACATCATTCCCCCCTCCATCCAGGTGACGGCCACTTATCCCGGAGCGGACTGTGAAACGGTGGTCAAGTCTATCGCATCCCCCATCGAACAGCAAATGTCCGGCGTGGACGGCATGTCCTACATGACTTCCGTCAACACCAACAACGGGCAAATGAGCATGATGATCCTTTTTGAAATCGGCACGGAAGCCAACATGGACCAGGTGCTTTCCTACCTGCGCTACGGGCAGGCCACCTCCCAGCTGCCGTCGGAAGTCAGCGCGCTGGGAGTCTCCCTCCGCAAGACAAGCGGGCTGCCCGCCCTGGTCGTCAGCCTCTATTCCCCCCAGGGGACTTATGACGGCCTCTGGCTGGCCAATTACGCCTATATCAATATGGTGGACGCCATCAAGCGCGTGCCCGGAGTAGGAGACGTGCAGGTGTTCGGGGCAGGCCGCTACGCCATGCGCATCTGGCTGAACCCGGAAAAGATGGCCGCCCTGAATATTACGGCCCGTGACGTGATGCTGGCCGTCCAGGCCCAGAATGCCGTAAATCCCGCGGGCAAGATAGGCGCGCAGCCCGCCCCGCCGGACCAGCAGCTTTCCTTCACCGTAAAAGCGCCCGGACGCCTGACCAGCGTGAAGGAATTCGAAAATATCGTGGTGCGCGGGCAGGACAGTTCCATCGTAAGAGTGGGAGATATCGCCCGCGTGGAACTGGGCTCGGAAACTTACAGCCTCAGTTCTTCCGTAAACGACATGCCCGCCGCTTCCATCGGCATTTACGAGGCGCCCGGAGGAAATGCCATCCAGCTGGTGGACAATATCAAAGCCCTGCTGAAAAATACGGATATGCCGCCCGGCATGGATTACCTCGTTTCCCTGGACTCCACGCTGGCCGTCCGCGCCGGGATTGAAGACATCGTCAGCACGCTGGTGATTGCCCTGGGCCTGGTGGTGCTGGTGGTTTTCATTTTCCTCCAGGGCTGGCGCGGCACGCTGATTCCGGCCTTTGCCGTTCCGGTGTCTATCGTGGGCGCTTTCATCGCCTTTCCATTGTTCGGCTTTTCCATCAATACCATCTGCCTGATGGGGCTGGTGCTGGCCATCGGTCTGGTCGTGGACGATGCCATTGTGGTGGTGGAAGCGGTGAAGAACCATATTTCCAACGGAGAAAAGCCCCTCCAGGCCACCATTGCGGCCATGAAGGAAGTATCCGGCCCCATCGTCAGCACGGCGCTGGTGATTTCCTGCGTCTTTATCCCCACGCTGCTGCTGCCCGGCGTCACAGGCAAACTGTTTGAACAGTTCGCCGTGACCATCGGCATGTCCATCATCATTTCCGCCTTCTGCGCCCTGTCCCTCAGCCCCACCCTGTCCGCCGGGCTGCTGAAAGGGGGAAAAGCTGACTCCATTCCCCTGCTGGGGCCCTTTTTCAAATTGTTCAACAAGGGGTTCAACAAGGCGCGCGACTGGTACGTGGAAATCTGCGCCAGACTTATCCGGCATATGTGGCTGTCCATCCTGCTGCTGGCCGCCATGACCGCCCTTCTCTTTCCCCTGGCTAAACTTATTCCCAGCGGATTCCTTCCCAATGAAGACCAGGGCTACCTGTTCGGCGGCGTGGAACTGCCGGACAATACATCCCTGAACGTCACGGCGGACACCGCCGCGCGGATTGAAAAAATCATCAGGGAGGATCCGGGCGTGGACGTAGTGACTACCGTCAACGGCTTCAACCTCATCAGCTCCGTCCAAAGCTCCTCCAACTCCTTCTTCTTCATCTCCCTGAAACCCTGGTCCGAACGGACTGCTCCGGGCATGACGGCGGACGGCATCGCCGCACGCCTGAAAAGCAGGCTGAACGCGGAAATTTCCTCCGGCGTGGCGTATGTGGTTCCGCCGCCGCCCCTGCCTGGCGTAGGAACGTCCGGGGATGTCACATTCCTGCTGGAGGACCGCCAGGGCATCGGGGAAAAATTCCTGGCCGCCAACACGTCCAAATTCATCGAGGCGGCGGAAAAGAGGCCGGAAATAGCGGGCATCAGCAATTTCATGTCTCCCTCCAACCTTCAGTACAACCTGAATGTAAACACGGAGCAGGCCACTCTCCAGAATATGGACGTGGATGAGATTTACGCCACCATCCAGGCATACATGGGAAGCACCTTCCTGAACAACTTCAATATTTACGGACAGGAATGGCAGGTGTACATGCAGGCGGACGCACCGTACCGGGACAGCATCGACAAGCTTTCCATGTTCTATGTGCGCAACAATGAAGGAGACCCGGTTCCCCTGGATTCCGTAATCAACGTTACGCATGGCTGGGCCCCGGAATTCCTGATCCGCCAGAATATGTTCAACAGTTCCCAGCTCAACGTCACCCCGGCTCCGGGCTATTCCTCCGGCCAGGTCATGAACGCCCTGGAAGAAGTTTTTGCCCAAACCATGCCGTCCGGCATGGGATACGACTATTCCGGAATGAGCTACCAGGAAAAACAGGCGCAAAAAGGCATCACCATCGGCATGATTTTCGCGGCATCAGCCGTGTTTGTCTTTCTGATTCTGGCCTCCCTGTATGAGAGCTGGTCCCTGCCCGTAACCGTCTTCATGACTGCCCCCATTGCCATCCTGGGAGCATTTCTGGCCCTGTGGATTACCAGGCTGGACCTCAACATTTATTCGGAAATCGGCCTCATCGTCCTGATTGCCCTGGCGGCCAAAAACGCCATCCTCATCGTGGAATTCGCCGTGCTGGAACTCCGTCAGGGCACGGACCTGCTCACGGCCACCCTGGATGCGGCCAGAATCCGCCTGCGCCCCATCCTGATGACCAGCATCGCCTTTATCATGGGCTGCCTTCCTCTGGCCGTCGCCACGGGAGCGGGCGCAGCGGCGCGGCAGGTGGTAGGCGTCGGGGTCATTGGCGGCATGATTACAGCCGTCTTCATCGGGGTATTTTTCATTCCTTCCTTCTTCTACCTGATTGCCAAGCTCGCCGGGCTGGACAAAAAAGCGGCGCGGAAACTTCAGGAAAAGGAGCAGGGAGCCCCCGCCCCCGCGAAGCAGGCCGAATGACACTTCCGAAAGGGGAAAACGGCTCCCGCACAGTTTCCCATTCCTCCTACATCCAGAATATCCAGGCCCAGAAAGCCTTCACGAACACGAGCACCACGTTAATCAGCAGCCCCACCTTTACCATGGTCATCTGAGGGAATTTTCCCGTCGCGAAGGCCAGAGCGTTAGGAGGAGTGGAAACGGGGAGCATGAAGGCGCAGGAAGCGCCTATGCCTACCAGAAGCACCAGCGGCGTAGCAGACATGCCCATGGCGGAGGCTACCGTGACCATCAGCGGGGCCACCAGGGCCGCACTGGCCGTATTGGAACAGAATTCCGTCAGCGACGTGATGAAGAGGCTGATGATGAGCAGGATGACGATGGGGCTGTGCCCCATGGCGAGAGAAGATACCTGGTCTGCCAGGAATCCCGCCGCCCCCGTCTGGACGAGGATGCTGCTGAGCGTGATGCCGCCCCCGAACAAAAGCAGGACGCCCCAGTCCGTATTTTTGGCGATGCCGCTCCAGTTGATCACCCCGCACAGCGGCAGCAGCACCGCAGCGCTCAGCGCGATGAGCGTGTCCATGGACGGGATGCCGCCCAAAGCAGAGGAAAGGAAACTGCTGCACATCCAGCTCCCGGCCACCAGCACGAAGAGAATAAGGACACGCACCTGCCTGGCATTCAACCTGCCCTCCGTTCCCTCCCTTTCCTCCGGCACCATATCCACATGCATCCCCAGATTCGGGCGGAGGAACAGGTACATCAGGAAGAAAACGATCACCCCGAACACCAGGACAATGGGCATGGCAATCCGGAACCATTCCGCAAACCCCATGCCTAGTTCATGCGCCGCAATGGCGTTGGGAGGAGAACCCACCAGCGTCCCCATGCCGCCGATGGAGGCGCTGTACGCCACCCCCAGGATGGCAAAAGGAGCCGTCGTCTTAAGTTTTTCCGCCGGAACGCGGTCCAGAAGGCCGATCACCAGAGGAAGCATCATCGCCGCCGTGGCCGTATTGGACATCCACATGGAAAGAAACGCCGTAGCCAGGAAAATCAGAATCAGGGCCATCCCCAGGCTCCCGCGGGCCATCCGGAGGATTTTTCCCGCCAGCCACGCATCAATTTTCTGTTCGTGAAGAGCCCCGGCCAGGGCAAAGCCCCCGAAAAACAGAAAAATGGTAGGGTCCGCAAAACCGGACAGAGCTTTCTCCCCCGGCAGAATCCCCATAAACATGGCAAGCACCGGCACCAGCAGGGAGGTTACGGTTACGTGCAGGGCTTCCGTCAGCCACAGGATGCCGATAAAGGTAAGAACAGCAAGCCCCCTGGCCACCTCCGGCTCTACGGGAAGCCACTTGAGCATAGCCAGAAAAAGAAGCACGTCACACGCAATGATGACGTAATTGCGGTGCCCTTTGGGAGTGTCTGCAGTACGGTGGCGCATAAAGTAAAGATAAACGACGCTATTTTATTTGTACGCATCAGAAAAACAGTGTCAATGCTTTTCCATAAAACCCCGGAAAAGGCCTTCCCCGGAAACAGGGAAACACAGATCAACCGCCGGCTTGAGAATACGCACGGCGCGCATCACCGGGAAAGCCGCGCCACCTCTTCCCGCTCCGGGAAAATACAGGAAGCCCGGACATGCAAAAAAAACCGCCATGCAATCGCACGGCGGCTTGTAAAACTGTCTGATTGATGCACGGAGGGGAAACCTCCGCCCGGGCAATTATTCGGCGGCGGGTTCAGCGGCCTTCTTGGCAGCCGGCTTTTTGGCGGGAGCCTTCTTGGCGGCGGCAGCCTTGGTTTCAGTCTTTTTGGCCGGGGCCTTGGCCGCAGTCTTTTTGGCGGGAGCTTCCTTGGCGGCAGGCTTGGCATCCTTGGCAACGGGAACGGCCAGACGGATAGGCGCATTGGAATTCAACTTGGACTGTTCCTTCTTACGCTTGAGGTATTCAATACGTCTGCGGCGCTTGGTGACTTTGCGGATTTGCTGTCCCATAGTGATGATTGCTATGATATTTACTAATTCTTACGAGCTCCATGTGGCACATGGGCGTGGATACAACTACCAACCCCACCTCCCTTACGCAAGCACAAAGCGTTATTAAGGCACAGAAAGGCGGAGGCAGTCCCCGGGTTCCCCAATCCGTGCGGGAGAGGAAGACAACCGGGGCGAAGGAGGTTTTACCACAATTTCAGCGCATCCACCCGGACCGGCTGTTCCCAGCGCAGATGGTTCCGGATGGCGGAAGCGATGAATTCCAGGCCGCGCTCCACCGCTGCAACCAGTCCATCCCCGGCAGCCAGCCGCGCCGCGACGGCGGCGGACAGGGAACAGCCCGTTCCGTGAGTGCTCACATCCTGTACGCGCGGGCGCTCCCATTGCCCCAGCAGGCAGCCGTCCGGGCCGGACAGCACGTCCCGGCAGTCCCCCTCCAGATGGCCGCCCTTCAGAAGGACGGGGCATCCGTACCTGACGGCGAGGCGCGCGGCGGCCTCCGGCAGTTCATCCCTGCCCGGATTAACAGAAGAACGGAGCAGGACGGCAGCCTCATCCAAATTGGGAGTAAGCAACGCCGCTCCCGGCAGCAGAAGCTCTTCATAAACAGCCACCGCCTCTTCCCGCATCAGGCGGTCGCCCGCCGTGGCGATCATAACCGGGTCCACCACAACGGGAACATCCGCCCCGGCCAGCACCTCATGCACCGCACGGACGATAGCCGGGGAATACAGCATGCCCGTCTTCACGGCGCGCACGGGAAAATGTTCCAGATTGATGCGCACCTGGTCAGCCACCAGCGCAGGGTCCACCTCCTGAATGCCGCGCACTGTCCCGGGCGCCTCGGACACGACGCAGGTAACGGCCGTAAGCGCAAACGCCCCCATGGCATGGGCCGCTTTCAGGTCAGCCTGGAGACCGGCCCCCGCGGAGCAGTCGGAACCGGCAATCGTCATCATTACGGGAATACTCATGGCCCTGTTTTTAATCGGGAAGAAAGCTCTTGAACATCCAAAAATCCGCACGCGCCGCCTCAATGTCACAAATCCGGGTGGGAAAACAAGGAGGGAATGCCATAATCATCTCATGACGCACGCCTCCCCCGCCCCGGACGAACAGGAATTCTGGCTTTTCATTCAGGATGCCCCTCTGCCGGCCGCAGAGGAATTGCAGGAGAGCATGTTCCGCCTGGACGGCTGTTTCCGGCTGAACCTTTCCGGCGCGCCGGAAAACGCTCCGGACCATGTACTGGAAGGAGAATATCTGGATGAAGCGGGGGAATCCCAGCTGGACGTATTCTGGGTCATGGAAACGGACGACGCGCGCCAGGCGTTCAAAAGGGACGGCGCGGCCCTCCGGCAGATAGGGAACCGCACCAAAATGCTGCGCTTCATTCTGGAAGACGAATATGCCCTGGGCCATGTATTCGCCATGATGCACGCCATACTGGAACACCGGGACGGCCTGCTGGTCATTCCGGACTCCCGGGGGAACGTTATTCTGGAACGGAGGAAAGCTTTGGATTTCCTGAACAGGGAAATCAGGGAAAGCTAATGTTTCTGCGTCTGCGGAGCTGAACCGCCCTCGCGCTCCGCATTCAGTTGAAGCGCTTTCTTTTTCCAGACTTCCGCCATATCCGCATCCTGAGGGGTCCCCTTTCCGGTGCTGTAGCAGACGGAAAGCATCAGCATGGCGTTGACGTGGTCCTGCCCGGCGGCCAGCCGGAGCCAGTTGAACGCCTTGCCCTCATCCGCAGGCACGCCGGAACCTTCCAGATAAGCCAGTCCCACGATATACTGGGAATGGGCGTCTCCGGCAGAAGCCGCCTGTTCATACCACTTCATGGCACGCTCCATATCCCGCGCCACTCCCTGCCCCTTTGCGTAAATGTTCCCCAGATAAACGGACGAAGGCGTATTCCCTCCATTGGCGGCCTTTTCCAGCAGCGCCAGGCCGGAAGCGGCATCCTTCTCAAAACCCATCTTCCCCTCCATGTAAGCCCGGCCCAGCAGCCCCATGGCAGCCGGATGTTCCTCATCCGCCGCTTTGTGCCACAGCCCCAGAGCCTTGTTCAGATCCTGATCCGCGCCATCCCCCTTGAAATACATCATTCCCAACATGTACAAGGCGTTCCCCCGCTGGGTTCCCGGGCGGGCAAGCCCGTACTCAAACCACTCCCTGGCCGCGACGGCATCACGCTTGATCCCCGTCCCATACAGGAACATGGCGCCAATGACCGTTTCCCCGGAATACCCGGACCCGGTCTCCGCCACGGAATCACACCAGGCCCGCACGTCCAGCGGATGAACCCAGCCATTCTGCAATCCCTCCGCATACAGGGCAGCCACATCATTGAGGGCTTTTACATGTTCGCTGCCATTTTCCTTCTCGCGGACGGCGCCGGCAACAGCAGCGTCCAGACGCGCTCTCCATGTTTCCGCCTCTTTCCGCACCGCAGACGGCTTTTCCCGTTCCGCAGCAGAGGAAGCCCGCTTTTCCCCGGAAGAAGGGGCGCGGTCACATCCGCTCAAAAAAAAGAAGGCAAAGGAAGCC
Organism: Akkermansia sp. UNK.MGS-1; assembly: GCF_000980515.1. Lineage (NCBI taxonomy): Bacteria > Pseudomonadati > Verrucomicrobiota > Verrucomicrobiia > Verrucomicrobiales > Akkermansiaceae > Akkermansia > Akkermansia sp. UNK.MGS-1. The sequence goes on along the minus strand of NZ_LBCB01000002.1, from coordinate 82,171 downwards.
GCACATAAAGAGACAACTTGTTTCATCATGACCCTTACCATAAGACAGCCTCACCAGGCTGCCAAGAAGAGAAATGACGGAAACGCCGCATCCGCACGCCACGGAAGCGCGAAGCCGGAGAGCCGGATTTCCTCTTTTTGCATTGAATATTTCCCTCTTTTTGCTCTACTGAAACCAGTTCTACCTCTGATGAAATTCGTTCTGCCCCTGTATCTCTTGACATGCCTGGGCCCGGCGTTCCTGGTAAGTTTTTCCTGCCGGGGTTCCGCGACGGAACTTCCCGTAAAATACATCTTTGAGCTGTCGGATGAACCGGTAAAAGTACACCCTGGCAAAATAGACACCAAGAGCGTTTTCTTCCCCAAATACGCACGCGGAACCTCTCCGGAAACCCTGAAGCGGCAGGCAGCCCTCTTCCAATCCCATACTCCCCACGAGGCCACCAAAAGCAAACCGGCCATCAGCATCCACATGAATGACGACAAAACGGAAAGGGACGTCCATGAGCGGTCAGGCTATGAGTTTCACCATGCGGAAAACCAGGAAGAAATTGTCATCACAACCGAAACGCCGGATGAGGAAATCTGGCTGAACGACGGGGATCCGGACAGCCCCTTTTTCCATACGCCCCGTTCCGCCGCCAATACGGAAATTCGTGAAATCCCCACGTCTTCCGATTCCTGGCCCGCCTGGAATGAAGAGGAAGTCAACCTGCACATGAATCTTCCGGAATCGGCGCCGCGCCCCCTGGTAGTGCAGCCGGCTCCGTCCGGAGCCATCCGCACCATCATCAAATCCTTTAACGGAACCGTTTTTGAGGCGGATGCCCAGCCCATGCATCCCGTCTGGGATCAGCTCCCGCCCGGATACGTTCCTATCCCGGCTCTCCCGGCCTATCAGCCCACCTTATTGAAGAAATTACAATAGAAGGGGGCAAAAGCCTCAGAACTTGAAGCGGACAGCCCCGAAAACAGACCATCCATTGAAAGCTTTGGCCGTTGCCGAGTCCACATGGCTGGTGACATACTCTACAGCCAGCATCAGCTTGACCGCATTGACGGCCTCCGGACACAGATAGCAATTCAGCCCCAGGTAAAAGGAATGCATGCTGTCCACCCATGCGGGATAATGGGTGACGCTGGGCACATAACGGGTATTCAGCTTCACAGAACGGTTTCCAAAGGAACACTGGTATTGAAAGACGCCCTCAAAATGCGGGGAAATCCGGTAAACGGGCTGCAGAACCAGGCCGTACACATTCTTTGCACCGGGCTGGCCTACAATTCCCACGCCTGCCAGCAAATTCCCCATGATGGAGAAAGCGCCGCGGCTGGCGTCCCAGCTCAGGGAAATCACGTCCTGCGCGCCCGTTCCGCAGTAATCGGACGTGGAAGGGATTTTCCTTCCCCGCCATTCCGTAAAATTATGGGCATACTGGTACCCCAGAAACTGGCTGTCCCACATGGGAGAAGCCACCTTCCACTTCATGGCGTTCAGGATAAACAGGTTGTCTGCAGAATGAAACTGGATTTCATCCTTCAAATCCGTACCGTTCGCATTCAGGTAAATGCCGTAGGAATGGTACAGGCTCTTGGCATCCTTCTGAAAATTGGCCTCCAGACCCCAGTTGGAAATGGGAATCAATTCATTGCACAGGGCGGATCTTTCCACTGTTTTAATCCGGGAGGAAGCCAGGCAATACTCCGACGTCAGGTGAGGCGTCAGCTTACCGGCCCTGAACTTGACGCCGGGCATGGTCTTTTCCAGATAAAGTTCATACAGGGACCACTCCGTATGGCTGCCGATCCATTCTCCCCGCACTTCACGGTGCCGGCCTTCCAAATCCCCCACATTCGTCAGATTGGACAGGCGCCAGGAACCGTCCCCCATCAGGATGTCGCCGCCCAGGTAAGCGCGCCTCCACCCGTTGTTATGGCCGCCGGAAGACGGGCAGAATTTATTGGCCCCATTGGGGCTGACGGCTGCTGCCTGATACTGGCCAATCAGCGTCAGCTTCACCTTCCTGATCCATGAGGAATCATTCCGGTACAGCACCGGACCGCGATCCAGCACACGGCACAGGGACGGCAGAGAGCCCCCGGAAACCGGCTGGGACTGAACTGCTCCCGCGCCAGCTTCCGCCGCCGGAAAGGCGGCATACCAACAAGCGGCCAACAGGAACATTCCTGGAAAAACAAGCTTCATCATAGGCTAAACAAACAAATTGGGCGCACATCTTAAGGAGCCCTCTCCGAAAATCAAGCCCGGATGCTCCTTTCGACATTGTTGTTTTCTGAAAGGGTTGTTACGAAGAACGGCAATGATGGACGCACCAGTGCGCCCATCCGGAACGTCTCCATCAGAAGGCCAGGGACGCAGGTTTCAGCACGGCTTGGAGTTACAGCTACATCGGCCTGTTGTATCTCCGGCCTGATGAACCGGGCCATTTCAATCACTTCCTGTACGATGAAGAAACAACGATGCAGCAGCCTGGCATCATCGCGAACAGTTACCGGCACCAAATCATCACTCCGGCAAGCTTTCCCTCCCGGCCCGCATGGGGGAACATGCCTGAATAATTATTTCCCGCTCCTGCGGGGAAAGGCCGTAAATGTCTTCCATCAGCCCATTCATCCGCTCATCCCCTTCCGGGCAATAGCGGACCGCGAGAGCGTCCGCCAGCCCTTCCACTTCCCGCAGCAGGGACAGACCGGGGACCCGGATGGGAGCCCGGAGGACAGGGGCGGTATCCATCTGGAAAAAATCCCCCTGCATTTTTCCCCGGCGGAGAAACCAAAACTGCATCAGGCGCGAATTGAACAGGGCCGCCAGATATTTCATGCTCACGCGTTCCGAGCGTATCACGTTGAATGCCATCATCACATAAGCTTCCTTTTCCGTATAGGAGAAGGTTGGACGGGCACACTTCCTGACAGCCAGAATTTTGGGGCCGGGCCGGAAAAAACGTTCCTGCCGGGGCCAGTGCACATGGTAATATTTCATGCGGCCCATGCGTGTTTCCCGCCGGGCCTCCATCAGGGGACGGAATTTTTCCAAATGGCGCAAAAGCGTAACGGCCTGCTCCGCTCCGTTGGACGGAGTCAGATATAACAGCACCTTCTCCGGAGCTTTCAGTGCATGCCGCCCTGCCTGGACAGGTTCATACAGAGGTTTGAGAAAACGCCGCTCCCGTTCCGGCAACAGGCCAAAATACCCCTGAGGCAAGACAAATACCCCATCCCCCCTCCGGATTCCGTACCGCCGCACTGTTTCCGGCGCCAGATTCTCCAGAGCTCGGGAAGAAACGACGTCAGGATTCGGCACAATCCCCTGCGTCATTTCCTTTGCGGCATCCAGCCTGAAATTCCGGCAGGCATCCATCTTTTCCAGAAGATGCCGCTCTGCTGCAGAGCAGAAGGACAATCCTTCCCTGACGCACGCTCCGGCATCTTCCGGCAAGGGAAACCGACGGTACGGCTCATGTTCCAGAAATGATTCCACGTCATTCAAGGAGCCGCCAAAACGGCGGTATTCCGGAACCAGGCGTCCGCCTCCCTCTCCCTTTTTCTCCGCCAGAACAGTCATGGTATGGACGCGGGCGGATTCAAACACGCGGCAGGCTCCGAAATCCGACAGGCGCAGCAAACCGCAATCTTCCAGCAGCTTGCGGCGGAGAGAGGCGGCTCCCGCATTAGACATCCACTTGTTGGGAACGACCAGATGCATTACGCCCCCCCGCTTCAGGGCATCCAGCCCCACACAGGCAAACACGTACCAGTAATCCATGCGGGAAGAGCAGTAGGAAGCAAGAGAAGAACATTTCAAACGGTCAAATAATTCCTTGTTCCCTTTTTCTCCGACAAAAGGGGGATTGCCGATCACCAGGTCAAAGCCTCCTTCCTCCATCACCGTTGAAAGACCCTGACGCCAGACGCCGGACGCAGACATATCCAGACTGTCCCCGCACAACAGGCGATCCCGTAAATCCCCCTTTCCTCCGGCGGCCAACCATGCGCAACGAAAACGGAAACGGGCCACCTCCAATGCCTCCGCGCAAACATCCACTCCGTAAATATTCTCTTCCAAAACGGCGCGGATTAAATCGGGCTCCGGGCAATCCGGTTCCAGAAGCTTTCTGCGGGCGACAAGCTCCCGGAGCATTCCCATGGTGAATGCTCCGGCCCCTACGGATAAATCCAGCACACGGATACTTCCCAGCAACCCGGCTTCTTCATCACCGCTCCTGGGAGAAGGCAATCTGGATTCCAGCCAGGAAGATACCGCTTCCCGGGCCATCCAGCGAACAAGAAAACCGGGGGTATACACCGTCCCGGAACGGCGGGCGTCCGTCAGGAAACGCCCCAGCAATCCTTCCAGCACGGAAGGAGTAACAACCCGGCAGGCATCCTCTTCCCTCAAGGAAAAAGCGAATCCCCCCGGCAGCCGGCCCTCATGGCCTGCCTGCCGTTTCTGCAAGTTGTCCATCAAAACCTCTTTCAATCGTTCCCAGGTTTCAGGACGGCCCCCGTTGCCCTTCTCCACGGAGAAATACTGAGCTATAAAACAATCCTGAACGTTCCGCTCCTTCACTGCGGCATTCGTACACTACTGGAACAGGCCGCGCAACCAAAAGGAGAAATTGTCCAGAAAGCCAGCTTCAGAACATGAATGCCCGGAACTCCCTTTTCTGAACATTCCCGGCGCCCCAAAACCGTATCAACCACCGGGAAGGGGTCATTCGAACAGATTCACCTATATGAGCGCATATTGAAAAACTTTAACCGCCCGATAAACATTTGAAAAATATCCCCTATTATTATTTTCCGGCGCAGCGCTGGATGAAAAGTCAATCATGGCCATGATGAATCAATCGAAAAGCGTTTCCGGCAGAAAGGGAATTTCAAGCATCGATGAGACAGGAGGCTAAGGCAGGAAATGCCCCGCCAGCCTCCCCATGCTGACGTTGTCACCTTCTTCAAATTCAGAAGAATTTCCTCAATTCGTCTCTCTATTCCCCTATTTTGCAATAAATAAAATCCGGCTTTGCCATCAGCAAGCCGGACTAGAAAAGAAATGGTACCCCGTCACGGGCTCGAACCGTGGACAAACTGATTAAGAGTCAGCTGCTCTACCAACTGAGCTAACGAGGCACAGGAATGATGGCGTTCCTTGCAGGAACAACCGGATGGTACCCCGTCACGGGCTCGAACCGTGGACAAACTGATTAAGAGTCAGCTGCTCTACCAACTGAGCTAACGAGGCATGTATCCGGCGATTCCCCCCGCGACAAGCACCACCCATGAAGATGGAGCCACTGGTCGGAATTGAACCGACGACCCACGCATTACGAATGCGTTGCTCTACCCCTGAGCTACAGTGGCATCGCGAGAAGCGCACAAGCAAGTAATCATAAGCAACCCCTTTTAGCAAGTCTTTTTTGCAATAAGACCGTTTTTTTACGCCTTGAATGCGGAATAAAAGCCAAGAGCGGCAGGTGACAGTAGAAGAGCTTGCATAGGCGGGGGAAACATGGTGGAGTGCATGTCCTCAAAGAGCTTTTCTTTCCCTACTTATCATGAAGGCATATTACATTTTCCAGCAGGCGGACGAAGAAACAATCAGCAACATTCTGGACTGGATGCGCAACCAGGAACGCGCCATTTACCGCGCTGCCGTGCGTGAACTTGGAGCCCTGAAAAAACTGCGCCCCGAATTCATCCAGCGCAAACCTCTTCAGGAACAATTTTCCTTCATCAAGAAAATGCTGTCATGGAAACCCAGCAATGAAATCGGTGACCATCTGCTTCAGGTCTGGCTGTTGCGCAAACACCAGGGCATGCTGATTACGTTCCTGAATACCCTGGGCATCCCCCATGACGGCAACGGCATTGTCAATGAACTGCCGGAAACGCTGGACAAGGAGAAACTCGCCAAAGCTGTGGACGAACTGTTCGAAAAATACCCTGCCGGCGTAGCGTCCGTCTACCTCCAGATGTTCCAGCTCCAGACGGAAGACGGCTGGGAAGAACTGGCCGAGGTTCTGGCGAACGATCCCCGCGTTACCATCCGTTGACGTTATTCTCCTTCGGGACATAAACAAGGGCCACTCCGTTCCGGGGATGGCCCTTTTTATGGAGGCAAACGGACGCTCCTGCCGCTGTTATTCCAGTTCCAGGCGGAACAGGCGTCCGGACGGCACGGGACCTGTTTGAAACAGCTGCAATGGAAAGCATGCCGGAAGCGCAAGCCCGTCAGGAAGGAACGCTGTCCGGCCGTTCCGGATGGAATGACCACCCCTCATCTCCGTGGTACACCATCATACGGGACATGCCGCCGTCAATGACCAGATTCTCCGCATTGACAAAGCTGGAGCCGCATAGAAAGAAAACGGCCTTCACGATATCTTCCGGCGAACCGACGCGCCCGGAAGGATGCTGAAAAGCATCTTCCGGAGACAGGACGCCGAACACCCCCGTGTCAATCCAGCCTGGACTGATACTGTTCACACGAACGCCGAAAGGGGAAAGGCTCATGGCGAGAGCGTGAGTTAAAGAAGTGAGGGCGCCCTTGGCCGCACTATAGCTTTCCGTATCCTTCTGGGACATGGAAGCGCGGGTGGAAGCAATATTCACAATGGAAGCGCCGCGGGAAAAATGGTCGCGAAATAAAAGGCTCAGCAGATAGGGCGCGGAAACTCCCACGCGCAAAACTTCATTGAATTCCTCGAAGGAACAGCCGGAAAGAATGCCGCGACGCGTGATGCACGCATTATTTACCAGCACATCCACACGGCCAAAACATTCCAACACCTTTTCCGCAAAAGACCGCACGTCCTCTTCCACACCCGCGTTGCCCGTCACGCAAAGATGCCCCTCTCCCGGCAATTCCTCCAGCAGGGAGGCCGTTTCCTCATGCTTCACATCCAAAACCGCCACCCGGGCGCCCGCCGCAGCGAAAGCTTCTGCAATGGCGCGGCCAATGCCGCAGGCTCCTCCCGTCACCACCACGGTACTGCCGGAAAAATCAACATCCCTCATAGGCTGATTGTCATATTCCACTCAAGAAAGTCAATCATCGCCTTCCGGCATACGGTACTTAACGTGCATACATTACATCGCGGTAAAGCCCCATGGCTCTGGAAAGGAGAGGAGAACGGGTTACCACGTCCGTTTCCACAATAAGACGGGCCATGGAACCGGAAACGGCCATTTCCGCTTCCTCCGCACGGCGGCTGATACGCTCCATATCCCCGGTTTTCACCAGATTCATACGTCCGGATTTTTGGAAATCATCAACAACATAGCGCAACCTTTTCAACTTGGCCACCACTTCCACCAGCTCCATGGCGCACTGGTCAGCCGTTCCGGCATCCTTGATGCTGCGCAGGAGAAAGTCAATTCTCTCCAGGCACGCGCAGAACTCTTCCATGGCCGCGACAGGATCGGCCCAGAACTCCTGAAAATCGATTAGCCTGGGTTGCTCTATTTTGAGCCCCTCCACTGCCTTTTGCATGGAAGGGGAATCATACATCCTGGCCGTCGTGAGTTTCAGGAGCGCTCGGAAAGCGCGTTTGCGCTCATCCTCCGCCTTCTTTCTCATCTTTTCCAGCCCATCATGGAAATGCCGTTCAAAACCGGGAATCCAGTCTCCATACTTCTTCTCCATTCTGGCAATGTTGTTCATCTGCTCCCTGACCATTCGTCCCTGAAGGGCTACAGATACGGCATAGGCTTCCGCCGCAACTTTATTATCAATCCCCTCCAGCATGTCCACCATGGTGGAATACTGTTCCAGATAAGCCTTCAGAAACGGCTTTATCTTGTTGTTCAAATACAGGGCCACCCGTTCGTCCGTCAGGCTGAGACCGCACTTTTCCAGATCATTCCTGATGACATCGGAATCATAATACCTGAATTCATGGAGCTTCAGTATTCCCGACATCATCCGGTCGCGGGCCTTGTCCACGCGCTCCCGGAGAATGGAATGAAAGGCGGGATGCATCTTACGCGATTCTTCATGCACGCGCGGATTCAGAGCCATCAGGCGCCCGCAATTCATATCGTAAAATTTAAACTTCTCCGTCAGGCGCCCAAGTTCATTCATCAGGGCCTCTCCTGCGGTACGGTCCTGGATGGAAACGACCAAATCCGTCATCTGTTCCACTTCCTTCAGGCGCAGGGAAAGCAGCTCTTCATAAGATTCCACCGGGGAAAGCCTTTCTGACTTCCCTGCTTCCGCAGCCCCGGCCTCCTTTCCCTTATCTCCGCAGGAACACAAACACAGCGCCAGCAGAAGCGCGCCTCCCATCAACGGCAAATTCGGGAACAGAGAAAAACAGGAGCCAAGCTTCATGAGAACGTAGCGTTGAGGAGGGAGAATGAAACTCCGGCCCGCATCGCGGCACCGGAACTACCGTAAAAAAGCGTCATCAAAGTTCAAGGCCTTTTCATTTCATCCGGGAAAAACATTTCCGTTCCTTCGACGGAAAAAATATTCATTTAATATAATGAACACTCTTCTGAATCGGGATGTCACACTCTTTTATCCATATCATCCTGTCTGCCGTGATTCTTGATATTCTTCAATACGGATATCCTCTTTTGAGAGAGGAATGCGGGCCCGTGGTTCATATCAACAGGGATATCCTTTCCTTCCTGGACGATATGCAGGAAACCCTGGCCCAGGGAGGCATAGGCCTGGCTGCGCCGCAGGTGGGCAGGCCCATCCAGCTGGTCACCATCAACATCCCTTCCACAGACGCAACCACTACCTGGCTGGAAGTGGACGGATGCCCAACTACGTTGTCCCGAATCATGCCCTTGAATTTTATCAATCCCATCCTGCATCCCTTCGGCAAAAAAGTGCCGTACCGGGAAGGGTGCCTGAGCATCACCAAAGTATATGCGAACGTGATGCGCCGCTCCTGCGTAAGGGCTGTTTTAACCATGATGGACGGACGGACTGTGACCGTGAAATGCAACGGACTGCTGGCGCGCTGCCTGCAGCACGAGGTAGACCACCTTCACGGCGGCCTGTTTACGGATCTGGTTTCCCCCGGTGACCATGACAAGGTGATACGGAGGCTCAGATTGACCCATCCGGACGCTTTTGAAGAAGATGACGACAGCTACGCTCGCCGCATGAAGGAAAAACGCCGCGCCCAGGCATGGAAAGCCCGGATGCCGCAGCCTCCCGGAAAAACAGCCTGACGTTCAGGCAACAAACCTATCCCCCCTTTTTACTGCCCTTCCCTAAAAAACGCCCCGGTCTCCCTCCAGGAAACCGGGGCATCCATAATCACATGGAAAGAAAAAGAGAGAATCAAACAATCCAGTCCAGAACAACCTTGCCGGATTTTCCCGAATTCATGGCTTCAAACCCTTCCCGGAATTCCGTGTAGGGCAGACGGTGCGTGATGATGGGCGCCACATTCAAGCCACTGCGAATCATGGAATCCATTTTATGCCAAGTTTCAAAAATTTCACGTCCATAAATGCCTTTCATCTTCAACCCTTTCCATATGAACTTATTCCACTCGATGCTGGAACCATCGGGCTGAATCCCCAGCAGGGAAATGTTGGCTCCGTTGCGGGAATTGTCGATGATGTCCTTCAGGCAGGACGGAGCGCCGCTCATTTCCAGGCACACGTCAAATCCCTCCGTCATTTCCAGTTCCTTCATCACGTCTTCCAGCTTTTCACGGGTCACGTTCACGGTTCGGTCCGCCCCCAGCGTTTTGGCAAGACCCAGGCGGAAATCATTGATGTCCGTAATAACCACCGTCTTGGCTCCGGCCTTCTTGCAGACGGCGGCAGCCATGCAGCCGATAACCCCGGCTCCCGTAATCAGGACGTCCTCGCCTACCAGATCCCAGGACAAAGCCGTATGGACGGCGTTGCCCAGCGGGTCAAAAATGGAGGCGATTTCCATCGGAATGCTCTTGTGGATGCGCACCACGTTATCCTGCGGAATGGAAAGGTACTCCGCAAAGCAGCCGGGCCTGTTGACTCCCACACCCTTTGTGTTGGGACACAAGTGCTTCTGCCCTGAACGGCAGCTGCGGCAATGGCCACAGACAATATGCCCCTCACCGGAAACAATCTCCCCGGGCTTGTATTCCGTCACGGAAGAACCTACGGACTCAATCACGCCGCAGAACTCATGGCCCACATGCATCCCTACCGGAATGGTCTGCTGGGCCCATTTATCCCAATTCCAAATATGAAGGTCCGTGCCGCAAATGGCTGTTTTATGAATTTTGATCAGGACGTCATTCGGGCCGACTTCCGGCATAGGAACATCCATCAATTCCAAACCGGGGCCAGCCTGCGTTTTTACAAGAGCTTTCATGCCCCCCATTCATGCTCTTTTTCCCCTGCGTCGGCAAGCTCAAAATTCATTTCGGAGCGCCGAAAAAGCCTAGGGAACGGAGGCTTCCGCCCCCCCTTCCCTTCCCATGGAAACGCCCGGAGCAGCGGCGGGCGACAAACGCCGGAAAGACATTCCTGTTCAATCGACAATTCAGACACACACGCAATTTGCCCTTTCCAACAGGAAGGAATCATGATACCAAGGCGTGCGAGTTCTCCTTTTGAACACTTTACTCTATTTACAGAACCATGGCGAAATCATTTTTACCCACCATTTTCGAGCACCCGTATGAAATAGACCCCAAATATGGGAAAAGCGTTGCGTACTTCTCCATGGAATACGCCATTGATAATTCATTTAAAATCTATTCCGGCGGTCTGGGCTACCTGTCCGGCTCCCATATGCGCAGTGCGCATGATCTGCGCCAGAACCTCGTAGGCGTCGGCATTCTGTGGAGCTACGGCTACTACAACCAGATCCGTGCGGAGGACGGATCCATGGCCACGCAATACATGCGTAAAAACTACCCGTTCCTGGAAGATCACAACATCAAATTCCTCATTCATGTCTGCGGAGCTCCCGTCTGGGTAAAAGCCTACTTCCTGAATCCGGAAACATTCGGCACTGCGCCCATGTTCTTCCTTTCCACGGACCTGGAGGAAAATGACGAGGAAAGCCGCAATATCTCCCGCCGCCTGTACGACGCCAACGGCTTCACCCGCATCGCCCAGTACGTACTGCTGGGCAAAGGAGGCGCCCGCCTTTTTGACGAACTGGGCATTGAACCGGAAATCTACCATCTAAACGAAGCCCACGGCCTGGCTGCCGCCTTCCACGTGCTTGCCAAGACCGGCAGTGTGGAAGAAGTGCGCAAGCGTTTCGTTTTCACTACCCATACCCCGGAAGAAGCCGGCAACGAAAAGATGGACGTAAACACCATGAATACGTTCTCCTTCTTCGACGGGCTCTCCATGGAACAGGTGCGCGCCGCCGTAGGCATGACGGACAATACGTTCAACTACACGCTGGCCGCCCTGCGCCTCTCCCACATCGCCAACGGCGTTTCCAAACTCCATGGAGAAGTATCCCGCCAGATGTGGAAGGACTATGAGGGTATATGCCCCATCATCCATATTACGAATGCCCAGAATCAGAAATACTGGCAGGATCCGGAACTGGCGGAAGCTTTCCAGGCCCGCAACAAGGAAGCGTTCATCCGCCGCAAGCGGGCTTTGAAAAAAGCTCTCTTCCGCATGGTGGGTGAACAAACGGGCCGCGTCTTTGACCCGAACTGCCTCACCATCGTATGGGCGCGCCGTTTCGCGGCCTACAAGCGTCCGGACCTGGTCACCGGCAATCCCACGATGTTCGAACGCATGCTCCAGCGCACCAACTATCCGGTGCAGTTCATCTGGGCCGGCAAACCCTACCCGATGGATCATGGCGCTATTGAAATCTTCAACCGCCTGAATGACTTGACGGCCAAATATCCCCGTTCCGCCGTGCTCACCGGCTATGAACTGGGCCTGAGCCGCTACCTGAAAAACGGCTCCGACGTATGGCTCAACAACCCCGTGGTAACCCGGGAAGCATCCGGCACCTCCGGCATGTCCGCCGCCATGAACGGCTCCATCTCCGTCTCCACCAATGACGGCTGGATCTGTGAATTCGCCAAGGACGGAGAAAACTGCTTCGTCATTCCGGAAGCGCCCGCCCATCTCTCCCCGGAAGCCCGCGACCGCTCCGACCGCGATAACTTCTACAACATTCTGGACGACAAGATTCTTCCCCTCTACTACGATCACAACGACAAGTGGATGGACATCGTTTTCAATGCGATGACAGACATCTATCCCGAATTCGACTCCGACCGCATGGCGGATCAGTACTACACGGAAATGTACAACAGCTAAGATACAGCCTTGTCCCTCTTACGCAACGGCCGCCTTTCTTTGGGAAAGGCGGCCGTTCTTTTTGAAACCGGTGTCAAAAATCCACGGGAAGCGGGTCAAGCCTACTTGGGTACTTCCTCCTCCCCGGCCTCCGCCGCCACCTTGTCTGCGTCCCGCTTATGACGGTGCGCAAAAACATTCTCCTGCTGCCATACGCGGGAAAAAGCAGACGTGATCAGCCCTGTGGAAATAGCAATGATGGACACGGCAATAAACATAATCACCCCGGTAAAAATACGCCCCATGGGCGTAATAGGCACTAGGTCTCCGTACCCGACCGTACTCAACGTTTCCACGGCAAACCAGAGCGCGTCAAAAAAGGAACGGAATTTCTCGGGCTGGGCATCGTGCTCTGCAATATAAATTCCCAGGGAAGTGACGTACAGCATGAACAGGATCACGGAGAAAAACAGAAAAAACTCATCCCGGATCAGGTAAAAAGCCTTTTTAAAACTGGCGGCGGTTTCATTAAACCGGGCCAACTTGAAAATAGCCAGTATGCGGACAATCCGCAGGGAATAAAGAATCTGCCAGTCTGTCCCGAAAAACATGCCCAGGAACGGCACGCAGACAATAAAATCCAGAATACCCATGCCGCTGAAAATATAAGCCTTCCGCGGTTTGGCGCACAGCACCCGCAGGATATACTCAAACATGAAGAAATAGCTGATCCAGTAATTTACCTTGGCCGCGATACGGCCTACCAGAGGATGAATATCCGGAATGGCATTCAACGTGTACAGCATGAACCATACCAGAATCAGTACCCTGACAATGTTCTCCCAGGGACCGAAATTGGCAGCGCCCAGCTTGGTGCGGGTAATTTGGGGCATGGCGGGAATTAGGAACGATGGGCGGCCTTCCACTCGTCAGCCTTGAAGCCGACGCATATCTTTCCATTGGTAATAAAAATGGGGCGTTTAACCAGCATGCCGTTGGAAGCCAGCAGGGCTATCTGCTCATCCAGGCTCATGTCGGCAAGCTGATCTTTCAACTTCATGCTCTTGTAAAGCAATCCACTGGTATTAAAAAACTTCTTGGCCGGCAATCCGCTCCCTTCAATCCAGCTCCGCAGTTCCTCTGCCGTGGGATTCTGTTCCACAATATGGCGATCCTCATAAGAAATTCCCTGCTCATCAAGCCACTTCTTTGCTTTCTGGCAGGTCGTGCATTTGGGATATTCAATAAATAATGAAGACATATCCGCACGCTAGCCCCGTAAACACACCGGGTCAAGCGGCCAGCGCAGCCATCCCGACGTCATGACTTGATTGGAAGGCTGCCGATGTATCCGCCGTTGAACACAAAACCTGAGAACGAAAGCCCGGAATGCGTGCAGATACTGCAGAAATTCTATATTCCGGAACATTAAAGCACCATGGCGCTTCCCAACTGCGCGATGGAAACGGGATTGGCCTGACGCTCCCGGAGCGCCCCCGCTAGAGCCTGGGTAGCCTTCTCCTCCCCATGCACCAGAATGATATTCCTCTTGGGCCCCCCGGTCCTGTCAAAATACTCCAGCAGTTCTCCATGGTCCGCATGGCCGGAAAAGGAATCCATCTCCCGTATTCTGGCCCGGACAGGATATTGTTTACCCAGGATGGGAACCTCTTTCCACCCATCCATAATCTTGCGGCCAAGTGTATGTTCCGCACAATAGCCTACAAAAAGAACCGTATTTTTCGGATCGCCGATGTTATTCGCCAGGTGGTGAAGAATGCGCCCTGCTTCACACATTCCTGAGGCGGAAATAATAATAGCCTGCCCGTTCATTTTATTCAAAGCCTGGGACTCGCCCACGGAACGGATCAAACGCAGCTGTTCAAAACAAAACGGATCCTTCTCCCGGAACAGGAAATCATAAACCTCCTTATTGAAACACTCCGGATGAATGCGGAAAATTTCCGTCGCACCCACTGCCATGGGACTGTCCACATATACGGGCAACAAGGGCAGAGTGCCTTCATGGTAGGCCCTGTTCAGCAGATAAAGCAGCTGCTGGGTGCGTTCCACCGCAAAAGCCGGAATATAAACGCGGCCTCCTAATTCCAGAGCCTCCTTGATAGCCCGGCAGAACGTCTCGTCATCACGGGAGGGGGCCTCATGGAAACGGCCGCCGTAAGTGCTCTCCATCAGCAAAATATCCACATCCGGAACAGGGACGGGATCGCGCAGTAATTCGTTATCTCCCCGCCCCACATCCCCGGAAAACAGGAAACGCTTCTTCCGCCCGTCTTCCCTGTCCTCAATATCCAGGCACACTTGCGCAGCGCCCAGAATATGGCCCGCATCATAGAACGTGAGTGTCACCCCCGGAACAACGGGAATGGGCCGGTCATACCCGATATTCACGAACTGGCGCATGCACCGCTCCGCATCCTGTTCGGAATAAGTAGGATAAACATCCGGCTGATGAATACCGCGGCGCTTGTTCATCTTATTGATGAATGCGCAGTCGTGCTCCTGAATGCGGGCGGCGTCCGCCAGCATGAGCTGGCAAAGATCTCTGGTTGCAAATGTACTGTAAATATTTCCCTGAAACCCCTGTTTCACTAAATTGGGAAGATTGCCGGAATGATCAATATGAGCGTGGGACAGAACTACCGCATCCACCTCCGCCGGGGAAAAATAGGGGAAATCCTTATTGATATGCCATGCCTCCTCACGCCGCCCCTGATACATGCCGCAATCCAGAAGAATCCGGCACCCGTTCACCTCCAGCAAATGCTGGGAGCCCGTCGTCGTTCCCGCTGCACCGCAAAAATGAATTTTCATTAATACATGTGTACAACAAGCCAGCGGGCAACGCAAGAGATCAATACCTGAAGCCTTTCATTCAATATACCCTTTGAAAGACGGGAAACATCAGCCGCAAAATCCATGCCTTTTCTTTTTTCCAGGCCATAAAAAGAGAAAAACCAATAAACTGCACCATTCCTCCTTCTGTACAGTATTCCTGTGAACATGAAATTGCACTTCTTTCCCGCCCGGGTTGCGGTTTCCGTAAAAATGCATCCGTCAAAAACTTCCCCTTCGCAAGGCACATGCTCCATCACGAATGCACGCCGGAATACCCGCATCCAGGAGAGCCCTCCGGTATCACTGCCAAAAATAAAACCTGCAGGTTATTCTGAAAACATTCCGTTCTGATTGCAACCCGCCTCCTGAAAAAAGCGGCCGGCAAAAAGAGTCCCGCCTAATCTTAATGAAGCCTTTCAGCTAAAATGAACAGGACAGGAAATTCCCGCCCTGTTCATAATGCCGTTCAATTACAAAAAATTACTTGTCCTCCGGTTTGGAGTCCGCTGTCTTCTCCACCTCCACGTCAATGGGCTGGGAAAGCTCGGAAGAAGGCCGGACCTCCGTTTTGGAGGCGGAAGCATCACTCATGGTCTCCTTCTCGGTCTTCAGCAGTTCTTCTTCAAATTCAGATTTGGCCTTCTTGAATTCTCCCAGGCTCTTGCCCAGTCCGCGGGCAAATTCCGGAAGTTTCTTTGCGCCGAACAAAAGGAAAACAATCACCAGAATGGCGATAATCTCCGGTGTTCCCAGTCCAAAAATAGCTAACATGTTCATCATGGAGTACTACAGTATTTTTAACAGATTTTTTTCATGCCGGATACCTCATAATACGCTTCATGCGTCATCAGAGGCCTCCCGTTCCTGTTTCTGCTGTTCCGCAAGCCTTCTGGCGGCAAAACGCTGAAAACGCCAGACAATAATAAATATTGCCAGCAAAAAGATGCCTGAGCCGCCCCACAACAGCCAAAAAGCGGCGGAAGCCGCCTTTTCATCCCCCATTTCTCCAGCCTGGTTCCAATAATAATAGGATAAAACCGGATTCCAGGGCAGTGAACTGTCCGGCAGAAGATGGAGACGCGCCATGCGGTTCATGGCCGGCAAATAGGCAGCTTGGGCGGATGCTTTCATCAGGGAATCTCCCTGAGCCTCATCACCCCGTGTATAATATACCTGGGCCAGCATGTACATGGCCTTGGGATCCCCTGTAGCATCCGCCACACGCCGCAGCAGCCTGTAGGCCTCATCCGCATCCAGTTCCCCGCCCTTCCCGTTCTGGAGCAACTCCGCGGCCTTTAGTGCCGCAGGGAAATAACCGGCGGCGGCAGCCTCACGATACAGAGCCAGGGCCCGGGCCGCCTGTTCTGCGGAAGGAGTTCCCTCCAGCAGCATATCCGCCAGGGCAGCCATGCTGTACGGATCCTTCCATTCCGCCCCTTTTTCAAACCAATGGAAGGCCTTTTCCCGGTCAGGGGGCAAATACTTGCCGTCCCGGAACATTATGCCCAGTTCCATCACGGCTCCCAAATCTTTACGGGAGGCCGCTTTCTCAAACCATTCTACGGCCTTGGCCGCATCCTGCGGCACTCCCAGCCCATCCCGGTACTTAAATGCCAGAAGGCCTTGTGCTGTCAGGTTGCCGCTTTCCGCTGCTTGAAGAAGATATGGGACTGACTTTTCCGGAGAACTGTCCGGAACCAGCTTTCGTTCATAAACAAGGGCAGCCCATAACGCCGCCTTGGAATCACCGTCATCCGCCTCTTTCTTCCACGTCTGGAGAGATTTTTTATAATAAAGGGCTACCGTTGCTTCATCCTTCGGTCCTCCTGCTCCCTGGGAAGCCATTACAGCCACCTGGTACTGTGCCGCGGCATTACCGCTGTCAGCAGCCCGGGTAAACCAGTACCGGGCCCTTTCCAGGTTCTTTGGGTACAGGCGGCTGCCTGTATAAAACAGCTTGCCCAAATCCAGCATGGAATCCACATCTCCGTTATTGGCCCTTTTCTCTGCCAAGGAAACATACTCGGACATCCATTTGGACGTTTCCGCAGCATTACCCTCCACGTCATAATGCACAGCCAGCTCCCGGGCGGCAGCTGGATCCCCATTCAGAGCTCTTTCGCGGAGACCGGACAAGTAAGCCTCAAAATTTCCCTCCCCGGCAGGCTCCGGAGAGGAAATATTCTGAGAAGCAAGAAGTGGATGCTGAACGAGGGACAGTCCCCACAATCCGGCAAAAAGCCACCATCTGCAATGTTTCTTCATACCGGAACAAGTCATTCATTAATGGCCCCTGTTTCCGCGGGAAAAACTGCTGGAGGACCTGCCTCCAAAGCCCGGCTTACGAAACCCGCCTTCACGCCTCTGAAAACCTCCTCCGCGGCGGTCTCTCTCAAAACCGCCTTCACGGCGTTGGAACCCTCCTTCACGACGGTTTTCCCTGAAACCTCTCTCCTGATGCTGGAAACCTCCTTCGCGGCGGTCTCTCCCAAAACCGCCTTCACGGCGTTGGAACCCTCCTTCACGACGGTTTTCCCTGAAACCTCTCTCCTGATGCTGAAAACCTCCTTCGCGGCGGTCTCTCCCAAAACCGCCTTCACGGCGTTGGAATCCTCCTTCACGACGGTTTTCCCTGAAACCTCCCTCCTGATGCTGGAAACCTCCTTCGCGGCGGTCTCTTCCAAAGCCGCCTTCACGGCGTTGGAACCCTCCTTTACGTCGCTCTTCTTTGAAACCGGCCTCGCGGCGCAGGGCCCCATCCCCGCAGCGGCCGCGGAAGCCATCTCCACGACGATGAAAATCTCCGCGGCGGTCACGGGAACGGAAGCCGGAATCTCCCCGGAAATATCCATCTTCCTTGACTTCACGTTCATCCTCCGTCTCCACAAAACGAGTCTTCATTTCCGGAGTAGGTTCATAAGAATCGCCAGCTTCAAAATCTTCCGGATTAAACACATAATCCTCATCGGAATCAACGCCTCTTCCGCCCTGCTCACCCTTGGCGCCCCCCCCGGCGACAAGCTGGGAAGCACCCAGGTATTTACGCTGGCGGGGAGGATTTTTCAGTGACAGAGCCACGTCCGCATCATCCAGGAATTTCCAGCCCCCGGGTTCCAAGTCCCCTCCCCACAGGGAGCCGATGCGCACGCGCACCAACTTGCGGACACGAAGGCCCAGGCACTGGAACATTTGACGCACCTGACGCTTCAACCCCTGTTCCAAAACAATGCAGGCACGGCGCGCGGAAGCGCGGCAAACATATTTGGCCTTGGCATTTCCCTCCGGAATGCGTACTCCGCGCAAAAACTGCATCAGTACGGAATTATCAAAATTCTGATCTACCGTCACCCAGTACTCCTTTTCTATGCCGCCGGTAGGATGGGAAAGAACCTGGGTCAATTCCCCCTTATTCGTCATAATCAGAAGACCTTCGGAATCGGCATCCAGCCGTCCCACATAATTCAGATGGCGCAGGCGCGGCGGCAGCAGGTCGTAAACAGTACCTATGGCTCCCTGCGCTTCGCGGCTGCACACATACCCGCGGGGCTTGTTCAACAGCACCACAACCTCTTCCATAGGGGTCATATGGCGGCCGTCCACCTTCACGAAATCCTTCTCCGTCACCCTCATCCCAGGCGTATCGATAACCTTCCCGTTCACTTCCACACGTCCTTCCCCAATCAGCCTGTCGGCCACCCGGCGGGAGTCAATGCCGCAGGAAGCCAGGAATTTATTAATGCGGATACCTCCGTTTTCTTCGGAGCCATGTTGTTCTTCACTCATATTGGTATAATGTCCGCTATCTCAGCGGATGATTTTGTATTGTTTATATTACGGCAATTCACATCCTCAAAAAGAGGAGGCTTTCTTTTGCCGGAAGAAAAAAGCCTCTCGGTTCATAGACATCCGAGAGGCTTCCTGTATTAGGAAAATGACTTGCCGTGCAAACTCCGCCGGGAAACTCTCCGGAGAGGATAAAGACAAGCTTAAGCTTCATGCTTGGTCTTCGGCAGGCCGAGAGGGCTTTGGCCCTTCTTCCATTCGCCGCGTTCCTTCAGAAGCTTGACACGTTCAAAACGCTTCAGGACGGAACGCTTGCCGCCTACGGTACCGGTTGCTTTGAGGCTGGAATGTTTGGACATGATCTTGTGTTTGTAAAAGGTTCAGAAAAATACTTTACACCACCCTTTCAGTGGCAGGCGGGATCTTATAACGGAAGGTTCCGAACTTGGCAAGAGAAATTTGGCGCAATAGCCAAATATATCACTCTGTGGCATCCCCCGGATGCGATTCCAGCCACTTCCTCCACAAATCCGGACGGTTCAGGCGCGTACGCTCCAGAGACTTCCCGTGCTTCCATTTTTCAATGGCGGGGTGATTGCCGCCCAGCAAAATCTCCGGAACAGCCAGGCCCCGGAACACGTTCGGCTTAGTATAGGCGGGAGCCTCCAGCAAACCGTTGGAAAAAGATTCCTCCACGGAAGAACGCTCATCCCCCAGCACGCCGGGAATCAGGCGCGCTACGGCGTCAATTACCACCACAGAGGCAATGGCCCCGTTCGTGAGAATATAGTCCCCGATGGACAATTCCATATCCACCAGCTCTTCTACTACACGATGGTCCACCCCCTCGTAATGACCGCAGAGGATAATGAGATGGCCTCCGGAGGCAGCCAATTCCGCGGCCAATGACTGGTTGAACGTACGGCCCTGAGGAGTCATCAGCACAACGCGGGTTTCCCGCCGGCGAAGTTCCTCTACGGCGGCAAAGATAGGTTCCGGCTTCAGCAGCATGCCCTGCCCCCCTCCGCAAAGGTAATCGTCCGTTTTGCGGTGCTTGTCCGTCGTCCAGTCACGGATATTATGGCAGCGTATCTCCAACAATCCCCTGTCACGGGCCTTTCCCAGAATGCTGCCGCCCAGAGGGGCTTCCACCATATCCGGGAACAGGGACAAAACGTCAATCGTCAGCTTGGCGGCCATAAGAAAAAAACATCAGCGTTCACGCTTATGGCCGCGCAGCATGGCCTCAATGAACGGATCCAGGTTGCCGTCCATCACGTCCTGAATATTGCCGGACTCTACGCCTGTGCGCAAATCTTTCACCATTTGATAAGGCTGGAAAACATAGGAACGGATCTGGTTGCCCCACCCGATGTCTCCCTTCTCACTGTACTGGCGGTCGGCTTCCGCCTGCTTTTTGTCTTCCTCAATCTGGTATAGCTTGGCACGCAGCATATTCATAGCCTCTTCCTTGTTACGAAGCTGGCTGCGCTCATTCTGGCAGGCCACGATCACACCGGAAGGAATATGCGTGATACGCACGGCGGTTTCCACCTTGTTCACGTTCTGGCCGCCCTTGCCGCCGGAACGGTAGGTATCCACCTTCAAATCCTTGTCCAGGATTTCAATATTGATGGAATCAGAAACTTCCGGCGTCGCGTCCAGGGAAGCGAAAGAAGTATGTCTCTTCCCGGCGGAATCAAAGGGAGAAATGCGCACCAACCGGTGGATGCCGCGTTCATTCTTCAAATATCCGTAGGCATACTCTCCATCCACCTTCAATGTCACGGAACGAATGCCGGCGTCATCCCCGTCCGTACTCTCCAAATACGTCACGGAAAATCCCCGGCGCTCACACCAGCGGATATACATGCGCAATAACATGGATGCCCAGTCACAGGCTTCCGTGCCGCCGGCCCCGGCGTGGATGGTTACATAACAGGAAGCCTGGTCCTGCGGTCCGTTCAGCAGGGTCAGCAATTCAAAATCCGCCAGAGACTTCTGCCACCTGGCAAACTCTTCCACAGCCTCCCGGCCCAGGTCATCGTCATCCGCCTCCTGAGCCAGCTCAATAGCAGCGTCAATATCCTCCAGACGGGACTTCAGTGCGGAAAATGCCTCCATCCTGTGTTTCAGGGGATTCACCTCCGCCATCAGCGCCCGTGCGGCATTCTGGTCATCCCAGAAATCCGGGGCGCTCATGCGTTCATCCAATTCGGCTACTCGTTGTTGAATGCCGTCCAGGTCAAAGATAGCTCCCGAGCTCGGAAAGACGGCTATGCAGGACAGCCGTGTCGAGCGCCGAGAGATCTGCAGCGATATGGGGATCCATGCGCGGGAACCTATCACGAATTACCTGGACGGAAAAGGGCAAAATGCCGTTTCTCCCAGTCATCCTCTTTTACTCCGACTTGCACCGGGCCATTTCCAAGAATAATAAAACTCCGCACGCTGAACAAAACCGCTCCTCTTCCGCAGGAAGAACATCTAACAGGAAATGAATACTTCCGAAACCAAATCCTCTTCCCCATTTCAATGCCCCATGGGAAAAACAGCAGACAAAAATCTTATCTCATTCCCTTACCTTACATCACCGTTTTCTGCCCTTCCCCCTCTTTCCGGAATGTGGTTCGGCCCTCCATATCCCCGGCTTCCCATAAGAGAGCCCGGAGCCATGCTACTTGGCGGAATTTTCCTCTCCACCCTCAAAAGGGCGGATCCGGCAGGACCTGAGTTTTTCAATCTCCTCAAAAGTCATGATGTGTTCTATCTGGCAAGCCACTTCATTGGCGCGTTCTTCCGGGAGAGCCAATTCCTCCCGCAGGAAATCAAACAGAATACCGTGGCTGACAATAATTTTCCCGGCAATTCTGCGGCCTTGGGGAGTCAGCTTGACGGGAGCATACTGCGTATACTCCACCAGTCCCATATCCGCCAGTTGCTTGACGGCAGATGTAACGGAAGGCATCTTTACCTTAAGCATCTCTGCAATATCCCTCACCTGGGCCGTCCCGTTCTTTTCAGACAGCAACCCGATAGCTTCCAGATAATCCTCATTGCTCTTGGTCAGCTCCAACATGGTATAAAATGAAAGTTAATACTTTAGTGGAAACTAACTCAAGATTTTTTCCAGACTTCTTTGGAATGAGAAAAAAACCGCCGCGAATATGACCATTCGCGGCGGTTAAATTAATCAGCGTAATACAAAAACGGGCTTACTTCTCTTCAGAAGGGCTCCACTCTTCGTTTTCACGGGTAGCCAGATTGAAGGCGTGTTCCAGACCCACCATATCGCTGCTCGGGCGGAGGGCTTCAAAGGAAGCGGTTTCGCGGCGGAGCTGTTCGGTGTCGTAATTGACGGCCTTGATGGAAAGGCCGATACGGCGTTCGATGCTGTCCACTTTGATCACGCGGGCAGTGATTTCATCACCCACCTTGATCACATCCTTCACGCGTTCCACATGGTCTTCGCTCAACTGGGAGATATGAATCAGGCCATCAATATCGCCGTCCAGATTCACAAAGGCGCCGAAGCTGGCAATCTTGGCCACCTGGCCAGTCACCATATCGCCCACCTTGAAGCGGTCATTGATGGATTCCCACGGATCGGACTCAAGCTGCTTGATACCAAGGGAGACGCGCTGATCCTCCTTCTTGATTTCCAAAACGATGGCTTCCACTTCGTCGCCCTTCTTGAGAACTTCGGAGGGATGATTGATCTTGCGGGTCCAGCTCATATCGGACACGTGGATCATGCCGTCGATGCCTTCTTCCAGTCCCACAAAAGCGCCGTAGGGAGTAAGGTTGCGAACCTGGCCCTTGATGACGGTACCAATCGGGAAACGGGATTCGATATCCGCCCAGGGATTGTCTTCCAACTGGCGGACACCGAGGGAAATCTTCTGTTCCTTCACAGAAATGGAAAGAACCACGGCTTCGATTTCCTGGTCCAGCTTCAATACATCGCTCGGACGGGTGATTCTCTTGACCCAGGACAATTCGGAAACGTGCACCAGGCCTTCCACGCCCTTTTCCAATTCCACAAAGGCGCCGTAAGGCAGGAGCTTGGTCACGCGGCCCTTGACATGGGAATTGATCGGGTATTTGCGTTCGATATCCGCCCAGGGGTTGTCTGTCATCTGCTTCAGGCCCAGGGAAACGCGTTCCTTTTCGCGATCCACTTCCAGAATCACGACTTCCAGGGACTGACCGATATGGAGCATTTCGCTCGGATGGTTCACGCGGCCCCAGCTCATATCCGTGATATGGAGCAGGCCGTCCATGCCGCGGAGGTCGACAAAAGCGCCGAAGTCCGTGATATTCTTCACGATACCTTCCACCTTGTCGCCTTCCTTGACGGTTTCAAGGAAGCGCTGGCGCTGGTCGGCGCGTTCGGCTTCAATCACCTCACGGCGGGAAAGGACGATATTTTTACGGTCGTCATTTACCTTGACGATCTTGAATTCGTAAACCTTTCCAACATACTCGTTCAGGTCGCGAGGAGGAATAATATCCACCTGGGAACCGGGCAGGAAAGCTTCCACGCCAACATTGACCATAAGACCGCCCTTGACGACGCTCTTCACTTTACCCTTAACCAGGCCGCCATCGCGGTACACGCCCACGATCTTATCCCAGTTCTGCTTATGGGCGGCCTTTTCCTTGGAAAGGACGACGATGCCTTCGTCGTTTTCGAGGCGTTCCAAAAGGACTTCAATTTGGTCCCCCACTTCGATTTCCTCGTCTTCAAACTCGGAAATGGAAATAGCGCCTTCGGACTTGTAGCCGATGTCCACCAAAACGACTTGGGGACGGATTTCTTGGATGGTTCCGGTAACAATGGAACCTTCACGCAATTCGCGGAACTTGCTGTCAATAAGTTCCGCCAGTTCAGTTGTGCTCATTTAAATGGTTGATGAGTTAGTATTAACGATCTTTCTCATGGCCCCTTATTGACCGGCGGGCAATCGGGGCGCCTTCCCCCGCCGGGCGAAAAATCGGTTGCTTTCAATATCAGTTTCACACAAGAACTCAAGGCTTTTCTTGAAAAACTCCTCCCGATTTTTTACGGAACCTGAGGAGCCCCTCTGGACGGCGGCAGAAAACGAGCGCACAAAAACCTTGTAGCACTTCCGTCCCATGTTAAATTCCGGCTAATGGGAAAATGCAGGAATACCTGCATCTATCAACCACTCCTGCCGCAAAACCATGAAAAAAAACCTCCTTTACCTGCTCGCAGCGGGGCTGTCCGGAACAGCCTTCCTTCACGCCGCGGATACCGTCAAACTGGACCAGCCGGACCTGGAACGGGGGGCTCCGATCATGAAAGCCCTGTCCGACCGTCAATCCATTCGGAGCTTTTCTGAAAAAGCGCTATCCCAAAAAGATTTATCAGACCTGCTCTGGGCGGCCAATGGCATCAACCGTCAGGAATCCGGCAAACGTACAGCCCCGTCCGCCATGAACCGCCAGGACGTTAAAATTTATATATGCACTAAAAACGCCTCCTACCTCTATGACCACAAGGCCCACGCCATGATTCCCGTAAACGATGGGGACGTGCGCCCGGCGGATGCCCCCATATGTCTCATTCTTGTAACGGATACGGCGGAACCCTGGGCTGCCATGGACGCCGGCATTGTCTCCCAGAACATCTCCCTGTTCTGCTCCGGGACGGGACTGGCTACCTATCCGCGCGCCAGCATGAACAAGGATGCCCTGGCAAAGGCCCTGAAACTAACCTCTCTCCAAACACCCATGCTCTGTCATCCGGTAGGATATAAAAAATAACTACTTCCGGCTACATTCTCCGGACAGTCCGGAAAAGAAACCATCAGAAATGGAAATGAATTCCACAACAGGCGGAATTATGGTTCCGGCAGAATATCCATGTAGATGCCGGGAGAGCTCCCTTCAATAGGCATCGCGCCCACAGCCCGGGCATAAAAATCAGCCGGACCAACCCCGCCGATGACACCGTATGCATACCCCAGCTCCCGCAAACCTTTCAGGGCGGAAATCAATAGCACGGTGCCCAATCCGCTTCTGCGCACCTCTTCCGCCACCCCCATGGGGCCCAAAAAACCGCGAGCCGTTACATCGTAACAGGCAAAACCAAGAATCTTCTTCTCCCGTGTGGCAATATAACAGGAAATGGGCTGGCGGCCAAACGCGACTTTCGCCTCACTTACCCACTTGGGAGAAAAATTCCGGCCAACCCAGTCAGCTACCAAATGACGTTCGTAAGCACCCGGACGGCGAATCAAAAAACCTTCCCTCTCCAGCCTCCTCAGGTCTTCTTCAATATCGGGCAAATCATACAGCCGCACCAGCATATCCATCATAACCCCGGCACCGTATCACAACTAAGTGCCGTGGCGAATAAAAAAAACTGGACAAACCCATCTTTCAACCTTAGACTTCGCCGCACCACAAACAACGAGCTGTAGCGCAGGCTGGTAGCGCGCTTCGTTCGGGACGAAGAGGTCGCAGGTTCGAATCCTGTCAGCTCGACCAATTTCCAAGCCGCCTCCGGGCGGCTTTTTTATCGGCTAAATATTGAATATCAATCAATTTCCTACATTAAAAATTCCGTTTTGCCGATATCCTGCACTAATGTGAATATCGTTCACTAAGGTGAATAAATGGTGTCATACTGATTGAATTTGCCCCCTTAAAGGGTATAAAGGGTACAAAATCATATGAGCAAACCTCTCAGATTTACCATCTTCAAGATGCAGCGTGGGGGCAAAATTCTCTACAGGATCAGAATACCGGCCAGATTTGCAGCATCAGGAAAAAAAACCGACTTGTACTACAAAACAAGAGCTGAGGCTGAAGAAGAACAAGCCCTGCTCAGAGAAAAGTTTGCCAATGGAGAACTGACTTTAGGTACCATACTTGGACCAGGACAAGTCAAAGACGCCCAACAGGCCCTGGAATTATTGGCGGAACATAAGTTGAATACCTCACTGCTTAATGCTGCCAGAGCTATTGTTTCGCTGAATCCAGACCAGTTCAAGGATGCCTTTCAAGCCCTTGAACTGATTAAAGACAATGGTTCAGAGATTTCCCTCGTGGAAGCTGCCAGTCTGGCGATAGAGCAACGTAAGGCCCGAATGATAGGTATTCCCACCAAGGATTTACTCACAAAGTACAAGGAAGCAGTATCGGAAGTGCGCCATTGGACAGCCAAGCATCTTGCCAACTGGCGGTTCTATTCCACAAAATTCGATAGCTATTTTGGAGAAAAGAACATTGCCGATATTCAGGCTCCGGAACTGCGAGAATGGTTTTCAAAAAACTTCCCAAGCGCAACTTATTTCAACTCCGCGTTATCCGTCATCGCCCCGGCATTTACCTGGGCCGTCAAACAAGAAATGCTCAAACGTTCTCCATTTGATCTGATAGAGCGCCGTAAAGTAGTTAAAAGTGATGGAGTGGATATCTTTACCATAGACGAAGTAAAACGCCTCTTGTGCTGCTGTAAATCGTATAAAACGGCAAATCCATCACATCCTATGGTTGCGGATGATGGAACAGTCCCCGCTCTTTTCAAATTGGACTGCCGAGATACACTTCTTCCGTTTTCCCTCTTGCTTTTCTCAGGAATCCGTCCCGAAGAACTGGAAAAGATGACCTGGGACCTCATCCACCTCGATAAAGGTTTCATTTCTGTACCACCATCAATCGCAAAGACAAACCAAGTTCGGAACATTGAACTACACGGTAATTTGAAGGATTACCTTTCTACGATTCCAGCAGCCAAACGGGCAGGCAAACTCATACCCACAAACTGGAAACGTAAATCTGCCATTGTTCGTAAGGCTGCCGGGTTACAAAACCGCCATGATGCAGCAAGACATTCTTTCGCCTCATACTCTCTTGCGATAGATCCTGATGTCCACAAACTGAAGGAAAATCTCGGACACACGAAGAACTCTGATGTTCTCTTCAAACATTACCGCGCGGCTGTCACGAAACAAGATGCAGAACGCTACTGGAAAATAAATCCTCTTGCCCCGATAGGAGCTAATATTTAATCATTACTGGAAAGGCAATATTTGTGGGCCGTACTTCATCAGCCGCGCCGTAAATGGAATTAGATTTGGAAGCATCAAAAGAGAGCGGGACAGCATATCCATTGTCTTTCCGACAACTCCATACGCCATTTGCTCCGTTTCCAGTCCTAAATGCGCCTTGGTATCCGCCCGAAAGGGCTCCTGCTTCAAAAGTGTATGATCCCGTCGTACCTTTAATGTTCGGCAGCCCCTGTTGTTGAAGAGAACCAAGAAGTCTTCCTGAATCAATTCCCGCGCCGTCATCAAGACCACGAATAAAACAACCGCGGCAATCCGGCAAATTGAATGTGGTGCTTCCGTCTCCATCTCCACAGGAAGTACCAATGACCGAAAAAAGTACTCCATAAATTACTCTACTTACTGCCTGACCTTGACAGAATATCCATCCAACAGGAGCAACAGGACCAGCGTAATAAGAAAGGCTGCCTGTCGGTACCCCATCAGTTCCGCCCCAACCTGTCCATGTACCCGAATACATACCGCCGCGCCACATTCTGCCATCGTAGCTGGTAAACATGGCCTGAACAAGGGTTCCCCTTAATTTCTGAATTTCCAGAATTCCAGTTTCGGCAGGTAAATTCTGATTCCCATGAGACATCACATGAATCAAACGGGACAGTTCCGGCATCTTTTCAATGATACTGGGAATAGTCATGGATGATTCATGCAAGTCGCTCTTTGCATAGTTATTCAATTCTTCAAGCCCCGTGAAAAACCTCCACCCGCAAAACTGGTCTGCTGAACCATTTAAATGACCGATGAAATTCGGAGCTTCCAAATTCCCGGTCATCTTATCCCCTGTTTTAGAGACAAATCCTGCCTTTGCTTCTTCAATGGCCTTGGAAATATTCTCCGTCTCTTTACCCAATCCTTCGATATTTATTCTTATCGTTTCAATATCAAGCTTATCTTCTAGATCCGCCATATCTTGTAATGTAGCACGGGCATTAGGATCAAAAGCCTGAAATATGACCGGTGCATTGCCGATGACAATAGAGACGGTCAACACCTCTTCCATAACGGTATTGCTTCCGGCATCCGGGAAATAATCAGCCAATTCACCAGCATTGGCATAGGCAAACAGCACGGGCTCTCCGCCATTCTGAAACGGTTTGACGAAAACTCCAATTTCACGCAAGTAAAAATTTCCTGTGACGCCAGATGCGACAAATGTCCCACGAACCGTTACTACGCCATCCACATGGTCAGTTTTTGAAATACTCACCCGGGAAAGAGGCCCAACCAATGAAGTCAGATCTTCCGGCGCGGCCGGAGGCTGCCCATTACCTATTTCAATGTGTGAAAATTCAATGCTGGAACCAGCAGACATGGCGGCAGCGAAATGAGACCGTCCCGCACGTGTTATTGTGACGTTGGAGAATTTAGCCATAATTAAATGTTATCATCAAACTTAAATTAAGGAACGGGCAACGCTGAAGGCGTCGTCGCAGCGGTTCAGCCAGCCCTTCCCGAAGGTTGGAAACTGCTTGCACAAACGGTAAAACGCCTGACGCTTCTCCTGTAACCCAACCAAAAACACCGCTTCACCCGTGGCGGCCAGCTGGTCCTGTAGTTCCTGCCGGGTCTTGGGGCCAACAATTCCGTCCACCACAAGCCCGGCTCCGTGGATGTTCAGCGCGCGCTGCAAAATCTTCCCGGTATTCCTGCTCCCGGAATTAAAATAATGATCCCGCAGGATGAATTCAACGCCAGGAAAAGCGTCGGAACCCAGCCAGGAACGCACGGCGGCGGTATTATCCAGGACATACTGGAGACATCCTTCCCAGGCCTCTTCACGTCTTCCGGCATCCAGCAGGGCCTTCAA